>CAMOIR010000052.1 GCA_946616455.1 uncultured Candidatus Saccharibacteria bacterium | reverse complement strand
CAAATGCATTTTGCCGCCACCAGCTATCTAAAATATCAAAACATGCAGTTCAAAAATAGTAATCCACTTCTCGCCGTTGCATCTGTCGAGGGAAATCTAAGTCTGCCCGCAACCACTAAAATCTCTTGGTTTCCACTAACCTTTTAATTCTTGAGAGCCAACCTCACTCTTTCCTCTACCGGCAAAGTCTTATCAACCTTTTCAAGTACAGCTGTCGCTTCTTTCAACGAAAAACCAAGCGCCATTAAGGCGTCAAGCGCCTCATCAGATTCCTTAGAATTATTAGCACCATTAATCTTCACTTCGGTTGCTCCATATCGCGAAGGAATCCCCACTTTATCTCTTAAATCTACAATCACTCTTTCTGCAGATTTTTTCCCCACTCCAGACGCTTTCGCCACAAAAGAAATATCACCATTCGCAATTGCGTTTCTTACTTCCTCCGCCTCCGCAAGCGACATTATTGCTACTCCAGCTTTTGGACCTATCCCCTGCACACTAATCAAAAGCTCAAAAATCTTCTTCGCCATTAAGGTAGAAAATCCATATAATTCCTCGGCATTCTCTCTAACTTGATGATATGTATAAAACTTTCTCTCTTCGCCAAGCGTACACGCCTCAAAATCTGGCACCGGTACAAGCATCTCATACCCCACACCATTTACATCAATAATTAAACCATTCAAACCAAATTTTTCTTCAATTTTACCTCTAAGATGAGCAATCATTTTTTATCCTTTCTATTATTAGAAAACTTGTATTTTTCATCGTTTCCCTCTCTATACAAAAATCCACAAGTAATTGCTGCCGCTAATGCATCTGCTGCATCATCTGGCTTAGGTTTTTTATCAAGCCCAAGGTGTATTCGTACCATTTCTTCCATTTGTGTTTTTGTTGCTGCGCCATATCCAGCAAGCGATAGTTTGATTTGATTTGGAGTGTATTCATATATAGGTACCCCCCTTTGTTCGGCTATCAACAAAACTATACCCCTTGCCTCTGCAACCACAATTCCGGTTGTAATATTTTTAGAAAAAAATAGTTTTTCTACTGCCACTGCTTCTGGCTTACATTCATCAAATACTTGCATTAATGAATCATACAGCTCACAAAGACGTGAAGGAATAGGCGCATCCACCTTTGTCGTCACTACACCGTAGTCAAGTGCTCTCGCAACGGAATGAGAGGTTGTTTCAATTAGTCCAAATCCACAAATTCCAAGTCCTGGATCTATCCCTAAAATACGCATATAATTATTATAACAAATAGAATAACTTATTCCATTAGGATTAAATAATTATTTCCCTCTATCTTATAGAAACTATTTAATATACTTTATAAGTGTAGTTCTTAAATCCTTTGCCTGAATCACAAATTTATCATGAATAGATGAAGGACCGATAGCATGAGAAAATCCCAATTTTTTCGCTTCCGCTATTCGCTGATCTGAGCGAAATGCTGATCGAATTTCACCACCTAATCCCACTTCACCAAACACAACATATTCTTCCCCCAGTTTACGTCCTGCCACCGCCGAAGCAATCGCCATACACACAGCAAGATCTGCCGCCGCATCACTAAGTTTAATACCACCTACCACATTTATGAAAATATCCTGTTCAGACAGCCTTAACTTTGTCCTTCTTTCCAAAACAGCAATTAATATGTTAAGCCGATTAAGATCAAACCCGCTTGCCGTCCGCTTAGGATATCCATAATTAGACTTCGTAGCCAAAGCCTGAATCTCTACCAGTATTGGCCGATTACCCTCCAGTGTCGCCAAAATCACTGATCCATCCGTATTGGTGCGTTCCGCCAAAAGAGCCGCCGATGGATTAGCGACTTCTTTTAATCCTTCATTTACCATTTCGAAAATTGCAACTTCATTCGTTGCACCAAAACGATTTTTTACTGCACGTACCGTCTTGAATCCACCATATCTATCGCCCTCAAAATTAAGTACTACATCCACTAAGTGTTCTAAAACCTTTGGTCCAGCCAAAGTACCGTCTTTTGTTACATGCCCAACTATTATTACTGCAGTATCAGTTGCTTTTGCTGCACGAATTATCAAATTTCCACAATTTGTAACCTGTGATACTGTACCAGGTGCCGACGAAATTTCATCCATTGCAAGAGTTTGGATTGAATCCACGATAACAAGCCTGAATTGACCGGTCTCTATTGTTTTTGCGATATCATTTGCCGAAGTGGAAGCCGCAAAGTTCAGCTTATCAGACTCTGCCCCTAATCTTACCGCACGTAATTTTACTTGCCCAGCAGACTCCTCACCAGAAACATATAGAACATCATGTTCCTTTGCTATTTCCGAACATATTTGCATTAAAAGCGTAGACTTTCCCATACCTGGCTGACCAGCCAGCAAAGAAACAGAACCCATCAGGATACCTCCTCCAAGTACAGTATTTAAATCCGCAAATTGTGTTTTAAGTCTAGCTTTTGTATCGCTTGGTGTAATAGTAGAAATCTTTGCAAAACTTAGTTCCTTACCAGAAATCTGCCCTTTAGCTAACGCCGTTTTACCATTAGCACGACTATTGTCTACAATCTGCTCTACCAAAGAATTCCATGCCCCACAATTAGCACACTGACCTATCCATTTCGCATATGTCGCCCCACATTGTTGGCAAACAAATTGACTCTTATTTTTCATATCACAAATATATCATAATCTCAAATCTATTTCCAACAACTTTTAGAATCTTGGTGCCATCTCGTGCGTGTAAGTCACCACTAAATCATTGGAAC
>CAMOIR010000051.1 GCA_946616455.1 uncultured Candidatus Saccharibacteria bacterium | reverse complement strand
TTATATTGTTTTTCCAACCATTCTTTGATATAATAATCACAACACAAACGTGCGAATGTAGCTCAGTTGTTTAGAGCGCTTCCTTGCCAAGGAAGAGGTCGAGAGTTAGAGTCTCTTCATTCGCACCATTTTTTTATGCACAAACGTGCGAGTGCAAAACATACTCCTATTGAATAATATGAAACTATAGTATATAATCACAAATATATATAACAATAAGCAAAAACAAACATGGAAATAATACTACAAATATTCTTACTCATAGTTGGTTTTATCCTTCTAATCAAAGGTGCCGACTGGCTCGTTGACGGAGCATCTTCGGCCGCTTCAAATTTTAAAGTATCCAAATTACTAATCGGACTTACAATTGTAGCCTTTGGTACCGGCGCCCCAGAACTTGCAGTTTCCTTTTCTTCCCTCATCAATGGCAATACAGATATTTTGCTTGGTAACGTCATTGGTAGCAATATCATCAACGTCTTACTCCTAATTGGCATCGCCGCCATCATCCGTCCGGTCAAAGTCAAAAAAGATACCGTATCAAAAGAACTCCCACTTCTTCTACTTATTTCTACCGCATTAATTGTATTGTTCCTAGATGCAACTTTAACAGAAGCAATCACAAACGTATTCTCACGCAGTGATGCCATAATTTGCCTACTATTATTCGGTATTTTTCTTTACTACATCATTTCGCTTGCGCGAAAAGATCGCAAAAGTGCCAAAATCGTCGAAAAACCCAAATACAAACTTGGCAAATCATTCTTGTTCGTCATTATAGGTCTTGCCGGAGTAGTTGCAGGCAGTGAACTAGTCGTTAGTTCTGCCTCTACTATTGCAACATCCATCGGCATATCCGAACGCGTCATTTCACTCTCAATCGTAGCTCTAGGCACATCTCTTCCAGAACTTGTCACCACCATCACTGCTGCAAGAAAAAATGAAAGTGACCTTTTAGTTGGTAATATAGTAGGCAGCAACATTTTTAATATTTGTATGGTACTAGCCCTTCCAATCGCCATCTCTGGCGGTATTTCCCCAGAAAACTTCGAAGTCATAGATCTCATCATGTTAATCTTTTCTGCAGCCCTTATTTGTGTTCTCGCGCGTCGTGACCACAAAATCACCCGCACGGAAGGTATACTCATGCTCATTATATTTACTCTATACTATGGCTTCATGATATACGGAGCATTAGCATGAATTGGATAGCCCTCATTGCAATAAACGTCCTCGCCGACTCCACTCATATTTATATTGATAACTATGTTTCAGATTATTACTTTAAAGGAAAAAGCTCTGTCTCGCAAAAGCTTTTTTATGGCTATGCTAATCTACTTATTGCTCCACTTATCGCTCTTATTCTAGGTGTCAATTTTAACAATATGCCAATCGGTAGCATTTTTGCCTTTATTGCAACTGGCGTAATTAGTGGAGTTGCCGGTATCGCCTATTATCGCGCACTCGAAATTGAAAACTCTACCAGTCTAGGTATTTTTTTGCAATTTGCACCTGTATTATACCTGATACTAGGCTGGTTTTTCTTAGGTGAATCCTTTTCACCACTCCAGCTAGTTGCATTTGCTTTTATTCTATCCGCACCAATTCTTATCGTCTTTAGTGCCCGTAAAAAAAGTCGTCACCTTGAAGCTAAAGCCGCATTTTTTGCCTTTATTTACGTCATACTATATGTGCTTAGCTCATTTATTTTCGTCAAAGAAAGTGATACTATCTCAAATATTAATGCTGCTCTACCACTTGTAATTTTTGGTAAAGGAATTGGAAATCTATTCATTGTATATAGCCGCCCTAAATGGCGCAAAAGGTTTTATCGTGTCGCTGCCGGCAATAAATACAAAATGTTTAAACCAATGTTTTTAAACTCAGCTATTAGTGTCACAGCTGACCTTTGTTATAGACTAGCACTCGCCACGGCACCAACCGTCGCATTAGCTTCAGCTATATCCGATACGGCTGAACCAATTATAATCTTCTTCATGGGAATTGTCCTTACGCTTATCTCACCGAAAGTCGGCCGTGAAAAGCTTAATCGCAAAAGCGTTGTAACACATCTAATTGCTACTGGACTCGTTGTAACTGGTATTATTATCATGCAAATCTAAATCAAATGTGATAGAATAATTACAGACGGTGCTTTGGCGGAGTGGTTACGCAGCGGTCTGCAAAACCGCGTACACCGGTTCAATTCCGGTAGGCACCTCCATTTAGAAAAAAGAATCCAAGATCATCTTGGATTTTTTCACTATCCAGTTACTTTAAGAAAATAATACATTTTATTTTAGTTTTTAAGACCACAATTTAGAGTTTTATTAACGGCTCTTTTGTTTTGCTTAATCTTTCCGCTTTTTTAATCAAAGAGGCTACTTTTTCTTGATCCGCTTTTTGTTTTTCGGTATCAAAAGCTGCTTGCTGTCGTTTTAAGTCGCCAAGGAACCCCGTCCCTTTGGCCGCATTCCAAAAAATCCTTTCGCACGGCACATTTTTATAATGCCACGGCTTGTTAAATAAATTAAAATGTACTAATTTTACATTTTTTGGCAAATCTTTTACAGGTTCTGCATTCCATACTGAATCCAAGTACAAAATATGCCCTCTCAAAATAACATTTAAATAATCTTGATCTGGTGCCACAAGGTCTGCATCGTATTTTTTAATCAAATCAATCATGGTCGACAAATAGTGCATTTTACGCATTTTCCTAAGGTCCATCACCTGAACTCCAGAGTTTACATACTCATCATGAGGCACACCGACAGCATTATCTACATATTTGCGAAACTCAGGAATCACAGTTACTTTTGGGTCTATCATTGCTGCTAATGCCTTCTCGCTCAAATCAATATCAAATAATTCTCCAATATCTCCCCTAAGAATCACATCGCTATCGATATATACTGCCTTTTTATACAATGGAAACATCAGTGGAATAAACGCCCGATAATAATACACCGCCGACGAAAAGAAAT
>CAMOIR010000050.1 GCA_946616455.1 uncultured Candidatus Saccharibacteria bacterium | reverse complement strand
CAATAGACTTAGTTGAACCCTGTTTCCAGTTAAGTTCCTTCATAACATGTAGGGATGAAGCAAGTAAAGATTCAGGTGTGTCATCACCACCATCCGATTCAATCGCAGCAAGTCCAGCTGCAAACGAATCCATTGTACAAGTTTCAAAATTACAATAAGCATGAGGTATATACCCTTCTTTATAATCGCGATAATCATATAATGCCACTCGCCCACCTATCTCAAAGGTTTTTCTAGCCAGCCTTAATGCCTCAGTCTTGTAGCCATCAATTAATTCCAGCATTGAACCAGTTGAATCAATCAGAATTGCCGTGTCATGTGGCGATGACACAGTGTTATTTAAATTAAAAGCTTTACAAATCTTATCAAATATCACCCTCGAAGCATCTTCATATAAATCATCGGTTATATACGAAACATGGTCACTAATGCTAAGATATGAACTACAAAAGATATCGCGTTTATTACACCATGTGCCTACTTTTTGTATCAACGAATCTGGTCGGTATGGTGTATAGCCGCCAAGCATACCCTTATAGGCACGGCAATCTGGTACATACATTCTATATTCAGAGAGGTTTTTGCCACTACAGGCTACTGGTACCAACCCATAACCTTCTGGTAGATAGATTTTTGGATCTCCAAAGGTTGCTGCGTAGATTATTCTTTCAGGTTTTAGATCACTAAGCGCCTGAGATACTACCATAGCACCTTGAGAATACCCACCAATAACATATTTGGTATTTGGGCAGCTAGAAGAATTAACTAATTTGTCAAGATTCTTCACACCAGACTTCACGCTTTCACCGAATTCGTAAGCTTCTCCTGCTCCAAAATATGCTCCTAATAAAACCGATGGATCGCTGATTCCAATCGCAGGATAATCTAAATCAACAAATTCGTAGTTTAGTCCAGTGGTTTTAAGCTTATTTTCAATGGCCGATTTGTAAGCCAAATAATTCGCATCCACCCACCTTTCTCCGCCAGAGCCTCTAACAAAAACAATTCTAAGATCAGGGCATTTTACCGCACTGACCGTTTTACTAGCAACTCCACTACAGAACATTAATCCAATCGCCACCATCAAGTACCGCACTTTGATTTTGTGTTTTTGCCCACCCTGATTTTGAATCAGGATTTTACCTCGCATTTTTCGCTCCTTTTTTAGTTCTTGGCCATTATAATCACACTGTATTTCAAAAATCAACCATTCTTTTATGCCTATGCTTTAAAAATAATTGGTTATATGGCGAAATTTCGACATTGAGAAATAGTACAATCAAGTATATAATTAACGCATGAGTACACAGAAAGATTGGGACGAATACTTCATGGGCATTGCTGAAGCCGTAGCAAAAAAGTCCAAAGATCCCTCCAGCAAAATGGGCTGCGTTGTTGTTGATAAAAACAAGCGCGTAGTTTCTCTCGGCTACAATGGTTTACTTCAAGGTGCTGACGAGTCCAAAATGACTCTAAGTGAACGTCCGATGAAGTACTATTTTGCGATTCATTCAGAAATGAATGCAGTCTTATTTGCGCACCAAGATTTAAATGGTTGCACAATTTATAATCGCGTTGCTACCTGTGAAAACTGCCTTAAATACTGTCTCCAGGCTGGCATCAAACGCTTCGTCTATAAGGAACTACGTGTTCATTCTCATACTACTGACCCCAAACATTCCATGACCAACCTCGAGACCGATGAAGCCGTCATTCGACTGCTCGCTTCTATGCCAGAAGTAGAGACGCTAAATCTTACTAATGGTAAAACCTACATAGAAGACATTCTTGACTCATACCCCAAAGATTCCGAAGAATACAAGCGTTTAGCTAAGTGGCTTTAGCTACCGCTTAATCGACCAAGATTCGTTATTCAATTATTCTTAAGCCTACCATTCAATTGGTTTTAGTTTATTTTTAATCAAGAACTCATTACATTTTGAGAATGGTTTACTGCCAAAAAAACCAGCGTAGGCCGACAGCGGCGAAGGGTGGGCAGATTCTAAGATCAGATGCTTTGATGTATCGATCAAGGTCTTTTTGTTCCTTGCATCTCTCCCCCACAAGATGAACACAAGGTGTGGCCGTTTATTGTTTAAATATTCAATTGTCGCCGTAGTGAACGTTTCCCAACCTTTTCCTGCGTGTGATTTGGGCTTGTGAGCTTCCACCGTGAGCACCGTATTTAACAAAAGTACGCCTTGTTTTTGCCAGGCAGATAAGCTACCTCCAGGATTAGCATGATGTCCAATATCAGAATCGATTTCTTTGTAAATATTTATCAGCGAAGGTGGAATAGGTTGTGAGTTTGGCACCGAAAAAGCCAATCCTTCTGCTGCTCCAGGCGTGTGATATGGATCTTGTCCGAGTATTACAACTTTTACATCATTTAAGTCTGTTGCAAATGCTCGAAACACCAGACCTTTGCGTGGAAAAATTGTTTTATTTTCATATTCTTCATGCAGAAACTTCGACAATTCTTTAAAGTATGGTTTCTCAAATTCTGACTTTAGAAAAGATTTCCAACTCTCGTGCATGATACCATTATAATTCATGATATTGTTTTTTTCGGAATATTTTAAAACTACCCTATAAGAATTATGATAGCTATGGATGAATAAGAAACTGAAATGTCCGAGCGAATCCAGCCTACCTATTGTAGCCATTATGTGTCGCATGTTTCAACATTGAGAAAAACAGCATCATGAATTATAATAGAATCATGGCAAAACTATATTTTCGCTACGGCGCAATGGGGTGTGGCAAGACGATGCAACTACTTCAAGTCGCATTCAATTATGAAGAACGCGGTCACAAGGTCTGCGTCATTAAACCAAAAACCGACACTAAAAACGGTACTAAATTACTAACAAGAATTGGGCCTGAGCGTGAAACCGATTTTTGCTTTGACCGCAAAACGAACATATATAACAGAATCAAAAAAGATTACAGCGATGTTCACTGCGTCTTAGTGGATGAGTCTCAGTTCTTGACCAAAGCTCAAGCAGATCAGCTCATGCTGGTAACCATTAATCTCGGTATACCAGTAATGGCCTATGGTCTAAGGCTTAATTTTCGTCGAGAAGATGGTGGTTTTGAAGGCGCTACGAGACTTCTTCAAATTGCACATGATATTGAGGAAATTAAAACAATTTGTGAATGTGGTCACAAGGCCACATATAATGCAAGATTTTTAAACGATAAACTTGTCGCTGACGGTCCTGATATTTTGATAGATGATGGCAAGAGCAAAGTTGAATATCGTGCCCTCTGCCCCGCTTGTTACGAAAGGTATCTAAAATGTATATAGTTATCGAAGGCCAAGATGGCACTGGTAAGTCCACCCAAGCCGAATTATTAAAAAAGCATTACGAATCCAAAGGCAAAGAAGTCGTTATGCTAGAAGAGCCAGATGGTGATTTGCCGCAAGCCCACGATTTGCACGATATGAT
>CAMOIR010000049.1 GCA_946616455.1 uncultured Candidatus Saccharibacteria bacterium | reverse complement strand
TAGAGCCAGATAAAGCTATTAATGCCATTATGGCAATTTTATAAACAATATTTATATTTCTTTGCATTTAAAAACACCTTTTTGTATGACCTTATAATAGCCCCATTGTATCGTGTTTGTGGTTAAAATGCAAGAGTTTTTTTAAAATAATTAACATCAAGTAGAGGTCAAACTTCGATGTATTCTTCTTCGTCCATTCAACATCCATAATGCCCATATTCAATCACACCAAATCATATCACTCAATTCCCTTGATAATTTCATCAAATTAAGTTATAATCAAACTACCTGGTACCGTAGCTCAGCTGGTTAGAGCGTGGGACTCATAAGCCCAAGGTCGGTGGTTCAATCCCACCCGGTACCACCATTTTTTATTGTATGATATAATATTAATATGAAGCATAAGCAAGGATTTACTATTCTAGAAATCATCATCGTTGCAGCATTTGCGTCCTTTCTTTTAATTATCTTCCTCATCCAAAAATCCAACGTCGATGCTTTTGAACGTGATGAAGATCGCAAAACCGCCATCAACGCCATGTATTATGCTCTAGAAGAAAGCTTCTACAAAGAACACGGCTACTACCCAGAATTCATTTCCGAACAAAACATCACCGTTATCGATCCAGCTCTTTGGACCGACCCTAATGGCCACAACTTAGGCGATCCACTCAGCTCTTATACCTACGAAGCAGCCAATTGCAAAGAAGGTAAATGCAAAGAATATGTTCTAAAAGCTGACCTCGAAAAAGAATCCGCCTATACCAAATACAACCGCAACTAAGCCATCCTTCTTCGCTCGTTTTTTAAGCACAAAGCTACCCCCTATTTTTCATCCAAGTATAGTTAGACTAATTATCTTTATTTCTTTTGTTGTTTTTTGCTCGTGTAATTAAATCCGTCACCGCTTTTAATTCACTAGGCTTAATATCTGAATATTTAAAAGTATACGTTGTTTCATCACCAACAGTAGACAATCTAAATGTTCCATAATTTAGCATTTTTTGCAAAATCGTATCCTGACGAAAACTTGCATCCTCAACTGAAGCAAGATCAATAATGTTAATTGATGTAGAAATCAACGTATTCATCACCATTTGTATTATATGCTTATTGGTTACAAACAGCTTATTGCCATGATACACCCTTATGGATATCAAACCAATCAGTAATGCAGCCCCAAGTAAAGCAAATAAAATAATAAACAAAAAGTTCTTACCCATCTCATCAATCATCGACTGCCCAAGTAGCACCAATAAAAAAGCTAATAAAATTAGTATCAAACCGCCAAACGTACCAAGCAAAATCATCAAAAGACAAATTCTAGCTCTTGAAAAAGCAAATTCAATATATTCATCTTCTTCCAGTTTCAACTCTGGAAAATCTTTCTTGCTTCTTTCATGACGAATTTTTACCAAAGATTCATCCATAATTGCTCCCTTCTACAATTAACTTAATTATAATATATTTAGTTCTTTTTGTAAATGCTTCTTACCTTTTTCCGTCACTACTCTTCCCTTCGGTGTCCTTGTCAGTAATCCTAGTTGCATTAAATACGGCTCATAAAAATCCTCTATTGTTGTCGCTTCGTCGCCAGTCAACGCCGCTATCGTCGTAAGACCTACCGGTCTATCCCCATAATTTTCATACATTAGTCGAAGCATATTACGATCGGCCGGATCCAACCCCAATTCATCTATTTCCATCAACTTAAGAGCATCTTTCGCTAATTTTACATCTATAACTCCATCACCATTTACATCAGCATAATCTCTTACACGCTTAAAAATCCGATTCGCAATCCTAGGTGTAAGCCTAGCCCTACCAGCAAGTAACTCACATGCCTGTGGCACAATTTTGGTCTTCAAAATCCTAGCTGTCCTATTGATAATTTGTTCTATTTCGGGTTTTTTGTAATATTCCAGTCGGTGAATAATTCCAAATCTATCCCTTAGTGGTCCAGCAAGCGACCCAGTTCGTGTCGTTGCCCCAATTACGGTAAATCTCGGCAAATCTAACCTCACGCTTCTAGCTGCTGGTCCCTTACCTATCACAATATCAAGTTTATAATCCTCCATCGCCGAATAAAGCACCTCCTCCACTGTCCTCCTTAATCTATGAATCTCATCAATAAACAGCACATCTCCATCCTTTAAATTAGTCAAAATCGACGCCAAATCCCCAGCACGCTCTATCGCCGGCCCACTAGTTACCCTAAGCGACGTCCCAAGCTCATGCGCTATTACTCCAGCCATTGTCGTCTTACCAAGCCCTGGTGGCCCATACAATAATACATGATCAAGCGTAGACCCATCATCGCGTTTTTTAACTGCCTCTATCGCAAGACGCAAATTATTCTTGAGATGCTCCTGCCCAATATATTCATCAAAAGTGGTCGGACGAAGCGATATCTCCATCCTCTCCTCCTCCATATCCGACTGAGCCGCCGTTGGCTCCACCAACCTCTCTATTGCCATATTATCATTTTATCACACTTTGCCCACCAACTCTTCAACTCTAAAGGTATCAAACATTTCGGAATAAAGGAATTGACGTAGCGAAGGATAAACATGATTGCATTTTGTAGATGGCGTAGGTAGCATTGTCGTGAAGCCATTTCGTATAAAAAATTCTCTGGAAGGACTTAGCGGCACGATTACGAGAAGCTGCAAATAAAACTATCGGTAAAATATCGGATGCGAAATCCTATGAATTAAAACAAACCATAAAACGCATCCGAAGTCTAAGTGATGAGATTGAAGGCTCCGGAAAATATGTTAGTGGTTATAGCAAAATGGACAAGCGTGATTCTAAACATCTGAGGAAAGCACTAGATCTTGCCACAAAATCAGCTTGTTTGTTTGTTCCAGAATTAAGCGAATATCTACAAAAAAAGCGAAAGGAGGATAAACATTTTTATGTCGCCGTTTCTTCTCATACTACTAAAAAATTGATCCGAATGATGTATACACTTGAAACCGAGCATAGATCATACGAACCAAAAGTAGCACATTAATTAAAATTAATGATTAAAACGATAATTTCGTTTTTTTTGATGAATAAGAATCGCCGCTACGTAACCCTTTCACAGTGAAGTAGCGAGCGATTTTTATTTAGCATCAAAAACTCAAAAAATACTTGACTATACATAGATAGTTTTAAGGATACAGTTCACTAGGAGCCGGCCGTACACCTAATACTCTGCCCGAGGTACTTACTGAGGCCATTGGTACCTGGGTACACAAGGGAGCTACTCAGGTACAGATAGTAGCTACTGCTGCTATTGTACGCAGTAGACGACCAATAGTAGCCGTTTGACCCTCTATTGTAGGCAGACGACGTACTGAAGTCGCCGGAGTAGAGGAAGTTATTTGGATAAGCCCTTAACTTATTAGATGCATCTGTTCCTTCTGGTGTACCAGTGTAATAGAAGACATCATTAGCGAAATTAGCTGGGTCAGCTCCAATAGTAGCGCGAGACATTTTCCAGAACTCACTAACTTCTACATTCGCCTTTCTACCACCAATTGGTAGATGCCAACCAGCTGGACATAGTGAAGTACCAGTAGTAGATTGGTTATTAGTACCGTTATAGGTGAGATCAGCTATAGCAGCGTGCCAGGTGTAGTAGTTGCCGTAACTATACATTGCACCACCGT
>CAMOIR010000048.1 GCA_946616455.1 uncultured Candidatus Saccharibacteria bacterium | reverse complement strand
CCTTTGTTTGGACCAGGCACTGCACCTTTTAAGCCAATCAAATTATTAGCAGCATCGATATAAGCGACTGTCAAATTCTTAACCGTCACTTGGTCGTGTCCCATTCGACCAGGCATTTTCTTACCCTTAAATACCTTCTGTGGATACATCGAGCCAATTGAACCTACTCTACGAATGTTACCTTTAAAACCGTGGGTATTGCGAGATTCGTTAAAATTATGACGCTTCACTGTACCGGCAAAACCTTTACCTTTGCTTGTACCAGTTACAGCGACCTTGTCACCTAATTTAAAACTTTCGACGGTCAACGCATCACCTAACTTCATACCTTCTGGAATCTCAACCACACGAAATTCTTTGAGGATTTTAGGATTAATATTTTCACCAGCCTTTTTTACGTGGCCAGCAACCGACTTGCTCAGATTCTTACTCTGACCGTAGCCCACTTGCACAGCATTATAACCATCAGTTTCGGTGGTTTTTATCTGAGTCACCGTGCACGGACCGGCTTGTAGAATAGTTACAGGAGTAACTACGCCATCTTCGCCGATGATCTGAGTCATACCAATTTTGGTGCCGAGAATGACTTGCATCCTATTCCTTTCCTTTATTAAATTTTATTCAACGCTTCAAAAGCGCCTTTTGAGAGTTTTGCCTCTGTACAACAGGCAAAACCATCATTTTTCCTGCCTATAACAGGAACTTTCTGATAGTTTTACTTTTGTACACTAAGTAAAACCATCAACTGCTTATTTTGCTCACTCCACCAGCAAAATCACACTATTAAAACTAGACTTTTAGGCCGGTTTCCGCTCGTGAGTTTGACGGACCTATCCTTATGTCTAGGTAACTACTTAATTATATCATGTTTAATTTCTCTTGCCAACCCCTATTTTAAGCATTTTCTAAGTATGCTTCAATAAATCCATCGATTTTACCATCTAGTACCGCCTCCGGATCCGTTTCTTCATAGCTAGTTCGCGTATCTTTTACTAATTTATATGGTTGCAAAACATAGTTTCTTATTTGCTGACCCCAGCCAGCCGACTCGCCAGCCCTTAATTCTCCAATCGTCTCAGCATGTTGCTCTAATTGCATTTGCACCAATTTACCTCTTAGAATTTCCATCGCCTTTTCCTTATTTTGGAGCTGCGACCTTTCATTTTGAATTGCTACCACTGTATTGGTTGGCAAATGAGTAATTCTTACCGCCGAATTGGTCGTATTGACACTCTGCCCACCATGCCCACCTGAATGATACACGTCTATTCTTAAATCCTTATCATCTATCTGGACTTCAGTATCTGCCTTAATCACAGGCAAAACCTCTACCAAAGCAAAAGAAGTCTGGCGTAAATTATTTGCGTTAAAGGGTGACAATCTCACTAAGCGATGTACGCCATGCTCAGATTTTAGCCAACCATATGCATTACTACCAACCACCTCATATACCGCTGTCTTGATTCCGGCTTCTTCACCTTCAATCCTCTCTAAGCTTGTTGCCTTCCAACCTTTTTTCTCAAAAAATCTAAGATACATTCTTTCTAGCATTCCAGCCCAATCCATTGCCTCTGTACCACCAGCACCAGAAGTGATTCTGACTATCGCATCTTTATTATCATATCGCCCCTGAAACTTTAACACTTTTTTAAGCTCCGCAAACTGATTTTCCATCCCATCAATCTGCCCACTTATTTCTTTCTTCAAATCTTCTCCAGAAATCTCAATCAGTTCGTTTAGATCATTGATTTGCGTCCTTAATAGTTCCCACTTTTGCACTTCATCTTGCAGTTTAGAAAGCTCCTGATTTTTGGCAGTTGCCTCCTCAACATTTTTCCAAATATCAGGTTCTGCTACCTGCTTTTCTAATTCCGACACTCGCATCAATTTATCTTCTATGCAAAGCTTTTTATACACCTTCAAAAACTCCCCCCTTAAAGCATCCAGTCTTTTTTGCAAATCTTGCATACTTATCATTATACTATAAAGACCGAAAAAAATTGAATTGGAGCACATCCAATTCAATTTTTGCCTAGCTAACAATTAAGCCGGCTGTGTTAGGTGCCAGGAAAGATCGCGTGAGTTAAACTCCAGGCGCATCTGCTCCCGACCCACGAGCACATCGAATATATGAAGTACCACTCCACCTGCAAATTTTACTTGCGTACGGAGAAGTTCCGATACTTCAGTCTCAGTCTCGCCTCGACGTCGAAACGTCAATGGTTGACATGGCGTCATCTCGTATCCGAAAAGCGCCATGACTTCGACCTGCTCGGTTTTATTTTTATTAAAGTTTTTCATAAAGACTCCTTTAAATATTAATTTAATAGAGTCATTTATGCGAGCCATTTGCGGCTCTTGGTTACGAGGCTAAATGACAAATACCTACATAACTAAAAACTTTTCTCTATGTCAGTGACCGAAGTATGACATGAGTAATTTTATTATAACATAAAAAAGACGGGCTTCTACTGGCCCCAGGTATCATATTTAAATTCTAGTTTTGTCCATATCTCACACCTAGATAAAAACCTTGGCTCAAAGCATTTTACTAATAGGCATAATTATGTTAAAATATCATTCATGAATATCTGGGATAATTTACCAAAACCGTTTCTAATTTTGGCACCAATGGAAGGTGTAACTGATATTCTATTTCGCCAAGTTATTGCACATGCCAGTCGCCCAGATTTATTCTTTACTGAATTTACTAATGTATCTAGCTATGCATCAGAAAAAGGCCGTTGGAACGCTTTGGAGCGTCTCGCCATCGCACCTACTGACTCTCCCATCATCGCACAAATCTGGGGCAAAAACCCTGAGCATTTTTCGGAATGCACATCAGCCCTAGAGTCACTTGGCTTCTCTGGGGTAGACCTTAACTTTGGCTGTCCAGACAAGCATGTTAACAAAGCCGGTGGCGGTGCTGCTATGATCAAAACACCAGAGCTTGCCACCGAATGCTATCATCGTGCCGCCAGCTCCACCAATTTACCAGTCTCTATCAAAACTCGCCTCGGCTGGTCTAATCCAGAAGAATTTCGCACCTGGCTCCCAATTTTACTCAACGAACACCCAGCTGCCCTCACGATTCATCTCCGCACAAAAAAAGAGATGAGCAAAGTTCCAGCCCACTATGAGCTCATCCCAGATATCATCAAACTCCGCGATGATATTTCCCCCAAAACAAAACTCATCATTAATGGTGATATCCGTGATAAAGCTCATGCACTTGAGTTACACGCAAAGTATCCAACAATCGACGGTTTTATGATTGGACGCGGCGTCTTCGCCAACCCATACTGTTTCACCAATCATACTCCTTCGCGTGACGAATTAATGGATCTTTTAAAAATGCATCTTGATTTGTACGAAAAATATACAATCCTCGCAAATACTAAGGAATATAAAGACAAAATCGAAGATTGCCACATTACGAAACTTCCAAATCATCGCAAGGATTGTATGTTGTTACCTTATGAACCACTCAAACATTTTTTCAAAATCTACGTCAACAATTTTCCTGGCGCCAAAGAACTTCGCGCCAAACTCATGGAAACACGCTCAGTAAAAGAAGCTTACGAATCCATTAAAAATTATAATCAAGACAAAACTACGCCTAGTTTGGTATAATAGACTTTATGAAAATAGCTTTACTTGGCTACGGTGTAGAAGGCAAATCCGTAGAAGAATATTTTAAAAACCATCACAAAGATTTAAAATGTGATATTTTTGAAAATTTTACACCAGAGGAAATCCAACAAAAAGATTATACAAGCTATGATCTTGTCTTTCGCAG
>CAMOIR010000047.1 GCA_946616455.1 uncultured Candidatus Saccharibacteria bacterium | reverse complement strand
GTATTCCATTAGGGCAGCTACGGCAGTATTGAACTGACATTTGTAAATATCGGTAATGACTTATCTATGAAATTAGCACTAGAAATTGGCACTCGGGGGTTGACAGTGCTAATTTTTGCGTTATAATGGGGGTAGAAAAGGAGAAAAACGCCGGAAACTGGTAAGGTAAGATAAGAGGCGTAAGAAAGGACAATATGGCACTTAAACCATTAAAAGATCGTGTAGTAGCGGTGATCGAAAAGCCACTCGAAAAGACTAAATCTGGAATACTACTTGGTGAGGCGAAAGAGAAACCAGCCTATGCAGTGGTGGAGTCTGTAGGGCCAGAGGTAAAATCAGTAAAAAAGGGGGATAAGATTATATACAAGGAATATTCGACAACAGAAGTAAAAGTAGATGAAAAAGACTATATTATTTTGAAAGAGGAAGATATTTTGGCTACAATGTAGCTGCGAGGGTTGTGGAAGACTTGTGTAAAACTTGTGTAAAAGTCTGTAACTTAATAAAGGCGTGAGCCTAGAGAAATAAGTTAAAATAAAGGAGAAAAAATGGCTAAAAAAATATTTTATGAAGCAGAGGCACGAGAAAAGGTGTTATCTGGAGCAAAACAATTATACGATGCGGTAAAAGTGACGTTTGGACCAAAAGGAAAGAATGTAATAATCGAAAAGTCCTATGGTTCTCCAGTAATTACACATGATGGTGTGACAGTGGCTGAAGCAGTAGAATTACCTAATAAAGACGAGTCACTTGGTGAAGCAGTAGGTGCAAAATTGATAAAAACTGCTGCCCAAAAACTAAACAAGGTTGCTGGTGATGGTACTACGACAGTAACGGTTCTTACTTACAACATTTTGGCTGAAGCTAATAAATTGATTGCTGCTGGTATGAATCCAATGGAACTTAGAAAGGGAATCGAAAAAGCAGGAAACGAAATAATTGCAGAGATTGATAAATCAGCTGAAAAAATTGAAGGCGATTCTTCTAAAGTGGCTGAAGTTGCGACGATTTCGGCAGGAGACGCTGAAATTGGTAAATTGATTGCCGAAGTCATTTCAAAGATTGGTAAGGATGGTGTAGTAACCGTAGAGGCAGGGCAAGGCCTTGAAATGGAACAAGAAATAGTGGAAGGGTTTTCTTATGATAAGGGTTATTCTTCACCGTTTTTTGTGACAGATGTAAACCGTCAAGAAGCGGTATTTGAGAAACCGTTGATTTTGGTGACTGATAAGAAGATTTCTGCTGCAAGCGATATATTACCTTTGCTTGAAAAAGTGGCTCAGTCTGGTAAGAAAGATTTGGTGATAATTGCAGAAGAGGTTGAAGGTGAAGCTTTGTCATTACTCGTTCTTAATAAACTTAAGGGAGTGTTTAATTCATTGGTACTAAAGGCTCCTTCATTTGGTGATAGACGCAAGGAAATAATGGAAGATATTGCGATTTTGACCGATGCGACTGTAGTGTCTGCAGATAAAGGTTTGAAGCTAGAAGAAGTAGGAATGGAAGTCTTGGGTTCTGCTGCAAAGGTAATAGCAGAGAAGGATTCGACAACCATCATAAAGGGGGCTGGTGATAAGAAGGCAGTGGCAAGTAGAATCGAATTAATTCGTGGTTTTGCTAACAATGCAAAGTCTGACTATGAGAGAGAAGAGTTTGAAAAAAGAGCAGCTGCTTTATCTGGTAAGGTTGCAGTAATCAAGGTAGGTGGTGCAACGGAAACTGAGATTGATGAAAAGAAATTCCGTGTAGATGATGCAGTGGCGGCAACTAAGGCGGCACTTGCTGAAGGCATTGTGACTGGTGGTGGCGTAACGCTTGTTAATGCGGCAATGAAGCTTGATGAAGCTAATGCAGGTATGAAGATTGTAAAGAATGCGTTGAAAGCTCCATTTATTCATATTATGGAAAATGCAGGATTAAATGCTCAAGCGCTTCTAGCGGAGGTAGAAGGAGCAAAAGCTGGATTTGGTGTAAATGTAATGACGCCAGAAAAAGGTTTGGTAGATTTGAAAAAGGCTGGAGTAATTGATCCGGCTAAGGTTACTAAGGAAGCTGTAAAAAATGCTACTTCAATAGCCGGCACGGCAATTACGATGGGAGCGCTTATTTGCGAAATACCTGAGGAAAAGCCTGCTACGCCAGATATGGGAATGGGATACTAAGGCTTGCGGGGCTTCTTTTAGGAAAAGAAGCCCCAACGAAGAAAACTAGCATGAAAATTAACTTGGAAGTGAATTCCAAGTTAATTTTTGTTTATGACAAATTAACTTTGTTCGGAGCTAATTTGAATAGGTTAGTTGGTTATTAAAATAGAAGTGGATTCCAAGTTAATTTTTGTTTATGGCATAATAGCTCCGTTCGGAGTTACTTTGAATTTGTTTGTAAGGTGGATTTGATTTATAATAAAACGGCTCCATTTGGAGTCGTTTTATATAGATTTGTGAGGTGGGTTACTAGTTATGCTTTGTCGATGGATTCAACGAGGTAAAGAAGAGCTTTGGCGCGTTCGGTTTCGTCAGGAATATTTTTGGCAGTTTTGTAGGCTGGTTCTAGAACTGAGTAATCTTTTAACTCTTCGAAAATATTGCGATATAGATTGAATTTCTCGAGTGGCTCGATGTCGAGGTGCCCAAGTAGAGGAACAAGATCCCTTAAGGCAGCTGTTTTAATCTGTCTGATATCTGGATTATTGCCTTCAAATGCTGGGGCTGTATCAATCTTGTTTGAAGTAAGTTCTGGTGTGGTTGGTGTTTGAGATCCAGTAACATCTGGTGTGATTTCTGTTGGTAATGAAGTAGGTGCTGGCGGTGTAGGAAGTGTAATGCCGGGTTCGGATAGGCTATTTGCTGAATCATTTGTCTGTACCTCTTCTGGAGCTGGAGCTGGGGTTGGTGGTACTTCTGGAGCTGGTGCTGGTGGAAGTACTTCTGGTTCTGGATCTGGGAATGGCCCGATTGCTTCAGCTAGTTCGCCTGTGTCACCTTCTGGAATAGAAGAAGGTGCGGCTACAGGATCAGAAAAAACTGGATCAGTATTAGTATTGTTTGTAATGTCATCTATTGCTTTTTGTAGATCATTATCTACGGTTTGATTTTGGTCCATTGTATTACCCACCTTTTTATTAAACTTATGTTTATAATATCACAGATTTCTTAAATACGCAAGAAGTTTACGATTTTATCGAGAAAATCTGGTTTTATCTCTTCCATGGGGAGTCTAGCGCCAAGCAAATCGACGATTGCTTCGCCACTGCCTTCTGGGAAGTAGACTTTGACGCTGAGATTTAGTTTCTTTTTGGGAAGTAAGACGGCAAAATAGTGTGACTTTTCTTTGGAGATGCCAAAGGCGCGAAACTCTTCAAATTTGTGAAGTGTTTTGTTTTCGGTCAGACCTGCACTGTCCAGAGTATAGCTTATTTTGCGAGGAGGTTTAAGGTTAGAAACGAGGATAGCTATAATACTCAGAACAATTAGTAGTGTGAATGACCACCACCCTTGCCAAATTGAAATACTGATAAGAATGGCTGCTACAATAAATAGACCAACATACCACCAAATATCGTGGGTATGTGTAATGTATTCTTCGGCTTGCCAAGAAACGCTTTGATTGTTCTTTGCCATAAGTTTATTATACCATAATTTGAGGTTTGACAAGTGTTTTTGGAGTTTATGTGTGGTTGGTTTTTTGGTGTGGGATTAGGGGTTAATGAGAGGATATACAAGTTTAAATGTACTTGAAATTAAGTATGTGGGAAGGTTGTGAAAAGTTGGAAGAAGTGATATCATAGTACTAATGGAGGGTTACCCAAGTGGCTGAAGGGGACGGTTTGCTAAATCGTTAGTCTGGAGT
>CAMOIR010000046.1 GCA_946616455.1 uncultured Candidatus Saccharibacteria bacterium | reverse complement strand
TGGCGTGTAGAAAATCCCCGATTTCTCGGGGGTTTTCTATTTTTTTGCACCAGGTTGGTCCTGCCGCAGTTGCTTTGAATTGGGTGTGTTACGCTTATGCTTATTTAGAGAGCATTGCCGGGCAGAATCAAACTTGGTGCATTTTTGCGATTTTTGGTACATGAGTCGACAAAAAGTTTACACGGGAAAATGTTATCGTACAAAATGATCTAATCAGCAGCAGGTTTCAGAAGTGTGGTATAATTAAATTGTCTTAAACCAAATTTAATATATCGCACTTAGAAGCTACAGTTCGCACTTAATAATGCGTAGTGTATGCTCCAGAAAAGCTCGAGGCATCGCGCTATACATTCTTGAGTATCACGTAAGTGGTATTCTAAGTGCGAAAATGGTTTAAGACACCCGCGCGGTGTCTCGAATTTTATATGGATAAACAGACACCGGAAGGTGTCTTTTCTTATTTGTGGCGCTAAGAGTAAGGAGGCGCCATAGTTGATAATAAAAAACTCTCAAAAGCAAAAGCGGCAAGACAGGATGAATTTTATACGCAGTTAGGAGAAATTGAGCAAGAACTTAGACATTATAAGGCATACTTTAAGGGCAAAACGATACTTTGTAACTGTGACGATCCTTTTGAGAGTAATTTTTTTTAATATTTTGCTTTAAATTTTAATTACTTAGGTATAAAAAAACTGATTTGTACGTGTTATGCAAAATCTCGGATCAGTCACACAGAACTTACCGATTTGCCTATTTTTGAGTCACAAGAAAAAATGCCCTATATGATAGAGATAACCGAGGTTCCGGATTTGAATAAGGGCGGTACGACCGATCTTTCTGATATCGAATTATTGCTTAGGAACAAGGATAATGTACTTACTATACTTGATGGCGACGGAGACTTTCGTAGCGAGGAATGTATTGGTTTTCTCCAGGAGGCTGATATCGATGTGACGAATCCGCCTTTTTCATTGTTTAGGGAATTTATTGATTTACTTTTTAAATATAATAAAAAGTTTATTATTCTTGGCAATATGACATCTATTACTCATAAAAACATTTTTCCATATATAAAAAAAGGGATGTTGTGGACTGGATACTAAAAATTTGGTGGCGGTATGGACATGATTATGCCAGAAAGTATTTTTGATAAAACAAAAGTAAAAAAGTACTATATCAATTCTTCTAATGAGATAATCGTGAACATTATGGGTGTGATATGGTATACAAATATTGACATCCCTAAACGACACGAAAATCTGATTCTTTAAAGAAGCACTTCTTTCGAGATGCTTCTATAGTTTATATTGATGTTGGTTTAGGTATAACCTCTCTGGCCTTCTCGACAATCTTTTCGTCCCAGTCCATGGCGTCTCGGAGATCTTCGTTTATCCTCTTTGCGAATTCATCGTCTCTTACCATGCCCCTTTTAAATATCACGTGGTGGTCTGCTGAAAAGCATTGATGAATCCAATAATTACGGGACCTACGGAGAGCATCCAGGGCGTCGAGATCGGAGGCAGAGAAGAGATTTATTTTCTTTTCTTCTTGCAGGGTTTTGATTTTAAGAATCAATTTTCCAAGCGGGTCTAATTCAAAATCGTCCAGGCTACTATACCAGCTTTCGTCTTCGTCTGTAGACAGTGCGGCACAGATACCTTTAAGATGCATTTCAATATATTGGTACCACTCAACTATCTCACTGTGCCGGGTGCGGAAGACTTCTTCAGTCATGAGTGTGACCCCCTTCCAAATTGGGATGGTTTATTGTAGCAGGTAAGGGAAAGACTTACAAGCCATATTCTGTGAATAAAGCGAGTGGGGTGCCGCGGCCGGCAGATGAGGACAGAGGGACGCCCGGCCCCTGGCACAGAGAGGGGAAATGCTTGCGAAATAGCAAGTAAGTCGCTTCCGACTTTACGGCAAAGGGGCCGAAAGTCCGGGCGAAGAGGTGCAACAGATTACGTCTCGAAAACTCTAGCGAAAACTCTAGCGAAACTTCTCTTTATTTTGTATTGCTTAAAAAGCAAAAAGACTTTCAAATTGATGAGCGTGCTACTTATACTTTGTCTTTTCGCCAACCTGCGGCGATAGCTTCAGCTTCTGTACAGAACCATCTTTCGCCTTTACTTTCAGTAATGATAGTATCGTTGTAATACTGCTGGCCAGGCATATGATACTACGAATTATTTTGTGACACTGATTTTAGACAACAAAAAAAAGAACCCCTCATATGAGATGGTTCATTCCGCGGAAGTAGGTAGTTGATACAATTCAGTATCTTATGCCTTACTTCCTCTACTTATAATTTTATTCTATTTATCCTTTAATGTCAAGGACTGTTCCATTTTTCTGCACTATTTTGAGGCGTTTAATACGAGAACTCTCCTTTGATAAGAATTCCTTTGTTCTTGATATACCTTGTTCATCTGTTAGCTTACTACGCGAAAGGTCTATAATCACATTTTCGGATTGTCTATCAATACTTCTGAGATTATTTTGGATAGTGTGTTTACCGCCGCCTTCTGGGGATTTGAGCTCCCAGCGAATATTGGTTTTTAGAACATACAGATCTGGCGTTTTGCTGCTATAACGGCGAAGAAAAATAATGTCGCTCTTAAAATGCCCGGTGAGAAGTTCAGCTATTCTCCTTTCATGAGGACGTGGTCTTGATTCACCAGATTCTTCGTAGCGTACTTTATATTTCATACTCATGATTATAGCACGAATAACAGGGAAAAAACAAAATGACACATTCCACTTATTCTTGGTGCAAACGACCGAAGCGAAAGCTCGGGCAAGGGAACGGGTGCTATACTGCTTATTCTAACCGGGTCGCTTCTGACCTTGCAGGACAAAACGCAGCCACCCCATTCGGGTGGCTGCGTTTTGAATTGGATCAAAGGGATTCGAACCGAGCGGGAGTGAATGGCGTGCCGGTGGCACGCCAGAGCCGCGAGGCGGCCCGCCCGCAGGCGGGGAATCCCGTCGGCCGTACCACATCGTCGCGGACTTTGTATCGTTCGCGACGGCGTTTTCTTTTTCAAAGCAAACGCCATCTCTCACTCACTCCGTCGCTCCTCCTTTCAAAATCAAAACCGCACGGCCGCTTCATGCCTCGTCGACAACTTCGGCATTCCGCTGTGCTGGGTTTTGATTTTGTCATCAGGCGGCGACATGCTCGAAAAGCCTATACGGGAACAGGCATCCCTGAATGGGGATGCCTGTTCTTGGTTCTGTGCCGCAAGCTCCGAAAGGTCACGAAGCATCAACGGCGGGAACCGGTTCTCATTTCCACACCTGCTTTTCTTCAATGGCAATGGATACCACGTCACCTGTTACATTGATGATGTTCTGGATTCCCCCGAAAAACGCTTCCAGATAGACCGTAGTCGGTATCAGAACATCGCCTTGCAAAAACATAGCGACAATCAGGGTCCCGATCAGGATTGAACCCGGCTGATTCGGTGCGCCGAAGGAGAGAAACACCACCAGGATCGCAATAACCACAATATGATACCACGAGGCTGAATTGCCCATCATAAAGATGAACAGCATCGCTATCAGCATGATGATAAAACAGTTTCCGTCAAGATTCAGCTGAGCCAGAACCTTAAACTTATCGGAGATCCTGCTGCGATTCATTCCGTATTTTCTGACGCAATAACGTATATTGAATGGAACTGCATCGATAGCAGAGCCGATCTCGTAATTTTCCTTAAGCAAAGGCAGAAAATGCTTCAGAAACGGTCTGATTCTTACCCCTCCGATCAGGAGGCGGATCAGATAATAGGCCACAAGAACCACCAGACTTGCAGCAGATAAGGCTATCACCGAGAAGATCAATAAAAGCGTTTCATATCCTTCTCCCAAAAGCGGGTAAAGCAATGCCA
>CAMOIR010000045.1 GCA_946616455.1 uncultured Candidatus Saccharibacteria bacterium | reverse complement strand
TACACCCTCCTCTTCACCGCATTAAAACAATACGCCACAAAGCACCCACAACTCCTGCAGAGTCCAAGGTGTTCCACATTTCGATACAAATTCCAAGTTCGTTTTAGAGCTGTCAACTTGTTAGAAGACAAGGATCCAGCAGATCTTCGGTAATACGACAATACTTCATCTAGTCCATACGCATAATCAACCTTTTTTAGCACCTTCCACCAAGTCGCTGTGTCTTGCCCTCGCTTTACATCCGGCATCAAGACATTCTCAACCGACAACTTTTTCATGTCAAACATTACCGTCGACGTCCAAATTGTCGTATTCTTGAGTGCCTGCCTATAAGATATCTTCGCTGGCACCCTCACTACTTTGCCATTTGGCTTGCCAGTGGCATCCGCAAATTCATACCCAGTAAACGAAAAAGCATAGTCACCGCTCCGCATAAACTTCACCTGCTTTTTCAACTTATCTTTTTCCCATAAATCATCTGCATCTAGGAAACACAAAAAATCTCCCTTAGATTCTTTTATTCCAGCATTTCTCGCCTTTGCTGCCCCACCGTTTTTTGTCAGTTCAATCACTCTAATCCTAGTATCCCCTTTGGCGACCTTTCTAATAACTTCCTGCGTTCCATCATCAGACTTATCATCCACAATAATCCATTCATAATTATCATAGCTCTGCCTCTGTACCGTATCAATCGTCTCAGCAAAAAACGCCCTTCCGTTATGTACCGCCGTCACGATGCTAACTAAAGGCTCATTATCCATTTTTCCGACAACCATCGAACTTTTTTTGTGCATTTTCTGCAGTTTATCCTTTTGTTATTTCAGTGCTCCACGCACTACTTTTACACTTATTATTATACCCCAAACTCCATCCCGCGTCAACTAACCACAACCACTTTCACCTCAAACCTCACACATAAATCACCCCTCCAAATATTTCTCAATCCAACCTTCACACATCCCTGCTAAATAAACCGGCAAATTCAACAACCCATTATTATATTCTACAGGCTTCAAGGAAAACCTTATTGCTAGTTTCGGCTGATACTTATCCCGAAACGTCTGCAAGCTCTTCGCCTTCACATTCATACCGCTCTTTACTTCTATCGGCACCACTCCACCATGTGTCTCTGTCACGAAATCCACCTCCGCAGTAGCTCCAGATGACCAATAATACATTTCGTGCTTTCCCGCCATCTGCTGCAATACGAATTGCTCCACAAACAGCCCATTGAATTCTTTGAATAATGCTTCTTCGTTTAAAATAGTCTCATTGGAAACGCCCGCCAAACGCCTGAACAATCCCACATCCAAGAAATAAAGCTTAAAAGCATTATAATCTGCGTATGCCTTTAGGGGCAATTTGTTCCCAGAATTTAGCCGCTCAACCTTACGCACCACATCACAATCAATCAACCACTGTACCGCCAACTCATACTCCCGCGCACGAGCGCCCTCTTTTATCAAGCTAAACATAAACTTTTCATTCCGCTTCGCAAATTGGGCTGGCAATGTATTCCAAACCTCGTGAATTCGCGTAGCCGTAGTCATATCTGTATGCTTCGAAATATCATTAAAATAAGCCAGCAGTATCATATTCTGGATTCTGGCGACTTCCGGATAGTCGCGATGATTCACCCAGGCATCCACCACCTCTGGCATCCCTCCCACCACTAGATATTCTCTAAAAAGAGCCGTAAGTTGCTCTGCAAAAATTCGCAAATCATCCTCTTTATTAATCAATCTCAAAAAACGTTCGTTACCTGTAGCAATCAAGAATTCCTCAAAATCCATTGGAGCTAGCTTCAACATATCCACCTTACCAACTGGAAACGAAGTACCAGGGTGCAAGGCAATCCCAAGCAAGCTCCCGGAAGCAACTACATAATAATCTGACGCATTCTCACAAAAATATTTCAAAGCAGTCAAAGCCCGCGGAATCTCCTGTACCTCGTCAAATACAATCAATGCTTTTTCCGGCTCAATCTTGATGCCCCTAATGGATTCTATCCGCGAAATTATTTCCTCTGGCTTTATCGAACCACTAAAAACCGGCTCAAGTAAGTCGTGGTCTTCATTAAGATCCAGATATACCACTTGCTTAAACTCAGACTCGCCAAACTCCTTTAGTAAATACGTCTTACCCACCTGACGTGCTCCCGTCAAAAGCAAAGGCTTTCTATCCTTTTCCCCCTTCCACTTCACCAAATCATCATATAGTTTTCTTTTCATCCTATTCTCCTTATTCTTATTCTACCACAAAAGTACCATCATTTCAAGGGGTAATACACATTTTTCGAAGGAAAAACGTGAAAATTTACACATTTTTCGAAGGAAAAACGTGAAAATTTACACATTTTTCGAAGGAATAACGCAAAGCCATCAATAAATCACCCCCAAAAGACCCATACTACACTAAAGCCCACCAGAACGTCTACAAATCGAAGCCCCTAATGCATCCAACCACGCCAAAAAACACAAAAATCATTAGCGAATCAAAAAACTTTAAGCTCACCACACTAAAAGCTTTGCTTGTTTTCTCTCTTCAAATCCTTGATATCATTGTGTACTTGCTTCTTCCCAGCCTCGGCCTCTTTGCGACTCAGAACCTGCCCAATCGTCAAAAACACTACCTTCACATCCTGGCTCAAAGAATAATTACGTACATATTCCAAATCATAGCCAATCTTCTCAAACACATTTAGTCCATTTCTGCCCTTTGCTGCCGCAAGACCTGTAATCCCTGGCCTTACATTGGCCCTCTGGCGCTCCTTCTCGTTCATATTTTCCCAGTATTCAGGCACCCATGGCCTCGGACCAATAAAAGACATTTGCCCTTTAAAAACATTTATAAGCTGCGGCAATTCGTCTACCGAAGATTTGCGAAGCTTTTTGCCTAATCTTGTAATCCTATCGTCACACGAAGCATCATGAATGTCATTATCAGCCATCATACTGCGAAACTTCAAAATCTCAAATTCTTTGCCATTTTTGCCAGTGCGTTTTTGACGGAAAAAAACCGGCCCAGGACTATCGATTTTAATTGCAAGCGCCACTATCACAAAAAGCGGCGTAAACCCCACCAAAAGAATCCCAGACATCACCAGATCAAAACCTCTCTTAGCTGCGCCAAAAGAAGCCAACTTCATTAGTTTGGCTCTACTAGGCACCAATGGTGTAACCAAATAAGACGGATCGGCCAAAATAACCTCACCATTCCCAAAATCAAATGCATTGTTTTTTGGCATAATACTCCACGATGATAAACATTATCTTATGACCTCTATTATACACCTTTTAATGCAAAAAGTCAAATGCGATTATGCATAAATTATCAATTAAAACTATCCAAAACCAGATAAACCAGGAGGCTATCTTGATAAGAGAGCCCTATGTATATGCTTAGCTAATACATTTCTGGATTCCGGAAAGATTAGAATGATAAGAACTCGGAACTAGTGAATACCCATACTAGCGAAGTAGACAACGGATAGAATAGCCGTAGTACCGGACGTCGTCGAACGCTGGGGCGGCGTCGCCATTGTCGAAATACGCGAAATCCGCGTAGCCATCGTCGCTCGCGACGGATGACCAGAAACTGCCGTCGTAGCTGGCATACCCAAGAAGACCGTAGAAGTGGCCAGTGGGAGCGAAGTAGAGCGGAGGTGTCCAGATAGTGGAAATGCCATCAATAAAGTTGTAATCATTACTATCCCAGCCGTATTCAGTCCAGAGATCAACAAAGTCACCCTCAGATTGATCCGTATTACTGTTATAAGATGTATATGGCAATGTCCAACCAGCAGGACAGATGGATTGATGAGTTTCTAGGTTTTCATATTCACCAATAGTTTCATTATATGTTCCATATATGCTAGCATCATTGGAAGCAATAGCAGCTGGCCAATTGTAATAGTTACCTAAATGGTATTGCTGTGTACCAGTACTAGATGTGTAGGTAGAAAGTGGATTTAATGATTC
>CAMOIR010000044.1 GCA_946616455.1 uncultured Candidatus Saccharibacteria bacterium | reverse complement strand
TTTTTATATGACCCCATAATAGCCCTATTGTATCGTGTTTGTGGTTAAAATGCAAGAGGATTTTATTTTAGACATATATAATAGTATTAATGATTAAAAAGCTATTTTTTATAATAATTGTGCTAAAATAATATTATGAAAAGGTGGAGGTCGATTTGTTTTGTTTGTGCCCTAGTATTGATAATTGGGAGCCTACTTTCTTTATGCGGTTCCTTAAATTCTAACACTGGGAAAATGCTTGCTTCGACTGGATTGTCCCAATTTGCTACCCTTACAAATGATGATTTGTATTATTATTCTAATAATAGTATTTTGTTTTATGATAATTGCCAGGGTAAAAGTAATTATAGCGGAGAAGGCGGAACTTGTCCTAAACTGGCAGAGCTTAGGACTGCAATGTGGAATAATGCCTCGCAAACAGACAAAGAAAACTTTATGTATACTGTTTCAAGAGAAAACCATTCCCTTGCTGGCGTTGAGGGTTATATGAATCAAGCTATTGCTAGATCTGACGGTAATCTAAACAATTGGTTGAATGGGTTGTGCCCTAGATTCCGAGGTGGGAGTTCCTGCACTGGTTCACATACAATCTCACCTAAAGAACAAAAATGGATTGATGCTGCTCTTGCTGGAAGCAATTTAACGAACGGTGCTACTGGCAATTCGTCGTGGTCTCGTGCTGCTGGAGATGCAACTACCGGTGGTCCGTTAACCTGCTTCTGGATATCCAGTGACAATGAAAACGGTGGAGAATGTAAATCGGATGTTGATTACTCACAACCTCCATTTAGTGAAAATAAGGACGGAACAAAATGTTCGGACATGATAAAAGCTGCCGGTGGTGATATTAATAGCGGATGGGAATGCTGGGCGTGGGATAATACAAAAAAATGGAGTAGTAGCTTGCAATCGCAATGTGCTGGTGCAAATTCTCTGGGTTCTGTTATACCAAGTACGGAAAAGGCTACTGAAGAAACTACCAGTAAAACAAAACAGAAATCATCCGATAAGGATGATGCTGATAGTAGCAGTGACAAAGCTACCGAAAACCAAGGTGAAACAGATGGCGAAAAGTCTAAAGGACCATCTCCGCATAGCACTACATCAGCACATAGTGCTACAGCTATAAATAGTTCAATTACTTGGGATAAGGATGGATGGATTATCAGTGGGATTGAGGGCTATAAAAAGGAATCAGTGCCCAGTTTAGGGACGAAATATAAAAGTGGGCTTCCAAATAAAATATTACTTCATTATACCCAAGGTTCCACACCTGGATTAGCAGCTTATGGATCGAGTAGAGCAAATAAGGTAGCTGCTCATTTTACAATCGACCTTAGAAATAAAACTGTTTCACAGCATCATCCTTTATCTAGACCGTCTGGGGCAGTAAAAGATGCGGCCGACGTGCTTGATATTGTCCAGATTGAGATTGTGGGATTTGGATTCGATAAGGATAATCCTGACAGTCCTGACAGTAATTCGAAATGCATAATTGATGGCGTAGATGAAACAAGCAGCGATTATTGTTTTGCAAAATTTGGACACGACGAATGGGGGTATCTAGCAGAATTATTGACTGGAATAAGCAAATGGGCTAAAGAAAATGGGGGCGAAATACCACTCACTTCTACTGCGACATGGACTGGTAAGGTCGGAAGTGTAAGAATGACGGAGAAAGAGTTTAATGACACACGAGGAATTGTGGCCCATATGCATGCACCATATAATGACCATAACGATACTGGTAATATTTGGCCCATGGTAAGCGAGGCACTCGGAACTACAACTTGCAGCTTAAATAACGCTTCTTCTGCTGTAAAAGGTGCAAAAAATTCGGAGAAACAAGCTAATGAAATAGGAGCAATGACTTTTGGTGATCATAATAAGGCTGAGATGAAAACCCTGCTAGAAAACTATGGTGATTTAGCCTATCGCACTGGTCAAGCTTATGGCGTTCCGTGGATTGCAATTTTGGTGCAAGGACGTTACGAAGACTCAAAAGCAAAATGTGGCAACAATAATTTCTGGGGTATAGCTTGTTACCCAGGCACGAAAGAAGGAAATGGGAAAAATATTGCCAATGTAGGTGAAGGTTTTATGACATATGGCAAGACTGTGCATAATGGCAACTATGAAGCCGCTTTAAAGGAAACTGATCCATACCAATACCTAGTAAAGCTTGGTCCAATGTGGGTTCAAGGAAAAGCTGATGGGCCAGGATATGGAAGTATTAATGACATGAAGAACTCTATAGATGCTCTTACTGAATATATTAATAGTGCGGAAGGTCAGGCCGTTGTTGCATCGTTTGGAGGTGCAACATGCTATGATGTAGATATTTGTAATGGAGTTGCAAATGGTGATGTGTCGGCTCTTCAAAATTTGGTAAAAGAATGGGCACATCCAGAGTATGGCCCACACGGAAGTTCTGCATTATCGGCATATCATGAGGCAATGCGCAATGCTCGTTATAGAGGTGGATGCTCTGGACAAGACTGTGGGGCATTCGTGTCTAATTTAATGGTAAAAAGTGGCTGGGACCCAGATTATGATACTTGTTCTACAGGTTGTCAGATTGATTATCTGGAAGGATCTAGTAAATGGGAAGATATTACAAGCCAGATAAAAAGTAACGACGACGCTCAACCAGGTGATGTGATAATATGTAATCACAACAAAAAAGGCTATACATGTGGTAGTAGGCATCACGTATTAGTTTTCGTGGGCGATATCCCTGGTTTTGGAGGCAAAATGGCTTCTGCTTCACAGTGCAATAGATGGCCAGAAGCCGATAAGGCTAAAGATATTAATAGTTATGTAAGCCAAGGCTTTCATGTATTTAGGAAAACAGGATAAGGAAGAGTATGCAAGATCAAAGTATACAGTTAGCTCAAAACAAGACAAAACTTACGATAATTGTTTTTGCTGTGGTGTTTTTTATACTGCCACTTATTGTGGGCATTGTTATGAATATCATTGAAATCAATAGTCAAGTTTCAGAAGAGGATGCACTGAAAACAAGCATTAGTTATGATGTAGAACAATTTATCAGCACTGAGCTTGGTTTGGGCGACAGCAAAACCGTGATGCACAAAATTGCTTCTGCGGGAGACTATCGTGCTATTTTGGTTGCGTTTATTTCTCCTGACGATTTTGGTAATAGTATGATAGTTATAATAAAAACCAAGGATAACTTACCTGAGTTGATTTATAGTGGTACAGATTATGATGAAGCTACTTTACGTAAGTTGGATATTCCATCTGATTTAGCAAGGGCTGTTTCTAGTGATAATGGACAAATTGATAAATACCTAAAGGCAATATATGAATCTTCGGTTTTTCCAGAAAACAAATATCCTTTGATAAAAAATTTGCCGTTTAGGTCCGATGATCTTAGAATAACATATTACTTTGATAACGACACCATTGATCAAGATGGAGTAAGTATTCCAATAATTGAGATCTGGGCAACCGATGCAGCAGAGCGCAGAAATGCATTCAGTAAACTACAAAGTTATGGTTATGATCTTGGCAAATACAAAATCATGATTAGTAATTTTAATAATGATTTCATCGAGGAGATCCAGGTAATGGATGACGAGGATGATTCAGAAGAGGCAAGTTAAATGGATAGAGATTATTTAAATGAAATATGGAAAGAAAACCGTAAGACGGTTATTGGATTGTTGTTAATAATAATTCTGCTTACAGTCGTTTTTGTAGTAACTTTAAAAACTAAAGACTCTGTTATAATGACAGATCAAGACGCGGTGATTGAGAGACTAAATGAAGATGAAGTTGAGGAAGCATTAACTAGCGAACTTGACATTAACCAATATCTAGATGTTTTGCATGGGAAAATTAAAGAAAAATATGGTGATATGCTTGAAGGTTATGAGATAGCCGAAGGCAAGCTACTTGATGATGGAACCTGGTACGTGACTACGATTGAAAAGCCGCTAGTGGACCAGTGGAGTTTACCTAGCGATAAATATAGAATAATTCTGCACAAAAATGGTGATTCTTGGCAGATTGTGGCTGAGCCGAATTTGATATTTGCATATTCGGATTATCCTGATATTCCAGAGGGGGTAATTAAAAGTGCTAATAATTTATAGGTCACTG
>CAMOIR010000043.1 GCA_946616455.1 uncultured Candidatus Saccharibacteria bacterium | reverse complement strand
TGGTGCGCCTGACTAGACTCGAACTAGCACAGCCGTGAATGTGGCCACTACCACCTCAAGGTAGCGTGTCTACCAATTCCACCACAGGCGCATAACTACATTATATCATAAAATGTTTTTTTATAAAACATGACAAACGTGTGCTATAATAGTTTTATATACATAAGGAGGTAGATGGAGAAAAATCATTTCAAGAAGATAATGTTTGGTTGCCTGGTACTATCTGGCTTAATTGTTGGGTTATTACCTGGGTTTGTTTTTGCTGAGGAAGGAGAAAGCGAATCAAGTAGTAGTACAGTTCCAGGTACGAATATTAGTTTAACTCCTGTAAGTAAAGTTTTACAGATAGCGTCTAATTCTTCTTACGAGGATAAACTTACTATTAATAATAATGGTGACTCGCCCATGAAGGTTGAGGTGTACGCTGCACCTTATTCATATATTTATTCCGAGGAAGAAGAGGCGTACAAGCTTGGTTTTAATAACGAAAACAATTTTACACAAATGTCGCGCTGGATTACTTTCAAGGATGGCTCCGGTCAATTTGTAGCAAAGCCCATTTTTACCATTGAAAGTGGTAAATCGCTTGATGTAACCTACAGAATCAAAACTCCAGATAATATTCCGAGTGGTGGTCAATACGCAGTGATTTTTGCCCACACCTTAACTAGTACAGTCTCTTCTAGCGGCATTAGGACTGAAGCTAGTCCAGGCATGGTAGTATATGGCCGTTCTAGTGAAGGCGAGGCTATTGTGGAAAGCACTATTTCTGATTTGAAGATTTCACGTACGACAGTTGGCGACAAAAACGCCAAAGAGCTAATTGGTGCTTCTGCTAAGGTCAAGAATAGTGGTAACATCGATTTTAATGCTAATGGTACGTTAAAAGTCGAAAGTATTATTGGTGGAGGTAGCTACGAGTCTCCGTCAAACCGAGGGAAGATTTCTGTTATCCCAGAGGCAGAACTAGTCGTATCAGACCAGTGGGACGACACGCCTGGTTTTGGTATTTTTAAAGTAACCTGGACTGTTACAGCTGGTTCAAATACTGAAACAGTTGAGCAATTGGTGTTTATAAATCCAATGCCTCTTACAATTATTACAATTTTACTATTGACAATTATTGTGGTAGTGGTTATAATCGTAATTAGGAGACGTAAGGAACACAAGTCTAGACTTGCAGTTTAGATTTGAAGACTTATCAACCGAAATAAACATAAAATATAAACAAGAGTGTAGAGTATGGAAAAAACACAAAAAAGGATTTTTGGCTTTTTTGGGCTCGTCTTGGTTATTGCCGTGACTATTTTTGCGGCTTTTTTGCCGACTCCAAAAGCCTCCGCAATATCAACATTAACTGACACGATCACTGTTAAGGTGACTGGTCATGGGCCATATGTCGACATAACGATAGATGGTGTGAAATCTGGGGAGACCACAATCGATCCAACACAAACATTATCAATCGATTATTCCGACATCGAGTATGCCGATGTTATAATCGAGTATACCAATGAAAATGGCGAAAAAATCACGAAGACATTGCCTAGAATTGAAATAAGTGATGCATCTGGTTTAATAAATCTGCCGATCAATTTCACGGAAGATGAATTTGGCTATGGTGATTATGTCGTTTTGGTACAAGGCAAAGGACATGATGGAACCATTAGCGAAAGCTCAATTCCATTTAGGCTCATTCCGGTAAGGGGTGATGCAACCAAAAAAGATGGAACAGATGATTATGAGCTCGACCTAAGCTATGTAGCTGATGACGGCACAGATGATGCAGAGGGCGATGTAGCCGAAATAAAGGTACAAGTATACAATGAAGCTGGTGAGGAAGTACCGTTTTCTCCATTAGATAACATTATTCCTCCCGTCAAAAACATAACTCTGCCTTTTGGCGAGTACAATTTACCGGCAGGTAAATATACTGTATATATTACAGCGTATGACAGCGAAGGCAATTTACTCTATGAGCCTTACATAATAGAGATCAATTACGATGTGCTTCCCGTCCCAGATACTGGAACTCCTGACACGGGTGGACTATTTAAGAATTTAAACATTTCTAATGCCGATTATTTAGGAACTGGATTAGTATTATTCTCATTCTTGACGATTTGCGGTATCTATTTCGTAGGAAAAAGAGGTGGCCTTAGTAAAAAACGCTAAATTCTAATTTTCATACTCTAGGTATGGGTGCTCCAAACTGCGAGGGCACCCATGCCTCATGGGAAATACGGTTTATTTGTTTGCCCACAAGCAAGGGGCTACTAAAAAACCACCGACTCTGTTTCGTCGGTGGATATTTGGTGGTAAGATTATTTTGCGACTTCTTTTTTAGCTTTTTTCTCAGCTTCCTTGGCGAGCTTTTTAGCCTTGTTTTCTAAGGCAATCTTCATAGCGGCGGCTTTCTTAGCACGCGCTTTGAATCTATCTACACGACCTTCGGTATCGATAATTCTCTCTTCGCCAGTAAAGAAAGGGTGGCTAGCTGATGAAATCTGAACCTTGATGAGTGGGTATTCGTTGCCATCTTCCCATTTGATGGTTTCATCGCTTTTAGCGGTAGATTTTGTAAGGAACGAATAACCAGCGGCCTCATCTAGAAACACAACTGCACGATAATCTTTAGGATGTAATTCTTTTTTACTCATATTAGGGTATATTATACCAAAAGATTAAAAAATTGTAAAGTTTTGCAGATTAATCAAAAGCGTATGTCTAGACAAACTTTAGCATAAGTGGTTATAATAGAGATATGAAGAAAAAGTTCTATTCTTTGATGGTCATTGTGATCTTATACTTATGCATTTCGATAGCTTTTTCGTCAACCAATATAGTATTCGCCGATTGTGCAGGCGTGGGCACTTCCGTCGTCAACTGTACTAGCAAGGATGGTAGTGCGGCAATACAGGAAGTATTATGGAATACTCTAGATATATTTTCTGCTATTGTTGGAATACTTGGTATCGCTGGCATTACTATTGTCGGCGTACAGTATATACGAGCGGGTGGTAATGAACAACAAACTACCAAAGCTAAACGGAGAATGCTTGAAATTATAATAGGGCTTGGTGTATATGCGGTAGCTTTTGGTGGGCTAAAGTGGTTAAATGTGTCACCTTTAAAAAGCGTGGAAATGGAAAGTATTAGCATCGCAAACAATAACGTAACAGTTGCAAAGGGTAGCAAAGTCGATCTGAAGCCAACCATTTATCCGCTTAATGCTGATGCAAAAGTGACATGCAAGATTTTGAGTGGTAAAAAGATAGCATCCGTCAATACCAAAACTTGCGTAGTAACCCCAAAGAAAAATGGCAAAACCGGCACGGTTAAGGTTGAAATCACAGCAAAACAAGGTGATAAAGAAATCGCAAAAACCGTGACGGTGAAAGTAACAAAAGCAGAAGAGAAGAAAGCTGATGATAATAGTAACAACAATGTCAACGGCAATGATCCATTCACGGATACGAGCGATAGAAAGAAATTCGGATATGGATTAGCCGCTCTGCATGCTGGAGGAGATAACGAAATCGCTGATGTGAAAAAAGCAGTAAAAGATAAGGCATATGCCGTAGAATGTGATTTACAATATAGAAATGGGGCTTTTTATTGCCATCACTATGACAAAGGACAATCGTTTAACAATGGGTGGACAAAGTTTTCTGACTACATAAAAGAAGTTAACGGAACTGGAACCAGAATAATACTCGACATGAATAAAAACTCTGATCAATTTTCTGATACTGCGCTGAAAAAACTAGCGTCCATCTTGAAAGATAACCCCAAAATGTATATTTCACAAATGAATAGCGTAAGTAAGGTTTCAAAACTTAGTTCGTATGTACCAGGTCTTGAATTCTGGGGGTTAGAAGGAAGCGTTGATAGTATTCTAAAAAATGCCTCCAAGCTAAAGAAGGCCGGCATGACTGCGATCAATACCTATGGAGACAAACTAAATCAAAGTAAGATTTCAAAAATTAGGAAGGCAGGATTAGATGTGGCGGTTTATGATTTTAATACATCAAAAAGTAAGGTAACTAATTACACGAAGTACGGAAATGATATTAAATACATTATGAGATATCCGTCAGTTTGGTAAATGAAATCCCTCCACGAGCAAAATCATTGTAAGGTAAAATGGCATAATAACAAAAGAATGTTTTTGTTGCTCTATTTCTTTCGAAAGACACTTAGATTAAATGGTTTCCGACTAATTACATTATAGACACATACACTGTTAGTTAAACGAACATATGAGAATCACTTCTTAATCTGCTTTTTCTTATATGCTTCTAAATGCTGTTTTGGTGACCTATAATTAAGTGGTCTCATAGGACGGTTATTAGTTCTATCTTGATGTCTTTTTAGTCGTCTTTTGAAGTTATTCTCGTCTGTTATTAGATGATTAAGACACATCATTTCGGAGTAGAATAATTTCTGGTCTTCACGATGGCTTCTTTCTACTTTTCCGTTATGTTTAGGAGTATGTGGCTTGATACGTTTAACCTTTATCTTTAATCGTCTTGCT
>CAMOIR010000042.1 GCA_946616455.1 uncultured Candidatus Saccharibacteria bacterium | reverse complement strand
GGACTATTTGATTAGTATAAGTATTATTTAATGACATGAATGGCCTCTCTTTTTTAAAAAGCGTGCTTGTATACAAAACACACTGCTAATGTTATTTATATAATATGCTAGTACTAATGGAATGTCAAGCAAGAATGATTATATTTTTTGCAACAATCAACCAAACGATAATCATCAGATAACAACCAAAACACGCCACAAAAAACCACATATTTCCTAACTCTTATAGCTATACCTATCGACTCATCTCATTCAAACGCTTCACCACACCATCCCTATCACTATTAATCAACTTCAATCTAGCCTTTATTTCCTTCTCACCAATCATAATTGCTCTTTTCAGCGCAGCATCTTCCATCATTGGCAAGAAAAACGCCTTCCAATCTACAAACTCCTTTTCCGTTCGAATCACATTTGCCGTATATCGTGGATAATATTCTAATGATTTATCACCACCCATCTTACGTACATAATCCCAGTGCTTCGTCAACCATTCAAACGTTTTCTCGCGTGACCTAGAATTCCTAAACAAATAGATAAACAAATGTAGTTGATCCTGTGGTTTTACTACCTCAGGTCGCTCAAGTAAGCCTATCATTTTTTTAAGTACTTCTTCATTTTTCGATAAAGTCCCAGCAAATAGTAATTCAAACTTCACTTCAGGGTCAGCCTCTTTTTGATACTTGTCAAGATATTCATCAATCATCTCTGGCGATAAGCATAATTTTGCATCCAGTATCGCCTCTCGTATTTCTGGCTCCAAAACGTCCAAATCACTATTATACATTTTGGCTAAAGCCTCTAAGTTTTTCTGTGTTTCTGCATAATAGTCCAGCCCCAAAAGTATTGCCCTAAGGCGAATTATATTTTCATCATCATTCTTTCTCGTAATGAGACCAATCTCAGCAAGCTTCGGCTTTACCAATTCGCCAACCAACTTCTTAAACTCCTTTTCTTCCTTAGAATCCGGATTTAGAAACACCTTTAAGCTGGATATTATCGACACCACCACTCCCCATACAGAAGCCGAATCCTCATGCTGAAATTTCAAAACCAAAGGCAATAATGATTCAGAAGGCGCCAAGTCAGTCTTGCACACTAAATTTCTATCAATCAAAATTCTCAGTTTTTCCTCTAATCCCAGCTTACCAAAACTAACCAACCTCTCCTCAAACTCCTCACTAGATAAATTCAGCACATAATGCCCACTCATATCCTCAGTAATATCCGGCAGAGGCCAAGAAGACTTTTCCATTGGTCCATCTAGCAGGAATCTCATCTGTGAATAATTTTTAAACACACTGTCTTGATTCGTAACCACAGGATAGCCAGGCTTATCAATAAAGGCATGCATAAATTCCTTCACATCAAACTCAGCAAAACCATTCAACTCATTCCACAGGTCATCGCCCTTTGTATTCTTGTACTTGTATTTTTCAAAGTACTTAGTTATACCCTTACAAAACTTATTCCATCCCATTAAACGAATCAACATAAGCATTAGTCTTGCCCCTTTTGAATACACAATTGCACCATCAAATAGCGTAGCAATTTCTGCTGGATTATGTACTTCCTGATGTACCGACTGCACATCCTTGTAAGCATCACGCATCAAAGCCGCATACGCATCCCCAGTAAAGAATCCTTCAAAAATTTTGTATCCTGGATGTATATAATCCACTGCGTAATATTCCATTACGCTCGCAAATGATTCATTTAGCCACAAATCGTCCCACCATTCCATCGTCACAAGGTCGCCAAACCACTGATGCGATAATTCATGCGCCACTGTTAATGCAACCGATTTTTTAGTACTAAGTGTCGCATTTTTTGATGCCAGCATCATAGATTCACGATAAGTCACAAGCCCCCAGTTTTCCATCGCACCAGCTTCAAAATCCGGCAAAGCAATCTGGTCCAGTTTTTTCAGTGGATATGGTATACCAAAATTATTATCATAAAACTCTAGTGACTTCGCCGCAATTTCATTTGCAAAATCTACCGAGTCCACTTCTTGTGCCAGCGAACAATAAGTCGTAATTTCTACTCCATGTTCGTTCGTCACAGTCTTTCCATGAAACCTCCCCACAACCCATGCAAGCAGATACGTACTCATCCGCGGTGTCGGCTCAAAAACTGTTGTTTTATAGTCGGAAGCTAGAGTTTGGTTTGGGGTATTTCGGAGCGCGGCAGCGCGAGATTTAGCGCCGGCCGCCCATGGCGATGGGCCGGCCGGACGCGACCCCAAACCAAGCTTTAGCTCTGGCATATTCGAAAGTGCCAAATCGTTTGATGTCGTTGGCACAGATATCGATAATTCAAACACAGCTTTTGCTGCTGGCTCGTCAATGCACGGAAAAGCTTCACGCGCATAATGCGACTCAAATTGTGTTGCTACAATCGTTTCCGTCTTCCCTTTATATTCATAAGTCGAGAGATACGCCCCCTCCATATTCTCATTTAACTTACCATTATAATATATAGAAATCTCTGCTTTACCTGTTTCTAACTCAAAAATTTCCAATACTTCTCCGTCCGTCTTGTATCTAGCCTTGTCACCATTCACTAACACATCGGTAATTTCTAAACTAACCGCATGAAATTTCACTGTCTCTGCCAAAACCTCCCCAATAACAGTCACCACTCCCCCAATTGTCTTTTTACCCTTGTCAATCGCAATATCTAACACATACCTCTCTGGCACAAAATAATCAAGCAATTTCTCCATTATTTATTAATCCTTTCTGGAGATGAGAATTAGGAGTTTTTGATAGCGTAATGAGATTTAGACCAGATTTGTTCGTGTAATAATTACAACTCAACAACGAAAAAATCTCCCCTAGCGAGCGCTTGCGCGAGCGAATAAGGAGATTTTTTCTTGACTTGTGTTGTAATTATTACAAGCGAACAAGTCCAGGCTATCAAAAACTCCTAATTCTCATCTCAATTAAATGTTAATGTAATTTAGCTATTGAGGGCAACTTTGCTGATTTCAAAATTGGTTCGAGTTCTGCCTCTTCAAGCGTTTCGTGCGCCAACAGCTCCTCTGCCAATTTATCCAAAACGCCCCTATTTGCTTTCAAAACTTCTTCCGCCCTTTTCGCTGCTTCATCTGATAACTTCTTAATTTCTGCATCGATTAGTTCCGATGTCTTTTCTGAGTAGGGTTTGCCTGTCGTAATCGTATAGTACCCAGTATCTTCACCAGGAAATACAATATTTCTTAAACTATCACCCATCCCCTCTTCAATAATCATAGACTTAGCCAAACTTGCTACATTTTTCAAATCCGACGAAGCGCCAGTCGTCACCGAATCTGCTCCAAAAATAATTTTCTCAGCTACACGTCCACCCATTGCCCTAGCCAAAATATCTTTAAGTTCATATATGCTCTTATAGCTTCTATCCTCTGGTGGTAAGAACCAAGTCACTCCACCAGTAGAGCCACGAGGAATAATTGTGACCTTATGTACTGGATCAGAATCAGGCAACACATGCCCAACCACCGCATGCCCAGCCTCATGATAAGCGGTAATCTTACGTTCTTTATCGTTCATTACTTTGCTCTTTCGCTCCGGACCAATCGCTACTCGTTCAAATGCCTCCGTCACATCGGCATTCGAAATTGCTTTATGCCCTTCACGTGCCGCTGTAATTGCTGCCTCATTTGCAATATTGGCAAGATCTGCACCTGATGACCCAGCCGTCTTTTTTGCCAAAGCCTCAAGATCTACATCTGCCTCCACTGGTTTACCCTTAAAATGCACTTTAAGTATCTCTAATCTATCTTTTCGTTCAGGTAAAGTCACATTTACATGTCTATCAAATCGCCCAGGACGAAGCAAAGCCTTATCCAACATATCCACACGGTTTGTCGCCGCCATTACAATTACACCAGAATCATTATCAAATCCATCCATTTCAACTAGTATTTGATTCAAAGTTTGTTCATCCTCACGGCCAGCACCACCTCTCGCATCTCGTTTGTGAGCTACGGCATCAATTTCATCAATAAAGATAATCGAAGGAGCGTTCTTCTTAGCCTTGCTAAACAAATCTCTCACCCTAGATGCACCTACACCTACAAACATCTCTGCAAATTCCGACCCAGAAATTGAGAAAAATGGCACGTCGGCTTCACCAGCAACTGCTCTCGCCATCAAAGTCTTACCAGTACCAGGATCACCCGCGAGAAGTACACCACGTGGAATCTTAGCACCCAACTTTTCATATTTTTTCGGATTTTTCAAAAAATCTACTATTTCTGTCAAATCTTGCTTTGCCGATTCATTTCCAGCCACATCCTTAAATGTTACTTTCTTTTTATCAGGGCCATATAGCTTAGCCCTAGACTTCCCAAAAGACATTGATTGATTATTTGCCGCAGTAGCCTGGTGCATCATCCACGAAAAGAAAATTACCAAAGCAATAATTGGCAGTACAGTCAAAGCCACATCAAGCACAATTCCCCAAGCATCAACCTCTTCCTTGTATTCTATAACTGGATAAGTGTCTTTACATTTTTTTAGCTCATCACCCTCTAGCTTTTCGCAATAATCTACCAAACCTTGATCATATAACGTACCAGAACCATCCTTTCTAGATGTTTCGGTTGGCTGATCCTTTCCCTTCAAAGTAATATCCAAGTTCTGACCAGTCACTGTAATTTTGGCAATATTCCCTTCAGGATCATTTGCCCTTTGAATTACTTCCGAAATTGGAACTTCAGTCTTTTGAACATTTCCAAGGTTCATATTTGTAATCAAAAACATTCCAAAACAAAACAAAACAAATGCAAACACAATTCCACGCACTGTATTAGATATACTTGTATTGTTTTTTTGAACAGTAGGTTTCTTAGAGTTTTTTTCCGCCACTTTTATCTCCTTTTAATATATCTATTTTAACATATTAACTACAAAATGTGTTATAATTAACCTATGGCTGGGTGTAGCACAGTTGGTAGCGCGCGACTT
>CAMOIR010000041.1 GCA_946616455.1 uncultured Candidatus Saccharibacteria bacterium | reverse complement strand
GTACGATTCACATTCGTAAGGTCACTGGTTCGAGCCCAGTAAGATCCACCAGATTATAAGAAACTCGGCATTTTCGCCGATTTTTTAGTAGTAAATTTCTGTTATTATCCGTGATAATTCTTATATTTGCACTACTGAATACGATGAGGATATAGTTTTGATCGTAGCTTATGATCAGGTATCACGTGGCCTCCATTATAACATCGTCGGCTACACCGACAATACCGACTGGTGGAGCGTAGAGTTTAATCATGCCGAGACGCATGAGTATAGAATATAGCTGCAAAACGTTTATTAAAGCTGTAGTCAATCTTGTGAATGGGCTCAAAAAATTTCTTAAAAGATATCTTGAGATATCGTGGTATTTGGTGTGTTTATGTTATAATAATCATAACAATTTACAAATAAGAACAATCACGAAAGGCAAACTATAATGGAAGAGACACCACCAAAAAATCCAGTAACCGAATCCGAGCAAGGGTTTAGTACCCAGGAAAATCAGAGTTTAACCACACCACAAGACTCCATTCAATCTGAACCAGAAAAACCTAAGTCGACAAAAAAGAAAACTTTCCTCATTATTGGTGGAATAATTCTGGGCATAATCTTGTTAGTTGTCATTATATTCATAATAGTTTCCGCTACTTCAAAAAAACTTGAGTGTGCTTCCTCACAAGGCAATATCACTATAATGTATGATGAGAAAACTATAAAAGGGTATCTGGCAAGTGGCATGTCTTATGACCTTGATACGCAAAAAACTTATGCTACACAGATAGGTATTGAAGACTACTTGGACGAATTCACTGATTGGTTCGAAGTAAGCACCGATGGAACTTGTGTCAGAAAATAGCAATTATAGAATAATTGTTTATTAAGAAATTTGTGGAAAAATAAGCATAAATGCTCTTGCAATGCTATATGTAGTGTAGTATATTAGATATAAGACACTATATGTAGGGTGACAGAAGCATTACCATTATCGTCGTCCTCAGAAAGGTCATCAAATATTAACTTGAACTAAAATACATTTGAAGGAGGTATATTTTATGTTCAAACGAATCGTCAAACGTGATGGAAAAATAGTAAAGTTTGACCCAGAAAAAATCACCGATGCTATTGCAAAGGCTGGTCTTGCCACAGAAGAGTTTAAATACGACAGAGCAAAAGCCCTGACAGAAAAAGTTTTAAAACGTGCAGAGGAGGTAATCACTGCAAGAACCCCTAATGTCGAGCAAATCCAAGATATCGTAGAAGAAGTTTTGATGGAATCTTCTTTTAAGCGGACGGCACGTGAATATATCCAGTATCGTCAAGAAAGATCTAGGCGCCGTGAGGCGAAATCCGACCTTATGATGATTTATCGTACCATTTCCCATGCTGATGCTAGCGAAGATTCAGACATTAAACGTTCTAATGCTAACGTTGATGGTAATTCCGCTATGGGTAAAATGCTACAGTTTGGTGCCGAGGGTTCCAAAGTTTTTGCCAAATCCTTGTTGCTTCGTCCTGATATAGCGGCCGCGCATGATAATGGAGACATCCATATCCATGATCTTGATTTTTATGCGACCGGCACTCTTACATGTTGCCAATCCGATCCTTTTGTTTTGTTTGAAAATGGCGGATTCAATACTGGACATGGACATTTGAGGACGCCTAATTCAATCGGATCGTACGGAGCTCTTGCGGCTATTTTATTGCAAGCTAATCAAAATGAGCAACATGGCGGTCAATCAATTCCAAATTTTGACTACGCTATGGCGCCTGGTGTAAACAAATCTTTCCGTAAAGCCCTGAAACGTAACCTCAAGAAATACAACAAGTTTACAGGCAAAAATCTCGACCTAGAAATTAAAGAAACTTACGAATTTGGTGATGATGATAAATTAAAAAAAGCCAAATGGCCTAAAGAAATAATTGAAGCATCAAATGACGACGTTGAACGTGAAACCTTGCAAGCAATGGAGGGATTCATTCATAACCTCAATACGATGCATTCTCGTGCTGGTGCCCAAGTGCCTTTTACCTCAATCAACTTCGGCACTGACACTTCACCAGCTGGACGTTTAGTCTCGAAGTATCTTCTAGTTGCAACCGAAAATGGGCTTGGTAAAGGTGAAACTCCAATTTTTCCAATTTCAATTTTTAAGGTTAAATCTGGGATAAACTATGAGCCAGGCGATCCAAATTATGATTTATTTAAAAAGTCAATGGAAGTTTCGGCTAAGCGATTGTTTCCAAATTTTTGTTTTATCGATGCGCCATATAATCTAAAGTATTACAAAAAAGGCGATTATCGAACCGAAATTGCAACGATGGGATGCCGTACAAGAGTATTTGCTTCTGTTTTTCCAGAATCAGACGGCATCGTCACAGGACGTGGCAACTGTTCATTTACTACCATCAATTTGGTACGAATCGGCATCAAGCATGGTATTTGCCTCGGAGAACGCAAAGAAGCTGATTGGGATGGATTTTACCATGAACTAGACGAAAAATTAGATTTAGTAAAAGACGAGCTGCTCGAGAGATTTGATTTTCAGGCAAACCAACATGTACGCAACTTCCCATTCCTGATGGGGCAAGGGAACTGGTTCGGTTCCGAAAAGCTAGGACCAAATGATACTTTGCGTGACGTAATTAAGCATGGCACCTTGTCAATTGGATTTATTGGACTTGCAGAAACCTTAGTAGCAATGGTAGGCAAGCATCACGGCGAAGATGAGGACGCAAGAGAATTGGGCCTAGATATCATTACCCATATGCGTGAAAAATGTGACAGTTATAGCAAGAAGTACAAATTGAACTTCTCTTTGCTTGCTACTCCAGCTGAAGGCATTGCTGGTAGGTTTACCAAAATGGACCGAAAAGAATTTGGCGTAATACCTGGTGTAACCGACCGAGATTTTTACACTAATTCTTTCCATGTACCGGTATATTATCCTATTTCAGCCTTTGATAAAATTGATATCGAAGCACCGTATCATGCTCTTTGTAATGCTGGACATATTACCTATATCGAGCTAGATGGTGATCCATCGCAAAATATTGCTGCTTTTGAAGCCGTTATTCGCAAAATGCATGACGCAGGGATTGGCTATGGTTCTGTAAACCATCCAGTAGATAGAGATCCAGTTTGTGGTTTTTCTGGCGTAATCAGCGGAGATAGGTGCCCACATTGTGGTCGACTTGAGGGCGATTTACCGTTCGAAAAATTGCATAAACATACTGTGAAAGGAAAAGTTGAAGCATAAACGGCTTCTTGGGTTGCGGACGATTTTCGCCCGTCGTTACGGGGAAAATCGTCCTAGTCCTCGGTCGTGACCTGCGGCAACCCTCGAATGCCATTTATGCTTCACTTATATTTCAAAATGGATTATCATAAGATTTCACTAGAAAAAATCGCTCATCAAGTCGAAACCCCAGATGGGTATATAAGATTGTCTGGCCCTCTGGAACGAGATAGTATCGTAAACGGTGATGGTCTTAGGGCTGTGCTTTGGACACAGGGATGTCCTAATCATTGCCCTGGTTGCCAAAATCCCGAAACTTGGGATTACTGTGCTGGGTTTCTCGTTCCAGTTGATGAAGTGTTGGAACAATTATCGCACTTTAAAGGTCAAACTGGTCTAACTTTTTGTGGTGGCGAGCCTTTTGTACAAGCGAAGGCCTGTAAAACAATTTCTGACTATGTTCGCAAAGAATTTGGTTGGGATGTATGGAGCTTTTCAGGATTCACTTATGAAATCATCAAAGAATATGGTAAAGAACCTTGGGAGTTTTTGAAATCACTGGACGCTTTAATTGATGGTCCATTTATCTTGAAACAACGAGATTTAAGTTTGCGTTTTCGTGGTTCCAAGAATCAGCGTTTACTAAAGCTTGAATATAATTCTGGCAAAATTTTGAGTATTGAATAAAGTTTGGTATAATATATTAATAAAATAAGTGGAGGTTTTATGAGTAGTAACATATTCACGATAATGCCGGTATCTCAGCGTTTCTCGTTAGAGCCAGGTGAGACTTATACTGGCAAGATTTCAGTGATTAATCCAAATGATGCGGAAAGTGATTTTCACTTTAAAGTTTCTGTTTCGCCATATGGTGTACTTGGGCAAGACTATACCGCTGATTTAGCCACAATGACTAGTCGTACTCAAATTAAAGATTGGATCACAATAAAAGAGCCTAAGGGTGTCGTGAAGCCAAACGAGGCACATGAAGTTGAGTTTACAATCAAAGTACCAAAAGATGCTCCAGGTGGTGGCCAGTATGCAGCCCTTCTTTTCTCTTCTGATACTGATGCTGTTGGCCAGGAAGGTGTGGCTATTAATAACGTCTTTGAGGTGGCTAGCCTAGTGTATGCTACAGTAGCCGGCGAGACAAAACATGATGGTGAAGTACTAGAAAACAATGTACCAGGATTTGTAGTTTCTGCTCCAATCACCGCAACAGCTCTTATCAGTAACAATGGTAACGTGCATGAAGATGCTACGTTTGTGATTACTGTTAAGAATTTCTTTACTGGCGATGTAATACTGGAACCAAACGATTCTGGTGAAGGTACATACACAGAACTCATTATGCCGGAAACTACTAAGGAAGTAACGCGTGATATAAGCAATCTTCCAGCCCTTGGTATTGTTAAGGTAAACCAAACTATTTATTATCGTGGCCAATCCTCCGTGGTGGAAAAAGATGTCATAATTTGTCCGATATGGTTTATGGCACTTTGTTTTGCTACACTAATTGCTATTATTGCTGCGATTGTTGCGATTGTGAGAAAGAATCGTCGCAAAAAACGTAAAGAGGCTGTATAATTCTAATGCTTATGCTATAATATAGTTACTATTAATATAAGGAGTTTGGTGGGAGTGGCAAAATCGAATCATTGTTATACTAAATTAATAGTCTGGGTTTTTGTGGTTGCTGTGTTTTTGGCGTCTATGACTTTAATTACTGGATATATATTATCCGGAGCGTTCTCCTTCGCCGCCAACTCCACCAGTACTCAGGTTAATGCTACGGTCACTGTGGGCTCTGCTTGTACTCTTGATGTTATAG
>CAMOIR010000040.1 GCA_946616455.1 uncultured Candidatus Saccharibacteria bacterium | reverse complement strand
TGGGAGCATATGGACCAGTGACTGGAGTAAGTTTCATAGACCAGACAGAATTAGTAGTGGTACCAGCAGTGTACTTCCCGGTAGGAATATTAAAAGAGCTATCTAGACTAGAATCTATCATATAGTTATTACCATCTTCATCATTAGTATATCCAATAGCATAAATAGCAAAACCACTAGTATCATTGCAATGGGCAGTGATAGTAGCGGAGCCAATATCATCCAAGAACTCATCATTATGCATATCAGCAGTATGCTGAAGGTTAGTACCAGAAATGAGGCAGGACACCGGCACCGTGATGGAGACTTGATCTATGGAGGTATCGTCGTCTGCATAGGTAGGGGTAGAAACACTAACCCCAAGCATCGGTAAAAGCATTAATACCAACACCATAATAAATGTTTGATGATTTATTAGCTTATAAAGTTTTATCATACTATCTCCTAATACTACTTATGTCAATTATAACATATCAAAATTTAAGCACAAGCGATTTATGGAAAAAAGATGGAAAATTTATCATTCAACAAAACAATAAATCATTAATCAGTAGCGACAAAAATATACGATTCTTCACCATCTTCTAACACTAATTTTCCACTGTTTTGATCTAATTTATAATGATACTCGTTACTAAGTTCTTCCAGCCAGTCCGTTACGATTAATAGTTTGTCGCCTTCTATCGCCCAACGAAAATTATAATCATTTAGATGGTTATTCGTAGTAAGCGTACCCTTACCGATTTCACTAAACTGCCAAATGACACCAGACCTGTCACAATTATTAGTGCTTCGTTCGCAATTATCTAGTTCTAATACCCAACTTTTGTGAGCAATCAAGAACTCCCCATCAGCTTTTCTTTCTGATTGCATTAGACCAAGCACTAAAAAAAATATCCCAGTCACAAGTGTCGCAAGCCCAACTACAAAAACGATGATTGATATAATCATTTTTCTTTTGGGGTTTTTCACTTGAATCTTCTGAGATTCTGGATTTTTTTGTTTCTTGAAAGCCTTCTTGATTTTTGGCTTGTCAAAATCAGCGATATCCCACGACTCGTCTCTATTTTTCTGGACAATCTTTTCTGACTCTCCCAAATCCTCTAATTTGCTGGTTTCTTTAAGCTTTTTTACTTCATCCATAACTCTATTTTAGCAATAGAGTTTTGATTTGACAAGATTTAGATAAGTGTGTGCCGCTTGGCAAAAGTTAGCCAGTTCTTGACCGGTAATTTTACGGTAGGTGCCACCAAGTTTTCTTTTATAAACGCCAGTTGGCCTCACCTCATAGCGAATTGTCATTTCGCTCCAAGCACCAAAGTCGTCGAGCCATCCTTCATGCCAAATCCAGACATTCTTTTTAGACTCAAAAAACTCTCTTCTATGCCCTTCCGGAATTGGTCCAAACAAAGTTCTGCCGATTGCAGACTCTGCATTCACCAAATCGTCATAGGTAAGTTTATTAGTGTAGGTAGGTGTTTTTAGCGACAGTTTTCCAAACGACATTTTTCTATCTCCTCCGAAATAGCACTTAATTCCTTATAGATTTCAAAAGAATCACGAGAAGCATCAAAATTATAGGTCACTTTCTTGGCAAAGGACGGCACGCTATATTCCGAATAAGAGTTTTGCATTTTTTGTAGTCTCCTTCTCTATAATTTTGAACTCTAGGCCCAATTTGGTACTTAGCCACTGAGCGATATTGCTCACATGGGCCGGTTCATTAATTATACCACGAAAAGGCACCGGTGTCAAGAAAGGGGCGTCTGTTTCAAGCAAAATCCGATCTAATGGTGGCATAGGTAAGGTAGAATAGGTTGCTAGACCATTTACTCCTACAAAAAATTCTGTTTCCTCTAAAATACGTCTTAGCGTTTTTTTGCTATCAGTAAATGAATGTACTACTCCTCTTATTTTTGGAAAATTCGCCACCACGGCAAAAAAGTCAGAAAAAGCCTCTCTCACATGAAACGAGACTGGCAAATCGTTCTGAGATGCCATCTGTAGCATTTGCTCAAAAAGCTTTATTTGCGCCGTGCGGTCATAGCCTTCGTAATGATAGTCAAGCCCCACTTCACCAATAGCAACTGGCTTATCAGATTTAAACATCGGTGTCTCTAAGTCAGGTGCCTTACTAGCGGATTCCGGGTGTATTCCGTAGGTCCAGTAAACGTCATCATGGTTGTCTGCAAATTCTTGAGCTTTTAGTGAGTCTTTATGTGAGGTACCGATGCAAATGATTTTTCCGACCTCAGCCTTATTCGCACGCAGAATCATCTCCTCTGCCTGTTCCTTAGAAAAAAACTCTCGGTCATGTAAATGACAATGCGTATCAATTAACATAAAAAAATTATATCATAAACCTCGGTAATTAGGGTTTAATTGACTTTGTTTTCTCTTTTGCGTTTAATTGGATCAAGTTGCCTTTTGCGAAGACGTAGAGACTTTGGTGTTACCTCAAGTAATTCGTCGTCAAGCAAAAAATCCAAGCACTGTTCTAGCGATAATTGGGTATAAGGTGTAAGTTGTATTGCACCATCTGATGCGTGGGTTCGCATATTGGTCAACTGCTTTTCACGGCAAATATTGATGTCTAAGTCGTCTTTTTTGTTTGACAGACCTACAATCATTCCTTGATAAACCGGTACTTGTGGTGGAATAAAGAGGACACCCCTCGCTTGTGCCGAATCCAATGCATAAGCCGTAGAAACGCCAGACTCAAACGAGATCAACGCGCCGTTTCGCTCTGGTTTATATTTCCCTTCTGACGGGCGATACCCAGATGGAATACTAGACATAATTACGGTACCTTTAGTCGCGGTCAGTAAATTATTTCGCAACCCAATCAATGCTGCAGTCGATATTTCATAAACAAATCTCGCCGAACCACTAGTAGTGATTTCCTGAGTTCTAAGTTCGGCTTTGCGGATACCAAGCTCCTGGCTGACGGCGCCAACAAATTCCTGTCCAACTTCTATAGTTAAATCCTCGAATGGCTCGCATTTGACTCCATCAATAGTGCGATATACTACTTCTGGCCTACCAGCCTCCAGCTCATAGCCTTCGCGTCTCATTGTCTCAATCAAAACTGATAAATGTAACTCCCCTCGCCCAGACACCTTGTATCCTAATCCGTCTGGTTGAATTTTAAGAGCAATGTTGGTTTCAAGCTCACGTTCTAGTCTTTCGGCGATTTGCCGTGAAGTAGTAAACTCGCCTTCACGCCCTTTGAGTGGTGAAGTGTTTGGTCCAATATAAATAGAAAGAGTCGGTGCTTCTAGCTCGATTCCTGGCAAAGCTTCTGGATTATCACCGGTGGCAATAGTGTCGCCAATGTTGGCTTCAGAAGCGCCAGTGATAGCAACTATATCACCAGCAATCGCCTCTGGCACCTCTTCCTTGCCTAGTCCCTTATAAGAAAAAAGATTGTCAATTTTAGCACGTTTCACAATGGGTGGCATCGCATGGGAGTCCTCCATCGTGTTTGGCGAAGATGAAGAAAAAGTGGTGGCAGAACCTATTGACGAATGTCTAAGAATACTGATACTTTGTCCTTTTTTTAGCTTCCCTCGGAAGATTTTACCAATACAATATTTACCAAGATAATTATCGGCTGCCAGTGCCGCTACAAGTAGTTGGGCTGAGTCTGAATCAGAATCTACCTCTGGCGCTGGAATATCATTGATGATAGATTCAAATATTACATGGAGGTCATCATCGAGATCGGTAGTTTTGCCAGCTCTCCCCTCCCTGGCAATAGCGTAATAAACGGGATAAAACAGTTGCGACTCATCTGTAGCAAGCTCCAAAAAAAGACTTTCAATTTCGCTTAAGACTTCTGGAATTCGAGCTGCCGGTTTGTCGATTTTATTAATTACTACCACGGGCTTTAGCCCAAGTGACAAAGCTTTGGATAATACAAACTTAGTCTGAGGCATTGGACCTTCTTGTGCATCTACAATCAAAATCACCCCATCTGCCATGTTGAGCGTACGCTCCACCTCTCCTGAAAAGTCTGCGTGCCCTGGCGTATCAATAATATTAATTTTGTACCCATCATAGTATACACAAGTTTGCTTCGCGGTAATTGTGATTCCCCGTTCATGTTCCTGATCCATCGAATCCATAATGAGCGTCTGGCTCATTTCGGCCTGATTGTCGCGAAAAGTATGCGACTGCTTCAAAAGACCATCTACCAAAGTGGTTTTGCCATGGTCCACGTGTGCGATAATCGCCACATTTCGAATCTTGTCCTTAGTCAGAGTCATAAATGAAATTTTAACATAATTCTTACGAAAAGTCCAGGTTCTAAGCCAGATCCTTTCGGAAGATGTGCTATAATATCAGGCATGGCAAATCGCAACAACCATTTAAATCCAAATCAGGTTTATGAACCCAAACGCTGCTGGGTGGGTGATACCCACAAGATTGTTTATGATACCTTGGAAGAAGCCGAACTTGCTGCCGAAGTAGCCGCATATGATCATAGTTTAGAAACACCACTCAAAGCCTATAAATGTCCCTATGCTGACCACTATCATCTATCCTCTACTTAGCGCTTTCCGGTTTGAGGGGCTTTTGGTATTACGACTGTTTTTACTCCATCATTAACCTTATGTAGGCTATCCTTGTCATTTTTACTATCCTTATTATAATTGTCATCTGTGTTGTTCTTGTTTTCTTTAAGATTTACTTCTACTGGTTCACCTTTTATTGTGTCGCTAAACGGTATCAATGTTAATACGTTCTCGGTGTTCAAATCTAATCCAGTAATTGTAATCTCATTGTTCAAAGTTGTTCCAAGTACGGCATCATTCAAAACAACCAAGCTTCCCTTGCCATTCGTTTCAAATCGCACTGTAGCTTCTGTACCGTTAACCACTAGGTTTTTAATCTCCAAGTTGGGTGAGTCTTCATCTAGGTTAATACTATCCTCTTCTACTCTAGGAAGTGAATCGTATCGTGCTACTATATAATCAGTTAATTCCGACAAATCATCCACCGTCGTCACAACGCGACCATCAGTTGCCGTAGCTAGATCTTCGAATACGTCGAAATTCTCTTCTGTCGTGACAATATAAAAATTCACCGGATCAATTTGTTTACTCATTCTTACGACATCAAGTTTTGTTGTGCCATCAATATCATAATCCGGCTCATGGTATCCAGCATCTGTCAATATCACAATAGACTTAGTTGAACCCTGTTTCCAGTTAAGTTCCTTCATGACATGTAGGGATGAAGCAAGTAAAGATTCAGGCGTGTCATCACCACCATCC
>CAMOIR010000039.1 GCA_946616455.1 uncultured Candidatus Saccharibacteria bacterium | reverse complement strand
GACGGAAAGGTGGCCGAGTGGTTTAAGGCGCACGCTTGGAAAGCGTGTAAAGGGGTAACTCTTTCGCAGGTTCGAATCCTGTCCTTTCCGCCAAATTGACTAAAATAATGTCAAAGCATGGAGAAAGAGGTGAGTGACAACATCGTAATAGAATTAAAAGAACTAACTAAACGATATGGATATGGGGACACTGAATCGTTTGCTATAAAAGATTTCGACCTTACAGTAAAACAAGGCGAATTCATCATGATTATGGGTCCATCTGGTTGTGGTAAGACTACCTTGCTTAACATCATCGGCCTACTAGATCGTGCCACTAAAGGTGAGTATATTCTAAATGGTGAAAATATTGCCAACATTTCTGCTCGACGTCAGGCTCGTCTTCGTGCCAAAAAAATCGGCTTCATCTTTCAAAATTTCAACCTAATAGAAAACCTGCCAATTATAGAAAATGTCGCTCTTCCCCTAGTATACACAGGTTATTCAAAAACCGCACGCCTAAAAAGCGCCTCCTCGGCTCTCAAAAGATTTCATTTACAAGAACGTGAATACTACTTTCCTCATCAATTATCTGGTGGCCAACAGCAACGTGTTTCTATCGCACGTGCAATTGTATCTGATCCGGAAATTATTCTGGCCGATGAACCCACTGGTAATCTAGACTCTCGTAGTTCACATATTGTGATGGAGGAATTAAAGGCTATTCACGAAGAAGGCAACACGATTATTATGGTCACTCACAACCCCTCTCTTACTGTATATGCTACACGTGTTATTAATATGCTAGACGGTCAAATTGATACCGATGTTAAGACTGTTGCAGACCACAATTTACCTCAGCCAATCAGTGTCAAAATCAAAAAAAGAAAAGCCGAAGAATATGAAGAATCGTCAAATACCACTAAACGTAAAAAACGCAAAAAATCCAGGAGAAAACGATAATGGCATCATTAATAAGGACACATTTCAAACTGGCAAAGAACTCTATCAAGGAAAACAAAACTAGATCATTTTTGACCTGCCTAGGGATCGCTATTGGGGTAGCTAGTATTATTTTAATCCTTTCGCTTGCTGGTAGTATTTCGGGACTCGTCAAAGGCGAAGTGGACAAAATTGGTTCAGATCTCATCGTTGTTCGACCTGACTCCACTAAAGACACCGTTACTGGTATAGTAGAAGAGCTTACTTCTGCTAATTCCTTTCAACAGTCAAATCTATCCATAGGGGACGTGGAAGCGATTTCAAAACTTGACAACACCTCAGCTGTTGCACCAATTGCTGTCTCGACTAACACAATTCAATCCGAAAAGAATAATTATCCATCTATTCCGGTTCTTGGCACCACGCCAGACTTCATCAAAATTGAGCCATTTTCTATGCGATTCGGCTCCTTCCTTTCTGACAATTCGGAAGAGGAGAACACGGTTGTTCTGGGACATACGCTCTCACTAGCTCTATTTAATACAATTAATAGTACCGTCGGCAAGACCATCACTATCATGGGTGAAAAATTCATGGTTGTCGGTGTCCTAGATGAAATCAATCGTTCAATTAACTTCGATAATGTAGATTTTGATAACGCTGCCATTATCAACATCAAATCACTAGACAAAATCATGGGCTCTATCCAGATTCAACAGATCAACGTCAAGGCTACCAATACCGATAGTTTACCTGAAATATCAAAAGAAATAGCCGACACTTTACGCAACCAGAAGCTAGGAGACGAGAATTATTCTGTAGCCTATGGAGAAGCAATTACGCATCCAACCAGTTCACTCCTTACAATCATTTCAGGCATGCTTACTGCGGTTGCCGCTATTTCTCTTGTAGTAGGTGGTATTGGAGTTATGAATATTATGCTGGTCTCAGTTGCCGAAAGGTCACACGAAATAGGTGTTAGAAAAGCCGTAGGCGCTTCCAGTCGTAGTATTCTAATGCAATTCCTTTTTGAAGCACTTATCCTGTCAATACTGGGTGGCGTATTTGGACTTTTGCTTGGTTATATTTTGGCATTCCTACTGTCTACTATTACCCCATTTTCTCCATTTATTAGTTGGGAAATTATCTTAGTCACTTTCCTAACCACTTTACTTATTGGCATTGTATTTGGCATCTATCCAGCCTTGAAGGCTGCCGCCAAGGATCCAATTGACTCTCTTAAGCATTATAGATAATACCCATAATCGAGGCTATGTTATAATAATTTCATGAAAAAACAATTAGAAAAGCTCCCTTTTTATAATTCCTTAGTACTTCCCTATCACTATGCACAAGGGGTTGCTGCAAGCATTAAAAATAGCTTTCCAGGTAAAAAACTTCGCGTGATTGGGGTAACGGGAACCAATGGTAAGACCACTACCTGTTTTATGATTTGGCATATGTTAAACCAAGCTGGCCACAAAACAGGGTTAATGACTACAGTGGCTTACGGCGTTAATAAATTAAAGCCAGAATTAAACCATATGACAACCGTAGACGCATTTACTCTGAATAAGCGTATTTCTGAGATAAAGAATCAAGGGGCAGAATTTCTCGTCTTAGAAGTTACATCGCACGCCCTAGCGGAATTTAGGACTTTTGGAATTCCTTTTGAAATAGCAGTATTTACTAATCTCTCTCATGATCATCTAGATTACCATAAAACCATCGCAAAATACCGTGCCGCTAAGGGTAAACTCTTTTTGAAAGCAGCCTACAGTATTCTGAATGCTGATGACAAAGCAACGAAATACTATGAAAAAATCGCAAAGAATTATACCACATATGGTATAAAATCAGGCAAAAATCAAGCAAAAAACATAAAACTAAATATTTCTGGCGTTAAATATTCATTTGATGATATGAACATTGAAACAAATATTCCCGGAGAGTTCAATGTTTACAATTCCCTGGCTACAGTTCTCGTGGGGCAAAAACTTGGTTTAACAAAGTCTCAGATTCAAAACGGCATTAAGTCATTAAAAAATGTTGAAGGCCGCATGAATATCATCGACGAAGGCCAACCTTTTACTATTATCGTTGACTACGCTCACGCCCCAGACGCATTAGAAAAAGTCTTCGACTCTGTAAGGAACCATAAAGGCAGGATTATTTCGGTACATGGTGGCGCTGGTCGACGTGATCCATCTACCCGCAGAATTCGCGGTGAGATACTAGCAAAGAATTCTGATATCGTTATTATCACCGAAGACGACTCTCGTGATGAGGACCCAGAAGCGATAGCAAAAGCATTTATCGAAGGTGCCACAAAACAAGGTAAAATAATCGATAAAAACCTGTTTAAAGAATTAGACCGTAAAAAAGCAATCAAACTAGCCATCGATTTAGCAAAGCCCAATGATTTAGTACTTATCTTGGGTAAAGGGCACGAAAAAACTATCCTACGTGCCGACGGCCCTCATGATTTCAATGATGCTGAAGTGGTCAAAGAAATACTAAAAACTTAATAAAGTATTCAGCACAGTAAAACCCTTACTACTCTTGTGGTTCGTATTCAGCAATACCATCAACGATTTTATCGGTCGAAATCCCAAGACTTACAGCAGTCGCTACGGCGCAGGCCATATATGAAACCGACGTTTCTCCGGTCACAAACGTAGCTACAGACACGATATCGGATTTTATCGACAAAGTAGCCTCTGTACCCTTGTTGTATAATTTTGAATTTAGAATCTTAATATCCGCACCAGTCAAACCATATGTTAGTGTCTGTGATTTACCTTTATAGAAAGAAAACGCTTCGTAATTAATGTCGTCATGGTTCAATACAACGATTTCTGGTTTCATGTCAAATAGCGTTTTCTCACTTTCTAGATACTCGTTAGGATCCATATCATTCAGTCCAGAAGTAACGAAGTTAGTCATTGCGGCAACGGTGACCGGAAGCCCATAAAAAACATTATCCCTCAATCCTTCAGCGGGTACAGTTACAATCACATAATTCGCTCCTGCCTTCCACGCATCGCTTAAGAACTTATGTAACATCCCAATTTTAAATGGTTTATCCGAAGCAAGTACTGCTACTTGCTCTCCCGTTGCACGTAATATTTCGTGCACGTAATGTGCCACTGTTGTTTTGCCGGTCGAACCAGTAATAGCGATTAGCTTCATATCCTTCATTGGATTTCCGTAGTAAGACTTAAGCAATTTAGCCTTTAATTTTTGCGAACGGTTTTTTATCCCACCATTTTTGTTTTTCTCACTTGATTCACCATTCCTCTTCATACTTTCATTATAGCATGTTTTCTCTCAAATAACTTTGTTATTAGTCTAAATTTAAGCCAATAGTTTACAAATCAAACTTGTTATTAGGGATTTTTCCTTTGGTTCACTTTCCGCAATCAGTAAAGCTATAGCCGTAAGAGCCTTGTCCGAAATTTTTGTCTCGCCATTTTTGGTCAAATGGTAATCATTCAAAGTCAAAAAAAGAATAAAAAGAAGAGCTCCAATCCGTTTATTTCCATCATAAAAAGGATGGTCTTTAATTATGAAATATAATAAATGTGAGGCCTTTTCCGGTACGCTCGGATATAATTCCTTACCATCAAAACTCTGAAAAATAGTAGTAAGGCTAGCCGCAAAAGCATTACCTCTTTCCTTGCCAAAGAATTCCGAACCACCTACACTTTTCTTCAATTGATATACTGCAGACTTACACGACTCTATGGTTAGTTCCTTTACTCGTTTAGTAGAACTCATAAAGGAGAGGTCTATATACCCATCATCGTATTCTTTCAGCGTTTTAAAACTACCAGTATATTTTGATATCACTTCCAGTACCCCATTCGCTTCTCCAGCATCTAATTCATTTCTAGTTGTAAGCCTTCTCACTAATTGCATCATCTGTTCCACGTCACGTAGTTTCTTTATATCTTCTTTTTCTCGTATTGCTTCAAGCCTCTTTTCATTAATCGCTACACCACTAGTTAAGTATTGTCTAAGTACAGAAGTGGCCCATACTCGAAATTTTGTTGCTTTTTTAGAGTTTACCCTGTATCCAACCGAAATAATAGCGTCTAGGTTATAGTAATCCAACTGGCGTCGTACCTGTCTTCCGCCCTCATTTCGAACTTGGAAGTTTTTCTTCCAAGTTCGATTTTTGTCTAGTTCCTCAGTTTTATAAATATTGCTAAGATGCATTAAGATGTTTCGTCTCGTTACACCAAATAGTTGTGCCATCTGTTCTTGTGTTGCCCAAAGCGTCTCCTCATTTGCGTCTATATCAAACATCACCTCACCTGATGCACCCTGATATATCTCAATTCTCTTTTCCAGATTATCTCCTGTAGCTTCAGGCATCACAACCATCTCCTTTAATTGGTTCTATTATATCAAAAAAACGCCAAGATGGCGTCTGTGATGGCGGAAGCGAAAGGATTCGAACCTTCGAGACGGTTAACCCGCCCACACGATTTCGAGTCGTGCGCCTTCAACCACTCGGCCACGCTTCCAT
>CAMOIR010000038.1 GCA_946616455.1 uncultured Candidatus Saccharibacteria bacterium | reverse complement strand
TATTCTATGGGGAATGATTTAATACTATATGTAATGCATCCAGATGAAGAATCGGTGAAAACAGTGCACGAAAGAATAAAAGAGTTACTGGAAAATAAATAATAGGGTTTACATTTTAAATCGCTTATGATATTCTAGATTAGAAGGAATAAAATGGAAGAAATAAATATAAAAGATTTTTTTACATATTTAAAACATTATATTTTTGCTTTTGTCGTAGTGACTATACTCGTGGTTGGCGGTGTGGCGGCTTATGATTTAACTATGAAGGAGCCAGTTTACCAGGCTAATACTACTGTAGTCATTGCGAAGTCGGAGGGAGCCGATACCAATAATTCTGCAGCTACTCTAAGTGATATTAATGCGAGTCAAAAGCTTGCTACGACTTATAGTGAAATTGCCAAAAGCGAATTAGTATTAGACAAGGTGATAGCTAATTTAGGTCTTAATACAACAGTAAAAGGTTTAAGTAAGAATATCTCGATTAAGCCGGTAGATGATACTTCAATTTTAAGTATTACAGCCAAAGATTCCAATGCTAAGTTGTCTGCAGTAATCGCCAACGAAATTGCAAATGTTTTTGCTTCTCAAGTTGCTGCGATTTATAAACTGGAGAATGTAACTCAACTCAGTGTGGCTGTAACACCGGAGAATCCGGCAAATAATACTTTGACACGTGATTTGGTTTTGGCCGCAGTGATTTCGATAGTTGGTGTGCTTGGTTTTGCCTTCTTGAGATTTTATCTTGATGATACGGTGAAACATAGCGACGATATAGAAAAAGAAATTGGTTTACCGATGACTGGTTGTATCTTGAAGGGCGATGTGAAGTCCAAAAAATCCGAAAATGAGCTAATTGTGGATAAAATGCCGAAAGCGATTGTTAGTGAAAATATAAAGAGCCTTCGCACGAACTTGCAGTTTACGGCGGTAGATAATGACGTGAAGACGATTCTAGTAACTAGTACAAACGCTAGTGAAGGTAAAAGCTTTGTCTCTTCTAACCTTGCTATTTCGTTTGCACAAACCGATAAAAAAGTATTATTGGTTGATTGTGATTTAAGAAAAGGTCGTCTACATAAGCTATTTGGTATTCCTAACACGAGTGGTCTTTCGAATGTTCTTACAGGTAATTTACGAAGCATCGGTAGGTATATTCGACCTACAAAAATCAATAATCTCAATCTAATGACTTGTGGTACTTATCCGCCAAATCCAAGTGAACTTCTTGCCTCAAAGAAAAACAAACGCCTAATCAAGATTTTATGTGATTATTATGATGTCGTGATATTTGATGGTGCACCAGTTGGTGGTTTGGCTGATTCAGTAATTTTGTCTAGTCTCGTGGACGAAACTATAATCGTGGTAAAGGATGCAAATACTGCTAAGGCTGATCTTGTCGAGACAAAGGAGTCTCTAGATAAAGTTGGAGCAAAGATTGCTGGTATCGTCTTTAATATGGTAAACCGTAAATCTACAAAGTACTATAATAGTCATTATTATAGCGATACAGAATAATATGATTGATATACATTCTCATTTTTTACCCGGCATAGATGACGGTGCACCTACTATGTTGGATGGCATTGATATTTTAAAATGTTTGTCCAGACAGGATGTTACCGATGTAATTGCAACTCCTCATTTCGTAAATGAGTCTTCTTATATGTCACCACGCTCTGACAATTTAAAATTGCTTGATCAAATGAAAGAATTGGTGGCAAATGAGGGAATTAATATTAATCTGTATCTCGGTAACGAAATATATATAGATAGCAAAATATTAGAATTGTTAGATAAGGGTATGATATCATCACTCGCTGATAGTAAATATCTTTTGGTGGAGTTTCCACTTGATGATGAGTTTCCAAACTATGATGATTATCTTGCTGAACTTATCAACTCTGGTTATAAAGTCATTCTAGCTCACCCAGAAAGGTATACAATCATGCAAGAAGATTATGATATCATTACTTCACTTCATGAAATTGGTGTACTATTTCAATGTAATTTGCGAAGTTTGATTGGTAAATATGGAAAGAGCGCTCAAAAACTTGTGCGACGTTTAATGAAAGACAAGTTAGTGTTTACTTTTGGCAGCGATATACATCGCGCAATGTCTAATGATGATTTGCTACTTGCGAAAAGTAAACTGAACAAATATTATGATAAAAGCGAAATCAAAAAGCTACTTGTATCAAATCCAGAAAAAATCCTCAGAGGTATTTACTAATTCTTTAATTTGTGATATAATTTTACGAATATTATCTAAAAAGGAGACAAATGAGTCGTATCGGAAAACAACCCATCGAAATTCCGGCGGGAGTGACAATTACGGTCGGCGATAGTGAAATCACTGTTGCGGGCCCTAAGGGTCAACTCATTGTGCCGGTGCAACCAAAGACCAAAGTCACGGTTGAGGGTACTGAGGCTAAGGTTACTCGTGAAAACGATGAGCCAAAGTCTAGAGCATGGCATGGTTTACAACGTGCTTTATTAAATAACGCTGTAATTGGTGTCACGAAAGGATATGAAAAGAAGCTAGAGATAAACGGTGTAGGTTTCCGTTTGTCTGGCGGTGGACAAGAGATTGAAATGGCTCTTGGTTTTTCTCATCCTGTAAAGTATAAGGCACCAGAGGGTGTACAACTTGCAACTAATAAAATGGAGATTACGGTTTCTGGCATTGATAAACAAAAGGTTGGTCAGGTCGCCGCTGAAATTCGTGCTCTTAAGAAACCAGAACCTTACAAGGGTAAAGGTATTAAATATGCCGATGAGGTGATACTTCGTAAGGCAGGAAAGGCGGGTAAGAAATAATGAAAAGTACTGATCGCGCCAAAAGAACTCGTGCGAAGATTCATGGCACCGCAGAAAGACCAAGATTATCTGTACATTTTTCTAATCAACATATTATTGCTCAGGTAATTGATGATGACAAGAAAATCACGCTTGCTTATGCGACTACTGTTGGAAAGAAAATGACTGGTTCTAAGTCTGAAAAAGCCGCCGAAATCGGTAAAGAAATAGCAAAGAAAGCAAAAACGGCAAAGATCTCTAAGGTCGTATTTGACCGTGGTTCTAAATTATATGCAGGGCGGATGTCAGCTTTAGCTGAGGCTGCTCGCAAAGAAGGATTGGAGTTTTAATTATGGCTGAGACTGATAAAAAAGCCCCAAGAGTAATTAATAAGTCTGGCACACTCAAGATGGAGGATAAGGTTGCTGCTACCAAGCAAACTCGTGATATTGCTGGACGCAAAATGGAGCGAAAAAACCGTCGCGATAGGGTACGCGCGGATGCTGGCAAAAAAGAATATGATTCTATTACCATTGCGGTAGACAGAGTTTCTCGTACTGTGGCTGGTGGCCGTAGGATGCGTTTTAAAGCATTAGTTGCAATCGGTAATCATAAGAATAAGGTCGGTGTAGGTGTTGCTAAGGGCAACGATGTTACGACTGCTGTTTCTAAGGCTGAACGTAAAGCAAAAAAGACGATGATTACCTTTAATATGGATAAAGAAACCATTTGTCATGAAACTAGAACTAAGATAACTGGTGCTGATGTTTTGATGAAACCAGCTGCTCCTGGTACTGGTATTATTGCAGGTGGTACTGTAAGGTCTATCATGGGCTTAACTGGGGTTAAGAATTTAATTTCAAAATCTCTTGGTTCCACTAATAAGGTAAACATTGCTTATGCGGTAGTTGAAGGATTAAAGCAACAAACACCCAGATCTGAATGGATTGCAAATAAGGATAAGAAACCTGTAGAGAAAAAGATTACAGAAGAAAAGGATGCGGAAAAGAACTCTACTCCAAAGAAGGATATAGAGAAGAAGTCTACTGCAAAGAAAGAAGTAGAAAAAAAATCTACTGAGAAAAAATCTACTGATAAAAAGATTTCCTCAAAAAAGGAGGATAAGTAATGAAATACAATGAATTAAATGTGACGAAGAATACAAGACCATCGCGCAAAGGTCGTGGTATTTCGGCCGGCCAAGGGAAAACGGCTGGACGTGGTACCAAGGGTCAAAAAGCACGTTCTGGTCACAATAAAATGCCTGCAGGATTTATGGGTGGACAGAGAGCTATTATGCAGGCTGTACCTAAGCTTAAAGGTTTCAAGTCATTTCATCCAAAAGCTGAGGTTGTTTATACTGACAGATTGAACGATTTGTCTGGTAAAGTAGATAATTTTGCTTTGGCTGAAGCTGCCTTGATTTCATCGCCATTTGTGAAAGTAAAAGTTATTACACGTGGTGAGTTGAAGTCTAAGATTGAACTTGAAACCCAATTTGCCTCAAAGACTGCTGTGGAAGCAATCAAGAAGGCAGGTGGTTCATTCAAAAAAGTCGCCATCCTAAAAAAGGCAAAGAAAGAAGCTTAAAAAAGAGCTTAGGGGGGCTCTTTTTTTGTGTCTTACAGGGTGTTTTTAAGTTTCCTTTTATCTATCTATGTTATAATGATATCTAATAGTAATTAAGTGGAGAATTTGAAATGGATGAAAAAGAGTTAAAGACGAGTCCAAAACAACGTGCTGTCATTATTATAATTGCGATTTTGATGCTTGGCTCCATTATTGCGAGTTATGCAGCAATTGTGCTAAATGGTGGAAAATCATCTACGGGTGTTGACGGAAATTCAAAAATAGATGATGCTAAGTTGGCTGAATATAAAAAAGCTTATGAAGAGGTACAAGCAGAGTTTACCGAGGCTACCAAGGATGATTACGAAAAATTTATTGGCTATAAAAACAATACCGTAAAGGGGTATAATGAAACATCTGCCAATGAGGGCGAAGTGGTAAAGAATGATTTGCTAAAAGGTTCTGGTGAGAAAGTATCGGATAGCAATTATCTTGCGTATTATGTGGGTTGGTGTGCGGATGAGTCGATATTTGATTCGTCATTTGATAATAATGATAATCCAACTGGGTTTGCTAAGGCACTTGATCCTTCGCTTGGTATGATTGAAGGTTGGACACAGGGTGTAGAGGGGATGAGGATTGGTGGCATACGCGAAATAACTGTACCGGGCAAATTAGCTTACGCTGATCAAATGGAGATTTGTGGTGGCTATAATAAGCCTTTGAAATTCCTTATTATGGCAGTAGAAAACAAAGATCCGCTAAAATCGTTGTCGACTAAACTTGATAAAGCCTTTATGCGCTACCAATATGTGCAATATGGTATTGATTATGATAATATGGGTGGAGAAGATGAAGAAGAAGAAGTAGAGGAAGCGGAAGAATAGTTTTTTAAAAATACTTGTTATTACGATAGTGTTAATGTATAATATAATAGTATTATGGAGGTAAAAAGCTACATGCGTAGAACAAGTAAAAGAATATTGGGGATAACTATACTGAGTTTATTGGTCGTTTGTGGGGCGACCTATGGAGTTAGTCTTACCTCCGCCCTCACCTACCAATCCTCCGTAGACGTTAGCTTTACCTTTAA
>CAMOIR010000037.1 GCA_946616455.1 uncultured Candidatus Saccharibacteria bacterium | reverse complement strand
TCGAACTCGCGACCTCTGCCGTGACAGGGCAGCGCTCTAACCAACTGAGCTACGAATCCAATACTATTATTATAGCTCATTTTTTTTGAAAATCAAGTCCTACATGCCAGGTATCTTAAATGCGGATGGATCAGATGCCTGTGGGCCGTATACTTGGTCTTGCATAGATGGTTGTGGACCAAGTGGAGCAGATGGATCGCTAATAGATTGAGGGGCTTCTGTGGGTGCTGACGGGGTGGGCTCTGGAGTTGATGGAGTTTGCTCTGGAGGTATCGCGGTAGCTTCTAGATTAATAGGAGGCGCAGGTGGTGGAGGCAATACTTCCGTGCCTGGTAAAGGCATATAATTGATTTCTGGTACACCATTAATCTCGGGATTGGATGGGACTGATGGCGCTACAGAAGAGGCAGGGTTACTAGCTTCTACTGGTTCGGTAGACACTATGGGAGTCGCTTCAGTAGGAGCAGTATCTTCTATTGCGTCCTTTAGCATTTGACCATATCGGTCTATGTCGCCTTCGGAAGTTTCTTGCGCAAAATCAGCAGAAGGGGTGACAGTTTTTTCACCCTTTTCATATAAAGCCCCATTATCTTCTGGCTGGCTGTCTGTTGAATCAGTTAGGCTATTTGTTGGAGGTAAGACAGTTGGCAATTCTGGAACGGAATTTTCTTCTGGAATAGTTTTTGAGGTATCTTCGGTTGCATTACCATTTTCAATCTTTAGTGCAGGGTTGGAGCTTATGTCTTGGACAGTTTCGGCACCAGCCTGTGAGAGGGTATTCTCTGCGGCCTTTAGGTCATCAAGCAAAGAATCGTCTTCTGTGGTAGAATCTGTTTCGTTAGTATCCTGAGTAGAATCTGTGTCTGGTTCGGTAGTTTCGATTGAAGGCCCCTCAGTATCTAGACTATTGTCTAATTCTTTCTCTTCTGTCGCTTCTTTTGAAGCGTTATTATCTTCTCTGTGTTCATCTTCTGCGTCGTGTTCGATGTCGAGTTTAGTGGGGTCGTCGTTGTGTTTTTTGTTTGGAGATTCGGAAGAAAGTGAGAACATTTCGTTTTCAAGATCTGGGGTAATGTTCTTGGAAATAAGTTGCTGATTGGCACCAGATTCCATTAAACGAGATGAAACACGCATAGTATCTGGCGTAGTCTTGGAGTTAGAAAACCTTTCTGTAGCTGCCACAATACCAGTTAGGAAGGCCGTGGCTTCATCTTTGTCAATTTTAACTTCGGTATTAATACTATAAAGGAGGTCGGCTATCATCTCAGAGACTGAGCTGGCGTTTTTGTCGCTCCATTCAATTTCACCAAATTTGCCTGGATTACCTGTAGTAATATTTATAATTACAGCGTCATGCATGATACGGCCATGCTCGCGTAGGGCAGAATCCAAATCAATGCCATTTGAGATATCAAGTGCTAAAACAAGATCAACATTGTAGTCACCATAAGAAAACTCTAAATCTTCTTCGGCAATACGTGTTTTATATGGAGTAATGTAGATTTTGACATAATCACCATCTAATTTGTACCTAAGATGGTCGGCTTTGTCCTTATTAATGGCAATTACAAAATCCTGAAGTGTATCTGCACTCGGCTCAAAAGTGTCTTCTGGTTTCAAAAACTCTAGTGCGTTTGGTGTGGTGCCAGAATAGATCGCCGTGGCACGTTTGCCTAATTTGTCTAGAAAAAGAGATAAGCCGATAGCGGAGCACATTTCATCTACGGAGGGATCACTTGACAAGGCAATCAAGACATTGTGGGACTCGCCTATTTTTTTGGCAACTTCGGCGTGTATGTTTGAAGAAAGCTCTGTGGGAGCTGGTGGAGTAGACATCAGAAGCGGATCAACAATGGGAGAATCTGCTGGCATGGCAGCATCAGCAGGAGTTGCTGTAGCAACTGGTGGCACTGAGGTCGCAATAGGGGCTGATGCAGAAGCAGGCTGGGCACTGGAGTCCGTCGCTTGAGGAGCAGGAACTGTGCCTGTTTGAGTAGGATTTGTTATTTGAGTTGTTGTATCTTGATTATTATCAGGCATTTTTACCTTTCTATATTTTTATGTTACCATAAGCTTATAAAATTAGCAAGAGATTCTTTAGCTAAAATACCTGCGATTTAGTAGAAATCCGTTTATAGATAACTACTCTTTACATTTTCTTAAAAATGAGTTATAATGAACGAAATAATTATTTAATCATTAAAGTAGGAAGAAAATGCCGATTATTAAATCCGCCAAAAAGGCCGCGAGGCAAGCAGTCAAGCGAACTGAGCATAATGTAGAGATTAAGAAATCTATCAAAGCCGCTCTTAAGGCTTTTCGTGACAATCCAACTTCACAAAACTTAGCAAAGGTTCAATCCGAATACGACAAAGCAGTGAAGAAGGATTTAATCAAGAAAAACACCGCTTCTAGGAGAAAGGCAAAACTTTATGCTATGGCTAAAGAAGCTGGACTGAAACTAGAGAAGGTTGCTGCTAAAAAGGTTACTACAACGAAGAAAGCCGCAGCAAAAAAGACTCAATCAAAAGCCAAGGCTGAAGCCTAGAAGATTTTAATTCAAGATCAAGTTTAGAAAGTTCTTTTAGAACTTTCTTTTCTTTGTTTCCCTGTTTTTTGTCGTAATCTTTGATTGCTTGTGATACAAGCAAGCCAAAAAACATAATTGGATCTTCATTTATTTTGATATTTTCTAGTATTTGGACTGCCTTTTTGCCATCTCTTTTAGCGGTATTATAAATATCAAATACTTGGTTCAAAGCTAAATCTTTTGGGAGGCTATATTCTTTTATTTCAATTTTGTCTTTAAGAGCTTTATATCCGGCAGAGCGCTTGTCTAGTTTGATTTCTAAAATGATTACTGAGTGTTTAGTTTGAAGATAATCTACGAGTTTTTCAAAGACAAGCTTATTGTCGGACAAATCACGAATCAGGATTTTGCGAGAATCAGAGAAAAGTGAATTGCCGAGCAATAAACTAGGGAGGTCATTTTCAGTCAAGTTAATGCCCTCTATGATCTCATAATCTGGCCCTAGTATTTTGGATATATCTTGCAAAGCGCGCACGCGGTCGTTGCCATAAAATAGTTTAATCATTTTTTAACTCCTTCTGACATTCAGGACAAATATGGGTGCCACGGCCAGCCACTTTGATTTTTTGAATTATAGCACCACAGCGAGGGCAAGGCTGATTTTGCCTGTGGAAAACCTGTGCAAAAAGTTCCAGATAATCCCCTTTTGTACCGTCGGCTTTGACATAAGTTTTCATCGTAGAACCACCAGATTCGATAGATTTATTCATGACATCGCAAGCAGCTTTTAAGAGTGCTTCACTTTCTTTTTTACTGATTGTATCTGTTTTTCGTTTTGGATGAATCTTGGCAGCAAACAATGCTTCATCGGCATAAATGTTGCCTAGACCAGCAATAATGGATTGGTCAAGAATAGTAGCTTTGATGCAAGATTTTGGATGTTTTTTTAAACGATTATAGAATTCTTCTGATCGCATTTGCCATGGTTCTGGTGCTAGTTTTTTGATAAAAGCGTCGTTTAAGACTTCCTTTGTGGGAATTACCTTGATAAAACCAAATTTGCGTAGATCGTTAAAATAGAGTACGCCATTTTCAAATGTGAGAATAACCCTAGTCTGTCGGTTGGGTAACTTTGCAGTAAAATTGTCACTTGGGTGACCAGCAGCAAAACGATCTTTTCGCGAAGTAGGGCTTTGTTGATTTGGATCAAAAATTAATTGCCCAGTCATGCGAAGATGGATGAGAAGAGAGTTTTGGCTATCCAAATCGAGCACCAAGGCCTTGCCGAAACGACGAATACTTATTATAGTGCCCGTAACTGGATGACCAATAAATGATTTATCACAAAGAACTTCTGTTTTCAGAAGTTTTTGATGGTTAACATATTTGATGAGACCACGGCGAATGGTCTCAACTTCTGGCAACTCCGGCATACTCTTATTCTATCATATATGTTTTTCAATGGGGGCCTGTCAAATCATTTCCCTCTCCAAATTTTTGCTTCGCAAGTATTTTAGGGTTCCCTCCAAATTTGTCACTCATTAAAATATTTGTGGAAAAACGCTATATTTAGTGGTGAAATGTTCTTGACAACGCTATATGTGGGGTTTATAATAGATTGTAGGTAATGCTTATAAAATTAATCGGTGGGCTCAACGCTCCTAGGAGTACGTTGCTTGCTCAAAAGAAAGGAAGCCATGAAGAAAATAATTTACAAAAATCAAAATGAAGTCGAGAATTTTGACTTGAAACGTTTTGTGAAATCAATTTCAAGATATGCAAAAGTTAGTGAAAAAGAGGTAAAAGAAGCCCTAGCGGATTTTGATCAATATGAAACCATGCATGTATCATGTTTAGTAGAAGTAGGTATGAAATTGATTGGCGAGAAAGCAGGTGATGCAGCAATGAAGGAATACTTTGACGAGCATTCAGAATGGTTTGAAGAAGGTAAGTTTGAAAGGCTACGCCGTATCACTGGTTATCTAGTAGGTACACTTGATCGTTGGAATGATGCAAAAAAGGCTGAGGAAAAGGCCCGCGTAAAGCACTGCGTGAACTCTGCAATTAACGATGCCGAAAGATTGGCCGCCCTCGAAACACAAGCCATGGCACAAAACATTTCATACGCAGCTTAGATATTAATCAGATAAGAGTTTGTTGGTTTAGCTGATGGGCTTTAATATATTTGATGATAGCCTCCGTTGAAGCGGAGGCTATTTTTGAAACAGTACGAAGCATATTAAAGACAGTAAGGCCTTAGCTACTTGCTTCGAAAAAGCTATAGTTAAGATTTTACTTTGTGTGCTTTATAATTAGAATTGATTTATAAGGAGGGGTTTACCCTATTTCAGGGATACAGTTCAAGCTAGGAGCCAGCTGTACATCTAACACTTTGACCGTTGTACTTATCGGAGTTATAGGTACCTGGGAGCACATAGGAGCTATCCAGGTTAAGATTGTAGCTGTAGATGCTACCGAGCACAGTAGACGACCAATAGAGGCCGACCGACCCTCTACTGTAGGCAGACGACGTATCGAAGTAGCCAGAGTAGAGGAAGTTATTTGGATAAGCCCTTAACTTATTAGATGCATCTGTTCCTTCTGGTGTACCAGTGTAATAGAAGACATCATTAGCGAAATTAGCTGGGTCAGCTCCAATAGTAGCGCGAGACATTTTCCAGAACTCACTAACTTCTACATTCGCCTTTCTACCACCAATTGGTAGATGCCAACCAGCTGGACATAGTGAAGTACCAGTAGTAGATTGGTTATTAGTACCGTTATAGGTGAGATCAGCTATAGCAGCGTGCCAGGTGTAGTAGTTGCCGTAACTATACATACCGCCAGTAGTGTTATCATCCGCAAAGGTATTGCTAGTTGGATTAGTGGCTCTATTCTGGGTATTTAGATTATTATAGCGTGGCATACGGCGGCCTGGGTAATTTGTAGTGCCGATATTAATACTGGCAGTACCTGATTGGGTGCCACTGTAGTAGAGGTTGTTTGCGGTGGTGGAATTTGAGAAGTTATCAGATTCAGCGTCAGCTAAGCCTCCGAAGTTACCATAAGTAGCACTAGTGCCATAGCCTTGGGCTAAGGCACCAGTAGCATTATCCGAGTTGGTACTCTCTAGCCTTAGGTT
>CAMOIR010000036.1 GCA_946616455.1 uncultured Candidatus Saccharibacteria bacterium | reverse complement strand
CAATCTCGTTAGTATGGTGTATTGGAATATGATCAATCCCACCACAATGGATTTCGATTGGCTCACCCAGTTCTTTATGGATGATAGTCGCACATTCTAGATGCCATCCAGGATAACCTGGTTTGCCCAAATAGTCCCACCGCATTGCGTGCTTCTCACCTGGCTGAATAAACTTCCATACAGCAAAATCAGACACGTTTCGCTTCTCATTCGAGAACCCTACTCTAGCCCCTGCCTTTAATCCAGCCAAATCCAGTCTAGCAAAATCTGGATATTCAGCAAATTTCGAAGTGTCATAATATACCCCATCCCTAGTTTCATAGGTAAAACCATTCGCTGTCATTTCGTCCACCGCCTTTATGTCGTCCTCAATGTAATCAGTTGCCTTGGCCCAAATTTCTGGCTCCACTAATTCTAGCGCCCTATAATCTTGCTGAAACAAATCAATATACTGCTCCGCTATTTCATAGACAGACTTCCCTTCCCTGGCGGCACCCTTCTCGAGCTTATCTTCGCCTTCGTCACCATCAGACACCAAGTGCCCCACATCGGTCAAGTTTAGTACTCGTTTCACCTTATAATCATTTGCCTTCAAAGTCCTTATGAGTAAATCCCAATAAATATAGGCAGTCAAATTACCAATATGGGCCTTTGAATAAACCGTCGGTCCGCAAGTATAAATTCTCACTTCCCTACCAGATGGACGAAACTCCTCGATTCTACGCCCTAGAGTGTTATATAACCTCATTAGAAATCATCTCCTTTAATATGGCTGGTATTTTTGTATATTTATCACGTGACACTCCGTGTCTACCAGAAGTTCTAATAGCTGTAATGTGAGGATTCTTCTTCAATAATTCGGGAATATTATGTGAGGCAATCAACTGATCCTCCTTGCCATAAATAATTACAGTAGGGGTACTGATTTTAGCTAATACACTGTAGTTTTTACGGTCCATAACAATGTTTTCCATTGAATTTATGAAGGCTTTTTCCTTTAAAGTCTTGGCATTTCTTGCAGCTATGGTTCGCTTAAATGCCTCCATCCCAAGTTTGAATAATGGATTTTTATAATCTTCTTCAGTATAAACTGGTGGTGAAATCAGGATTAACCCCGCTACCTCATCTTTATGGATACTAGCATATCTCGTCACGATAAAAGTTCCAAGTGAATGTCCAACTAATACCAATGGCACATCTAACTTTAATTCAGAAATTGCATTATGAAGCGCCGTAATTTGTTCATCATAATCATAATTTAGGGAATCATCTTTTAAAGAAAGTCCAGAGCCGAGTAGGTCTAGTTTCACGAATCTTACATCTTTGACTTTATCCTCAGACTCAAAGTATTCATGAGCCTCATTATAAGAAGTAGAATCCGACGCAATACCATGAATCATCACCACGCAAAGCTTCGGCTCGCCACTTTTGCAGACATCATAAGTGTTTGTAAGAATTAGTTTTTTCATTCTGTTTCTCCTAATAAATCTGGTATTACTCGCACTAGCTCTTTAATTGTATCCTCGTAAGTAGTATCATAGGTACGAAACCCAGCGGCGTACGGATGACCACCACCACCAAAGTATCCAGCGATTTTATCTGCTATTGGGGCTTCGGTGCTCGTACGAATTTTGCCAGTAACTTTACCGTCTGGATAAGTTTTAATCGCGATGGCGACTTTTACCCCTTCGACTAAACGCATCTCCTCTAGTATTAGTACATTTGGGTTGTATTCATCTGAATATTCACGAATATCCTCCCAGGGAATGTGTACTGTGGCTAGCTCTCCGTCTAAAGAATACTTGATTCGTTTAATCAAATCAGCCTTGTAATCCAAGATTCGAGGGGATTTCTTCATAAATTCTCGCCTTCGATCTTCTAGAACTGAGATATTTGCACCAAGACGAGTAAGCTCTGCGGCAATCTCAAAAGTATTTGCGTCTACAGAAGCGCTAGTGAGTCCTAACGTGTCAGATAGGATGCCCTGAAAAATCGCTTCTGCTGCTTCTTTATTGATGGAAAAACCTTGCTCTTTTGCGATACTGTAAATCAACTCTGCACATGCCGTACGTACTTCAATGATGCTTTCGTGTGGAAAGTTGATATCGTCAGGCGTTTCGTGATGATCTATTACGAGGACTGGAGCTGAGTATAATCTATTACGAATAGCGGTATCGTCTAAAAGCTTTGACAGCAAGACTTCAGCAGCAGTGTCTACGATGATGTACCCATCTGCTTTATAGTCAAAATCATTCGTTACTCTTGACCAATCGGTAAAGTATCTCAAATATTTCGGAATATCAACTGGGCAATAAAGTGAAATATCTTTTCCATCCAAAAGATAATCGAGGGCTATTGCACTTCCAAGAGAATCTCCGTCAGGATTCTCGGCTTGGATTACGCAAAGTTTTTGCTTGTCTTCCACAAACTCACGGAATTTATCGTACATATATTTATTATATCATGTTAAAATAGATACATGAGTATTTTTCGCGCAGACAAAAAATTTGAACGTTTTGAGGACGTTACTCCTAGTCTTCTCAAAAAAGAAGGCGTCAAATTATTACTATGTGACCTTGATAATACCTTGCGCCTTCATTCCGAAAAAGAACCCGCTGACGAACTCCAAGATTGGGTAGAAGATTGCAGAAATGCTGGCGTCAAGATCGTAATTATCTCAAACAATGGTCGCAAAAAAATGATGCAAAAGTTTTGCGAACCTATTAATGTGGACTGTGTCTGGTGGGCAAAAAAGCCCATGAGCACCAAACTGACTGAAGCGATGCGTGAATACAATTACAAACCCAAAGAAACTGTAATGCTGGGCGACAAATGGTCAACCGACGTTCTTGCTGCACGCTTCGCTGGCATCCGCGCTTGGAAAGTTGAACACCGAAGGGATATCGTATGAGTAAGGTGGCTCGGAATATGCTTACCGGCCCCACGTATCTCACTATTTTACGCATGGTTTTATCGGTCATATTTTTAATATTTGCCTTAATACCATATACTTGGGCAGCGATTGTAGCTTTAGTGGTTTTCATCGCGGCTGCTATCACCGACAAAATTGATGGCATTTGGGCCAGAAAAACCAAACAAGTTACTGACCTCGGTGCATTTTTGGATCCCTTAGCCGACAAAATGTTGGTAGATCTCGCTTTTTTGGTTTTAGTCTACATAGGCATAGTACCAGTTTGGGTATTTGCGATTATCTTGGTTCGTGACCTTGCTGTAGATGGTATGCGTATGATGGCCGCAAAGAACAACATTACAGTAGCTGCATCTTTTTACGGTAAACTAAAAACCACCGTCCAAATGACTGCACTTATCACCCTGCTTGCAAACCTGGTCCTAAATAACACTATTATCGGCATTCTTGGCCAGATTGCACTCTATCTCGCTCTATTACTTACGGTCTATTCCGGTGCCGATTATCTTATCAAGTTGTGGCCAAAAGTCATCAAATAGAATTACATTGATATTCAATTACGCGATATCACTACTACCGATCAAATAGTCATTGAAATCACAAGAAGTATTGTGCAGGCAAAGGCTGTCGAATCAATACGATCAAGAAACCCACCATGCCCCTCAGAACCACCAACACAGGTCTCAATTGCGGCGAAGAACTTATTTTTAATTAGAATCTCATTAGAATCTTTTATGTCAAACTTGCGTTTCAAAAAGCTCTCAAATAAATCACCAATTAACGCTAGCGGCCCACAGAGCAAATACATCCAATCGGTTGCAAAACTTCCTCCACATATCATCTTGATGGTTACCATGCCGACAGCCATGATAAGCCCGAGAATCGTACCCTCCCAGGTTTTGTTCTTGGAAATATGTGGAAATGGGCGTGATTTCTTAAACAATTTCCCACCAAATAGTTTCCCAAAGAGGTACGCAAAAACGTCATATCCAGGCACGCCCAAGATTATATACCAAAAATAATCTACACTAGTTTGGGAAACAAAAACCACACTACAAATCAAAAAGATAATTTCAAGTAGGGCCAAAAAAATAGTTAAAGCACCGTGCTTTTTCTTGAAGAAGCTAAGAAGCTCGATGACTGACATGAGGGCAAAAAAACCAAACAAGATCTTAAACGGTACACTATCAAAGGTATATAATCCGACTAGTGCTATGACAAAAATACTAAGACCGACGACTACGCGTACTTTAAAGTTTCTATCCATAGTTAAAATTATATCACAATATATGATAAAATGATTATATGCCATTAGAATATGTATACAATAAAATTAAGAATACTTTGCGCAAAATCGATATGAAATTAGAACGTGCTAAGTATAGCTACATCGACAAAATGCCGAAGGATATTAAATATCCGGAAGGTGGTCTTTACGATGTTGTTTATGAGTCATCTTGCAAATGGCCTCACAATACCGCTTTGCAGTATTTTGACACTGAAATCACCTACAAAGATCTCATAAAGAAAATAAACAAAGTAGCTGCCGCTCTCAAAACGCTTGGCGCTAAAAAGGGTGATCGTATCACGGTGTGCATGCCAAATACCCCAGAAGCCATCTATATGTTTTATGCAATTAATGAGGTTGGTGCAATAGCCAATATGGTACACCCACTTTCCTCCGAGAAAGAGATTGAAGATTACGTCAACCAGTCGCATTCCAACATTATTCTCTGTATTGATATTTCGTACCCAAAAGTTGAGGCAATTATCAAAAATACTGAACTAGAACACATTATTGTGGTTTCTCCCACTCGCTCCATGGCTCTTATCGTGAGAGGTATCTATAAACTGACTAAAGGTCGCAAAAACCATATCAAGAAATCACAACATGTTATTACATGGGATAAGTTCTTACTAAAAGCCAATAAATTTATCGGCAATCCCCATGCACGTGTTAATGCTAGCGATGATGCGGTAATTATGTATTCCGGTGGTACTACCGGTAAGCCTAAAGGCATTATTCTTTCAAATCTCAACTTCAACGCTCAAGCACTGGGTGCTAAATACTTGGTTCCAGAACTATTCAAGCCAGATTTTTCTTTTATGGCCTTCTTGCCAAATTTTCACGCCTTTGGACTAGGGTGTTGTATTCATATGCCACTATTTAATGGCGCTTGCTCATTCTTAATCCCCCAATTCAATCCCAAAAAATTCAAAAGCTATATCACCAAGTATAAAGTCAACGTTTTGGTCGGTGTACCTACGGTTTTTGATTATCTCACTAAGATTAAATTTAAAAAAGATGATCTAAAAACTGTCAAATACGTAGTTTCTGGTGGTGATATGATTAGCATGGCCAGTAAGGAAAAAATCAATGATTTCCTGCACTCACATGGTTCAAAAGCCGTGATCGAAAATGGTTATGGTCTCACAGAAGCATCCGGAGGCTTTATCTTCTCGCCTACGTCTGTTGCTGAAGATCCGGACGGAATTGGCTATCCATTACCAGACAACGAAGTCATAATCATGGACCTTAAAACCAAAAAACCTGCTGAACTTGGTGAGGATGGTGAAATACTAGTACGCGGCCTAAGCGTAATGAAGGGTTATTTAGGAAAACCTAAAGAAACCGAAGAAGCTTTCATTAAGATTGGCAACAAAAAATATCTTCGCACTGGCGATATCGGCTACGCTGACGCTAAGGGTGTTATTCATTTTCGCGCTCGCTTGAAGCGAATGATTATAAGTAATGGATATAATATATATCCTGCCAATATCGAAGATGTAACTCTTAAATGTAATAAGGTCACCGCATGTGCTGCTGTTGGGCGCGAAGACAGGCTCCGTGGTGAAAAGGTAGTTGTCTTTGTCGTACCAGCCGAAAACGCATCGGAACGTGCCATTAAAAAAGAATTAAACAATATCTACAAAAAACATCTTGCTAAATATGAAATCCCACGCGAAATCCGTTTTCTCAATGAGCTCCCTAAAACCAAACTTGCCAAAGTCGACTTCAAAGCATTGGAACAGCTGTAAGGCCTATA
>CAMOIR010000035.1 GCA_946616455.1 uncultured Candidatus Saccharibacteria bacterium | reverse complement strand
TGAGCAATCCAAATTCTGACATGAACTTAGTGCAAGCCTTCAGGTCGGCGATGACAGTATCGAATAATAGTGGACAAAATGGATCTGGTCAACAGGGTCAACAAAATCAATTGAATAATAGCCTTTCGTCTACTAGTAACACCAATGCACCTGCAATTTCGCAGGGTAGTAGTACACAAACAGGTGGATCTGCAAACATTGACGATACCACTAATATGGAAAGCTCTGATAATTATTATGCTCCACTTGGAGAGTATAACTCTTCTGAAAAAATGAACAACACTAATCCAGATTCTTCTAATAATTCTCCTATTATTGCTTTGGCAGCGGTTGGTGCAACGCTGGCCGCTGGTGCAACTGCATATGTCGTCTCCAAAGAATCAGAGCGTGATAATTAATCAACCTTTCTTTATGTGATATAATACTAATATGGATATGGTATTGGTTATTTTAAGCATAGTTATTATTGTCCTTTTGATTACTTCGGTTGTTTTTTTAATTAAGATCAATTCCACTAGAAGTAATTCCAATGAGTTTAAGGCTATGAATGAAAGAATTATCCGTATGGAGGGCGAAATCAACAAAATTAACCCTTCTATCGATAGGAATTTCAGAGAAAATCGTAAAGAGATTAATGATAATCTAGAGCGCATACAAAACACTAATGCAAAAAGTATAGAACAGCTCAGAACTGGAAACGAAAAAAAATTAGAGGAGATGCGTGAAACTGTTGATGAAAAATTAAAAGCTTCAGTAGAAAAAAGGTTTAATGAGAGTTTTAAGTCAATATCGACACAGCTGACACAGGTGTATCAAGGTCTTGGCGAAATGAAAAATTTAGCAACTGGCGTTGGTGATTTAAAAAAAGTAATGGAAGGGGTAAAAACCCGTGGTATCTATGGAGAAGTACAGCTCGGGGCCATTATTGAAGATATTTTGAATAAGTCTCAATACGAGGAAAACGCAATCACAAAAAAAGGAAGTACTGATAGAGTAGAATTTGCCATCAAGATGCCAGGAAAAGATAAAGAAAACCTCGTTTTTCTTCCAATCGATTCTAAGTTCCCGGTAGAAAACTACTCTCGCCTGATTGCGGCTTACGATAATGGCAACAAAGCAGAGATTGAGAAATTTTCAAAAGCACTAGCAACAGACGTGAAGGAACAGGCTAAAAAGATTTCCACTAAATACCTAGACCCACCAATGACGACGGATTTTGGCATCATGTTTGTGCCTACCGAATCGCTATACGCAGAAATACTACGAATACCGGGGCTATCAGACGAACTTCGTCAAAAATACCATGTTTCGATTACTAGTCCTTCTACTTTGCCGGTAGCACTTAATGGACTCCTGATGGGATTCAAGACGGTTGCCATCGAGAAACGCTCTGCTGAAGTATGGCAGACTCTCGGAGCAGTTAAAACCCAATTTGGGAAGTTTTCAGAATTATTGGAGGGGGTTCAAAAGAAGCTTCAAGAATCAGCTAATAAAATCGAATCTGCTAAAACAACTTCTCGTTCAATTGAACGTAAGTTGAAGAATGTAGAAGAATTGCCAGAGAATGATTCTACTAAGTTAATAGGTGATATTTTGGATTAAGTTCATTTATTTATGTTGGTAATAACCTGAAAGAATACACAAAGCATTGTTTTGCTTTGTGCATTCATTTATTAACCTATGATTTTTTGTGGACTAAAATGTTCTTAGTTTTTCGAATGGGAAAAGCCTCAAAATAACTGGTCCAATAATACGGCAATATGGTATAGTGCCAAGACCGTTTCTAGAGTCCCATGAATTAGACCCTTCGCGGTTGTCTCCTGACACGAATAATTCGCCTTGTGGTACAGTGGTATCAACTTCTCCCGAGGTGTGTGCTTTCGGGCCGTCTGTATCGGATGTACGCCAATAGTCATCATAAACGAACCCTTCGGGATGCTCTTCGTTATAGATGGTCATTGTACCATCTTTTACTACTACTCTTTCTCCTGGAAAGGCAATTACTCTTTTAATAATATATTGATCACTAACATTGGTGGGCACAGAACAGGTCATAGGATGTTCTATTCCAGCCTTTTTGTATTCTTCAACTTTTTTCTCATCTTCGTTTAAGAATACAATAATTTGACCTCGTTCCGGTACATATTCTTGCCCCAAAAAATGCGACCAAGATACTGCAGCACGGTTAACTATTACTCGATCTTCTTGATGAAGAGTATTCTCCATACTACCACCTACGACATTGTATGACCTATATATGAAGGTATTCAAAAAAATCGTACCAAGTATTATTGCGATAATAAACCCAGATAAACTTAGTAAATCCTTGAATAGAGGATGTTTTTGAAAAAAATTTGCTTCCATTTGTTTAATTATATCATAATAATTTTAAACTTAATTTAAATAATCTGCTATAATATAAGAGTATGGCTGATTATGTTTTAGTACGAAAATCTCGCAATATAGCAAGTAATATGGTGCATGTGTTCCTTAACATATTGCTTGGTGTTGGTTCTGTTTTGATTACTGTTCTTTCGGGGAGTCCTATTATTGGTATACTACTAATCCTGGTTTCAAAATGGCGAATATTTGCAGTACGTTCTAGATACCTTTGGTTAAATATTAAATCTAATCTCGTAGACTTGATCGTTGGCCTTAGTGTGGTAATTTTGACTTATTTTGCCGGTGCTACTTTTTTGCCGGTCGATTTTATCTTAATGGCTTTTTACTGTATTTGGCTATTATTTATTAAACCTTTGTCCTCTGAAAATGCAACCTTGGCCCAGTCACTTGTAGCAGTGTTTTTAGGTATTTCCGCATCAACAATTATGACTTCAAATCTTGATGCATCTTTTATCGTTTTGCTTTCTTTTATGGTGGGCTATGCAGCTAGTCGTCACGTATTGGTGCAAAGTGTGGATAAGGATTTTACTCTAACTACTTTGATTTGTGGCTTGATGTTTAGTGAGGTTGCATGGCTATGTCATTCTTGGTCTATTATATATACTTTCGGGAACACCGGCATCCGAATACCTCAATTAGCCATCATCTTAACTATTTTTGCATTTATTTATAATTATGCTAGACAAGCAATGATAAAATTTCAGGAAGATTTCAGGTTCAAGAATATAATAGGTCCTGTGATATTTGGTATTATACTGGTCAGTATAATTGTAATTTGGTTTAGCGATCCATTGTTTAATATATAAAAGGAGGTTAAATGGAAGACACTAAAGAGAATGTGATTAATCACGAACCCAAAAAAGATTTAAAAGCCGAAGATGCAGAAAAAACAGAACCGTTTTCGGAGAAAAAAGTATTCAGTGAAGATGATTCTCTAGGCAGAGGTGCAAAAGATAAAAAATCAACCTTAGAACAAATTGCATCTAATGAAAAAAAGTCGACGGCAGGCAATGCGGCAATCATTATGTCTGTACTTGCATTGGCACTTGGTGCCGGAGGACTTGCGCTTGGCTGGATTGCGCTCGACAAGACAAGTGTTCCGATAACCTTTTTAAATAGTGGCACTGACGGAAATTCAGCTAATTTCGTGGAGGGCTCAATTGCAGAGATTGCAGAAAAAGTTTCAAAAAGTGTGGTCTCGATAGTCACTTCTTCGACTGTAACCAATTTCTTTGGGCAAAGCTATGATACTGGTGCTGCTGGTACGGGTATAATCGCTTCTGCTGATGGTTATATTATTACTAATAAACATGTAATAAATGGTGCCAAAAAAGTAACGGTTTTCCTCGATGATGGCACTTCATACGAGGATGTGGAAGTTGTCGCCACCGATCCATTAAATGACGTTGCCTTTTTGAAGATAAAAGACGTTTCTGATTTGCCAGCTGCTACTCTTGGCGATTCTAAGACTATTAATGTTGGGCAACAGGTAATCGCAATTGGGAATGCTCTCGGTGAATATAAAAATTCCGTTACTTCTGGGATTGTTTCTGGTGTAGGTCGCTCCGTGACAGCTTCTGATGGATCTTCTTACAACGTAGAGACTTTGTCGGATATGATCCAAACCGATGCAGCAATCAACTCTGGTAATTCTGGTGGTCCACTCGTGAATGCGGCTGGTGAAGTAATTGGTATCAATACGGCTACGTCTACCTCTGCCGAAAACATGGGTTTTGCTATCCCAATTTCATCTACTAAAGGTATGCTTGCTCAACTGAAAGAAACAGGCAAAGCAGAACGTGCTTTTCTCGGTGTATACTCGACTCAAATTACTCCGGATGCAGCAAAAGCCTACAACCTTCCTGTGACTTCTGGTGCTTATTTATATAGTTCTTCTACCTATTCTGCAATCACAAAAGATTCACCTGCTGCCAAAGCTGGCTTAAAAGACAAGGATATTGTACTTGCAGTAAACGGCGTTAAGGTCGGTGAAGCCGGAACGCTTTCCGATTTAGTTAGTGAATATAAGCCGAACGATACCGTTCAACTGACCGTACTTCGCGATGGTAATGAAATTGCCGTAAACGTTACACTTGGAGCCTACAAGAAATAATTAATCATTACTAGACTTTTTGTATTCAAAGCAAATAATGTAACCCCTGGTTTCTATGTGTTTGTATCTTCTTAGTTTTGCATACTCGATTAGTGACTCGTGTTGACATGGGTCAGATTCAAGAGTTAGAAATTTGATTTTACGCAAACTTGCCTGATCGATTAATTCTTTGATAAGTGCAAGGCCATGATCGTTGGCGTAGAGCGCTATACTAGGTTCATACGCCAATGTTCCTTTGTCTATCCAATTCCAATCTTTGTCGACGTAGGGAAGATTCGCAACAATTAAATCAGGGGTAATATTGACTTTTTCAAGTAGATATGATATAATTATATTTATATGGGCGTTGTGTTTTACAGCGTTTTTTTGTGCTATTTGAATCGCCTTTTCTGAAACGTCTGTTGCGTAAACCTCTGCATTTTCTAACTCTTTTTTTATTGTAATTGCGATACATCCTGAGCCGGTGCCGACATCTAGAATGATTGGATTGGTTTTTAATCTACCCTTGGATGGTTTAACGCCGGGCAAATAAGGTTTGCCAGCGATGTTTAGAGTGGCGTCAATTATTTGCTCGGTCTCTGGTCGAGGTATTAAGACGTCTGGCGTAACGATAAAGTCGCGACCATAAAAATCTTGAATGCCTTCAGTGTAGGCTCTAGGTGGATTCTGCTGGGTTTTCTTTTTGTCTGAAATATTACTTCTGCGAGCATTTCGTGGGCCTATTTTAAGTTTGTCACCTGCCTTGGTCTTGTTATTCTTGGAGTTCACGTTCATGCTTTGTAAGCTCATGGATTATATCGTCGATGTCGCCATTCATTACAGCAGGAATATTGGAGCGAGAATAATGGATACGATGATCTGTGACACGATCTTGAGGAAAGTTATAAGTGCGAATTTTCTCGGAGCGATCTCCGGTGCCAATGAGAGATTTGCGTGCTTCAGAAGCAGATTTTAATTCTTCCTCTTTTTTCTTTTCAAGGAGACGGGAACGGAGAACATTCATGGCTTTGATGCGATTCTGTTGTTGGGAACGCTCGTCCTGCATTGCTACTACTATACCAGTTGGAATGTGAGTAATTCGAACTGCGGAATCGGTCGTATTGACTCCTTGGCCGCCGTGTCCGCCTGAGCGATAGATATCAATGCGGAGGTCTTCGGGATTTATTTCGAGATCCTGTTCTGCTGCTTCTGGGAGAACGGCTACAGTGACAGTGGAAGTGTGGATACGTCCTTGCGATTCGGTGACAGGAACTCTTTGAACGCGATGCACTCCGCCTTCAAATTTCAATTGACCGTATGCATTATCGCCAGATATTTTAAAGATCACTTCTTTCGTACCGCCGGCCTCATTTTGATTTTCGGAAATTAATTCAGATTTTAGGTTATGAGATTCGGCATATTTTAAATACATACGATACAATTCGCCCGCAAACAAAGAAGCCTCGTCGCCACCAGCTCCGGCACGGATTTCTAAGATAGCCGGTTTGTCGTCGGTAGGATCTTTTGGAATGAGGAGCTCCTCAAGCTTGGCTTCTAGCTCTGGCAGTTCTTCTTTAATTGTTTTAATATCTTCTTTGGCTATTTCTCCAAGGTCCGGATCTTCCGTAAGCTTTTCGGCTTCTTTGAGGTTTTGCTTTTTTAGGGCAATTTTACTACTTAATTCGACTATTTCGCGAAGTAGAGTGGCACGTTTGGCTTTCGCAGCAAATTCTGGATCAGAGAAGGCGTTTGGATTAGCTAAAAAAGATTCAATGCTTTCAAGTTCTTGTTTTAAATACTCTAGATTCATGATATAATTATAACATGTTTTTGGATCTTTAGCTCAGTTGGCTAGAGCGTACGATTCACATTCGTAAGGTCACTGGTTCGAGCCCAGTAAGATCCACCAGATT
>CAMOIR010000034.1 GCA_946616455.1 uncultured Candidatus Saccharibacteria bacterium | reverse complement strand
TTGGTGCCCATAGCGCTGGAGAAATACCTGTTCCCATTCCGAACACAGAAGTCAAGTCCAGTAGCGCCGATTATACTGCAACAGCGGGAAACTAGGAAGGTGCCAAATTATAAAAAACCACTCGTGAATTCGGGTGGTTTTTTCTTTATAGAAGAAGTCCAGTTGAATTAGCTGGGCTTTTGATTAGAAACCATTTTCGAGGTAAGCTTTTTGTGCTTCTTGGTATTCTTTGATGAGTTGGTTTATGATAAGCATATGTTTGGCTGCCCAGGTGATCTTTTGCTTTCCACTAGTTACGAGTGTAGAATCTTCTACAGGTCGTTTTTTTTGGCATTTTTACACCTCTTTTTTGCCAAAAGTGCGAACAGCGGTTACTGAGCTTATCTAGAAAATATAAAAGTACAAGAAACAGGACTACGAGAGTCCTGCTTTACTTGTATTATTATACAACAATTTTTAGTTTTACGCTATAGGTGTTTAAGACTCGGCTTCGTCTTCGCCTACTTCTTCGATGGCGGAGAGAAGAGAATCTTCAACATTTTGCTTCTTTTTCTTGGTGGTTGGCTTGTTGAGCTCGATATCGATATCATATCCAGTGAGCTTACTTGCAAGACGGACGTTTTGACCTTGTTTGCCTATGGCAATAGACTGCTGCTCAGGGGAAACAAATACTTTGGCCTTTTTGCCGTCGATATCCACCTTGATTATTTCGGCTGGACTTAGAGCTTCACGAATGTATTCTGAGGCGTTGTCGCTCCAGGTAATGATATCGATCTTTTCTTTTTCGCCGATCTCGTTCATAACGGCTTGGACGCGTATGCCGCGACCGCCTACGAAAGTACCGACTGGGTCAACGCCTGGTACGGTTGAAGTAACTGCAATTTTAGTGCGACGACCTGATTCGCGAGCGATACCTTTGATTTCTACGGTGTTATTTTCGAGTTCTGGAACTTCTTGACGGAAGAGGCATTCGATAAATTCGGCGCTACCTCTTGAGAGGATAAGATCTGTGCCACGATCGCCACGCTCGATTGATTTGACATAAACTTTTATGCGGCTACCAACATTGTAATATTCACCGTCGATTTGCTCGCTTTTTGGCATGATGCCAGTAGCACGACCAAGATCGATGCGAACAAGACGTGGCTCTACTCTTGATACGGTACCAGTGACGATGGAACCGATTTTGCTTTCGTAAGCTGACAAAACAGCATCGTTTTCGGCTTCGCGAAGGCGTTGAATGACTACCTGCTTAGCGGTACCGGCAGCAACACGACCAAAGCTTGTAACTTTGAATGTTTCTTCGATAGTGTCGCCAAGTTTGGCATCTTTTTTGATGGACTTAGCCTCTTTGAGGGGGATTTCGGTGGATGGATTATAGGCGAGATCATCCTCGATGACTTCGCGGGCAACAAAAACTTCCGCTTCGCCGGTTTTGGTATTTAAGACAGCACGTACGTTCATGTCGCGGTCACCATTGTCTTTGCGCCAGGCGGCAGCGATGGCTTGTTCGATAACATTTAAGACTGTTTCTTTTGGTAGGCCTTTTTCTTCGGCGATAATATCAACCATTGTGGACATTTGCTTTAGGTCTAGGTTTTCCATTTTGCTCCTTTTTAATCTGTATTGGTTTATACTAATTTATTCGCAGTTCGCTACACGCTGGGAAAGAATTTGTAAAATTCTTAACGGAAAATTTGTCGTCTCACGCCGGATGGGTGTTTCGCTGACAAATTTTCCTAAATTTTACGGATTCTTTCTCAGGTTTGCTCAATGCTCATATATTAGTATTAAGCTATATACAAACTGTTAATAATTAACTAAAAAACCGCCTCTATTGCAAGAGTCGGTCAAATCTGTATAGACCTATTATAGCATATATTGTCAAAAAAAGATATAATATATAGCAATATGTCAAGAAATCATCTTATGTCGCAGCATTTTTTAAGAAATCCAAGATTGGCGCTGATTTTGATTGGGCATTCCAATCTCAAGAAACGAGATACTGTGATAGAAATTGGGGCGGGTTCTGGTGTGATTACGAGTGCTTTATCAAAGAAAGTTTCTAAAGTAATTGCAATAGAACCTGATTCCGATGCGTTATTAAAATTAAAGGCAAATCTAACTCGACAGAAATGTGAAAACGTAGAAGTGGTGTGTAAGGATTTTATGGCTTTTCATTTACCTAGTGGACCATATAAGGTGTTTTCTAATCCACCTTTTCATCTTAGTTCGGCAATTTTACATAAGCTGATTGAAAATGATAATCCGCCGGAAGCGATCTATTTGATTTTACAAAAACAGTTTGCGTTGAAACTTTTGAACAATGGTAGACACTATACGTCGCAGTTAGGGTTGGCGTTAACACGGAATTATCAAACTCGTATTAGATTACCTTTGAAATCGACGGATTTTACGCCCCCTCCGGCTGTGCCAACGGTGTTATTTGAGGCGAAAAAGATTCATACGGATGGTGTTGCATTTCGTGATTATGTTTGATATAATAAAAAGAGCGAATAATTACTTGTAATAAAAAGGGTAAAAATGAATTTAACAGAAGAACAGAGACGCGCTCGGCTTTTGAAGTCAAGGGCAGAGCGATTGCCGGGAATAAAAAAACAGTTTGAAGAATCACAGGGGCGAAAACTAGCTCAGTCTGCTATGGGAAGCCAGATAAAGGGCGTAGATGATTTTGAGGCGGTACAGAGCCGAAATTTTAATTCAAATTTTGCACCTGGAGGCAAGGATGCGAAATTAATCGCTAAGAATGGCTCTATGGTAAAAAGTGCCGTTAAAACAGCAAAAAAAGGTGCTAGTAGCAAAACTACGGCTAAAAAGACCACTAAAAAGACGATTTCGCCAGCTAAAGCTCAGGCGAAGCTTGAAGCAGAACAGAGAAAGGTGAATTTGTTAGTTTCCGTAAAGAAGGGCGATATGGTGCATCACCAGAGGATGCTTAGTCAGGATGTGAACGCACAGGCAACACAGCACATTATCGGTGTGCCCGTAAATAAATCTCGCTACAATGGTTATAATGGTGAGCAAATTACAAATGTGAAATTGAAGCAAATGCGACAAGATCCGGAGGCGGTAAAGATTATTCCGATTGGTGGTGTGGGCGAATTTGGGATTGGTAAGAACATGACCATTATTGAATACAAATCAGAAATGATTGTTGTAGATATGGGTGTGTTATTTGCGGGGGAAGATTATCCTGGAGTTAATTATTTGATCCCGGACATTAAATACTTGGAAGATAATTTAGCCAAGGTTAAGGCGATTTGTTTTACACATGCGCACCTAGATCATATTGGTGCTTGTAGGCACTTGCTTCCGAAATTCGGCAATCTTGTACCAATTTACGGGACAGATTTTACAATTGGCATGATTAAAAAACAGATGTCTGAACTTGATGAGGAGCCAGATTTGAACTATCAGATAGTTAATCCTCTAAAACATGAGAAATTTCAGGTTTCGGAGCATTTTTCGGTGGAATTTATCCATACTTTGCACTCGATCCCAGGTAACACCGCAATAGTGGTGCGGACGCCAAATGGTTTGATTTATCTTTCTGGTGACTGGCGAGCGGAAGCCAATCCGATGGGAATACAGACAGATTACGAAAGAATCGACGAAATTGTAGCAAAAGAGGGGGTGGATTTGATGCTAAACGAGTCAACAAATATTGATTCGCCAGGTAAACATCCACATTCAGAATACGATGTGGGTGAAAATCTGGGTAAGGTGATGGATCATTATGCAAATGGACGTGTAATTATTTCTTGTTTTTCATCACAGATACTGAGGATTGAGCTTATTTTGAAAGAAGCGGCGGCTAGGGGGCGAAAAGTGGCATTTTCTGGATTTTCGATGATAAATAACGTTGAAGTGGCGCTGCGAGCAAAATCTATCAAGGTACCAAAAGATACTATTGTAAAAATGGAAGATATTGTGAAGCTTCCAGATGAAAAAATCTGTATTGTTTGTACTGGTTCGCAGGGTGAATTAAATGCGGTACTTAATCGAATGGTGACTGGTGCACATAAATTTATTAAAATAAAAGCAACTGATACTATCGTGTTTTCTTCTAACCCAATTCCAGGAAATGAGCCGCATGTGGTGTCTACAGTTGATGGTTTACTTCGTGAGGGTGCACAGGTGATTCAAAATGGTAAGACGCATCTTACCAATATTGGACCTTTGCATTTGTCTGGACATGCGTATTTTGAAGATCACGTGGAATTTGTAACGAGGCTTCACCCGACAAACTATATGCCGTATCATGGTGAATTTTATATGCTAGAACATAATGCTGAGATGGCGGAGAATGTGCTTGGTATTTCGCGTGATAGAATATTGGTCGCAGATGATGGTGATATCGTAGAGCTAATGCCTGATAAAACGATTCGTAAGGCTGGTAGGATCCAGGTAGGAAATAAACTGTATGATGATGCCGATCAACTAGTGCATGAGGCTGTGGTAAAAGACAGAATCCATATTTCGCGCGAGGGGATTTTTGTGATCGTACTGACGCTTTCTAAGAAGACTGGACATTTGATGAAGACTCCAGATATTGTATCGAGAGCATTTATTTATCTTGACAATTCAGAAGAGTTGATTGGTAAGATACGACACTATTTGCGTCAAAAGACGGACAAGTCTATTTCGACAGATCCAGAAATGAAAGTTTTGAAGGAAGAAATTAAGGAAGACATTACGCATATTTTGTTTGATGCAACTGGGCATACACCGATTGTGATTCCGGTAATAAATAAGGTATAGTCAGCTTAAAAAAAGTTTATTAAGCTATGATATAATTTATATATAATATAGGAGTTAGAATGGGCATATATGACTACAAAGTCAAAAAGCGCGACGGTGGTGAGTTAGATCTTGCTAGTCTCAAGGGTAAAGTGCTTTTGATTGTAAATACCGCCACTGGCTGTGGTTTTACGCCGCAGTATGTGGGGCTGGAGAAATTGTATTCCGAGTATCATGATGATGGGTTGGAGATTTTGGACTTTCCATGCAATCAGTTCGGGCATCAAGCACCGGGGAGTGATGATGAAATACATGAGTTTTGTACAGCGAAATATAAGACAACTTTTGATCAGTTGGCGAAGATTGAGGTGAATGGTGATAAGGCGGAACCGCTTTATGTGTATCTGAAGGAACAGATTGTGGACGATCCGGAACCGAAGGGGATGAAGAATAAATTAGCGATGAAGGCAATTGCGGCGATGCCGGGTGTCTCGAAAGAGAAGGGATTTATCAAGTGGAATTTTACGAAGTTTTTGGTGGACCGAGACGGTAAGGTGGTGGGAAGATTTGGGCCGACCGATAAGCCAGAAGAAATGGAAGCTAAGATAAAGGAGTTAATATAATGGAATTACTAGATTTTTATGCAGACTGGTGTGGGCCATGTCAGATGATGAAGCCGACGATAGAAGAATTTGAGAAGGCGCATCCCGAGATAAAAGTGACGGCGGTGAATATTGATGAGCAAGAAGAATTGGCAGAGAAATATGGCGTGTCTAGTATTCCTTGCTTAGTTTTCTTGAAAGACGGTGAAGAAGTGAATCGGATAGTGGGGGTAACATCCATGAAAAAACTGGAAAAGGTGCTGGGGTAAAATGAAAGAGTATGATTGTATCGTAATTGGGGCGGGAATGGCCGGACTGACGGCGGCGATTTATTTGCAACGGGCTGGGAAGAAAGCATTAGTGCTAGAAAGTAAAATTTATGGTGGGCAGATTATTAATACGATTAATATTGAGAACTGGCCGGGTGATTTTAAGGTTTCAGGTGCCGAATTGATGCAGAAAATATATCAGCAGGCGATAGAGCTGGGTGCGGAGGTTGAATATGAAGAGGTGGTTGAAGTTGTTAGTGGGGATGACAAAATTGTAAAAACTGAAGATGGTGAGTATAAAACAAAATCCATCATCATCGCGACTGGTACTGAGCCGCGTAAAATGAGTGATGCACAAACGAAAAGTGCAGGGAATCGTGCAATTTCGTACTGTGCCACTTGCGACGGCGCACTTTATAAAGGAAAGCCTGTAGTAGTAGTTGGTAGCGGCAACACTGCTAAGCACGAAATTGCCTATCTTAAAAATATCGCTTCCGAAGTATATCATATCCACCACGATGACCCGATTCCAGAGGATGCAGTGGCAGTGTTTGTGGCGATTGGGCGTGTGCCGAATACGGGTATTTTTAAGGATTTGGTCGATATAGATAAGAATGGATATATTGTTTCAAGTGAGGATTGTCGGACTTCGGCTAAGGGGGTGTTCGTGGCGGGAGATTGCCGTACTAAAACGGTGCGTCAGTTGGTGACGGCGGCAGGTGATGGAGCGGTAGCGGCGGCTGGAGTGATAGAGTATCTTTCGGGTAAGAAAGCTGAATAAGGGAAACCTTAGAGAAAAAGAGAAACATAGTATCATTTATGTGATATAATAGGGCTGTGGCCGGGTGGCGGAATTGGTATACGCGTTCGACTTAAAATCGAATGGGGAAACCCGTACGGGTTCAAGTCCCGT
>CAMOIR010000033.1 GCA_946616455.1 uncultured Candidatus Saccharibacteria bacterium | reverse complement strand
TTAAAACTAATTTTACCAGCAAATTTCGGTCCAAAACTCTCCACTCGCCTTTCAATTTCCTTCTTCAAATCAACCTCTTCGGACACGCACATATCAACTTTTCCAGCATCCATTTTCGCAAGCTGTAGTAAATCCAATACTAGTTTGTTAGCATGATTAATTTCGGTTTCAATATTAGCCTTCCACTTTTCGCTTCCCTCCTCAATTTCAAGTGCTTCCATATTAGCCTGTATAATTGCAAGTGGTGTTTTTAACTCATGTGAAGCATTCGCAATAAACATTTTTTGTTTATTATATGATTCTTCGACCGGCTCAATTATTTTTTGCGATGCAAACCAAACAGTCAAAAAAGCAATCACCTCAATAATAACCCCAACACCAAGCAAAGTAACAAGCAGACGCTCGCTTCCCTCTTTCCGATCATTCCAAATATACTCTTTGAGTACCTGATCATCATAAGCTACCGGATTTGAAATATTGATTTCCAATACAGGTCTTGGTTCCGGACGTATTGTAGACGAAAACACCATAATCAAAACACCAGACAATATCAAAATCGCAGTTGTTATAGTCATGGTGATAATTATTATTCGATTTCGTAATTTCCTAAACATTTTTCCTACTCACTAATATAATTCACAAATGGTTATGCTCTTGATTTTTCTTTGCTTGTTAGTTTATACCCAAGCCCACGAACAGTTACAATTCTCGTCTTGCTATGAATACTCCTTAAAATTTTACGTATACGTGATATATATGACTCAATGTAATTATCTTCACCCAGTCCATCTTCTCCCCAAATCTTCGCAAGCAAATGCTCCTTATTAATCAAAAGCTCCGGCGACTTCATAAACTCACTTATTATTCCAACTTCTTTTGCCGTCAACTGTTGGCCATTCAAAGTTGCATTAGTCTTATCTAATACCAAATCACCAAAAGTAATATCCATAGCATCAATAGTCCTTGGACGACGCACTATAGCCTTAATTCTAGCCACTAGCTCCGCAGTTTTAAATGGCTTCGCCAGATAGTCATCAGCTCCATGATCCAAATGACTAATTTTCGTCTCTACTTCCGACAAAGCCGAAAGCATAATTACTGGCGTTTGCACATTCCTTTCACGCATCCTTCTTAAAATCTCTGTACCAGATAATTTCGGAAGCATAATGTCAAGAACTACACAATCATAAATATCACTCATCGCATTCTCTAGTCCAACCTCACCATCACTAGCTAAGTCAACTTCAATTCCTTGCTTTTCCAAATTATGTTTCACGGCTTCAGCCAAAAACATCGCGTCTTCTACATATAATACTTTCATATTTATCCTTGTTTAATTATAATATCATTCTGCCCTATCAAACTCAAACAAAACTGAAAAAAATCTCTAGCCAATTTTAAGCTCCTTTCCAGAAAAAACAACAATAATAATCATGTATAATAATTAATAAAGGAGAAATCTATGGAAAACGAAAAAACTATCAAAAAAGATGCCACAAAAGAAAAAATCATTCTTTTCATAATTGGAGTACTAGTCGGTGCAGTCATTTCAACCGGCGCATTTTTTGCTTATATCAAACTAGCCGGCCTCGGTATAAATTGCAGTAACCAATCAATGCAAATGCCAGGTGGTACTCCCCCTGAAATGCCAAGTGGCAGTCAAAGTGGCACTCCACCAGAAAAGCCAAGCGACGACAACCAGTCAACCGCCCCATCAGAAAAACCCACCAACGAAAACAGTTCAGATAACACAGACAGTCAAACCAATTCCTCTTCGTCAAATTCAAATCAAAACACTAAATCACAAAACTAAGGATTAACAATGGAAAAGAAACAAATTATCACCTATTCTTCTATCATCGCTGCCTTAGTAATTACTCTTGGTGCTTTGTGGGCTCTTATCATTACCACGGTAAGTACCGATACGACTAGCAATAATACTCCGTCAATGGGCACCAGCACCCTAACTACTACTTATTCCGCCGCTAAAGAGATCACTACAGACGAAACCATTAATAGCGGCGATTTCGCCTCCACAAACTCCGACGAAAACGCCATCCTGGCTTCAGGCAACATCACCGCGAACCTATCAAACATTACCGTCGCCAAAACCGGCGACTCCGATGGCGGCGACAACACTAGTTTCTACGGCACCAACTCTGCCATCCTAGCCAAAGATGGTGCCACGTTAAATATCACAAATGCCAACATCATAACCGATGCCACTGGTGCCAACGGCGTCTTCAGTTACGGTGGTTCTGCTACTACTAATAATAGTAATTCCGACGGTACCACTATCAACATTTCAAACTCCACCATCACTACCAGCAAAAACAACTCCGGTGGTATCATGACCACCGGTGGTGGTGTTATGAATGCAAAAAATCTCACTATCAACACCGCCGGCATTTCGAGTGCCGCCATCCGTTCCGACCGAGGCGGCGGTACCGTTACTGTTGACCAAGGCACTTACAAAACCACTGGTCAAGGCTCCCCTACCATTTATTCCACTGCTGATATCACCGTAAAAAACGCCAACCTTATTGCCACCGCCTCCGAAGGCGTCGTAATTGAAGGAAAAAACAGCGTTACTTTGGAAAACACTACATTGACCGACACCAATAATACCCTAAACGGTCAATCTACCACCTACAAAAACATCTTTCTTTACCAGTCTATGTCAGGTGACGCCGCCAGTGGCCAAGCTGTTTTCAACGCAAAGGATTCCACCATCACGACAAACCAAGGCGATAGTTTCTACGTCACTAATACCACTGCCGAAATCAATCTCGAAAACAATCAAATCATCAACAATGACAAAACCGGCAATTTCCTTCGCATCCAAAAAGATTCCTGGGGTAACTCCGGCAGTAACGGTGGTATCGTCACACTTAATCTCACCAACCAAGAAGCTATCGGCAACATCGTCGTAGACTCAATTTCTAATCTCACCATCAATCTAACTACCAACTCTTCCCTTGAAAGTGCTATCAATGCCGACAACACTGGCGAAGTCAACCTCACTCTAGACGCCAGCAGTACCCTCACTCTCACTGGCGACACTTATCTAAAATCCCTCACCAACGCCGACACCACAAATAGCAACATTCATCTAAATGGTTACAAACTTTACGTAAACGGAGTAGAATTATAATAATCTTTCAATCAACGAAACTTTTTTAACATAATCGACATTATAATCCAATAATAGGATAGCGTTATTCTTTTGTAGTATACTAAATACATGACAAAGAACAAAGCAAAATCTCATCGCGAAAAAACCGTCATTAAAACCAGCATTATTAGTATTATCGCTAATCTAATCTTAGTAAGCCTCAAAGCTTTTATTGGCTTCATGGCAAATTCTATCGCCATTATTACCGATGCTGTCAATAATTTAAGCGATGCAATGTCTAGTATTATTACTATCATAGGTACCAGACTTGCCAGCAAAGCTCCAGACAAAAATCATCCTTTCGGTCATGGCCGTATTGAATACATTACTTCTCTCACTGTTTCTGTCATTGTACTTTATGCTGGTCTTACCGCCCTTATCGAATCCATCAAAAAGCTTATCAGTCCCGAAATCCCAGATTACACAACTACCACTATTATTATACTCATTGTCGGTATCCTTATTAAGTTTATTCTCGGATTATACGTCAAAAATACCGGCAAAACCGTCCACTCTGATTCCCTCGTAGCAAGTGGCACAGACGCTTTCAATGATGCCCTCCTCTCTATCTCAGTTCTTGCATCCACGATTATTTACATGATTTGGCAAATCGATCTCGAAGCCTATGTCGGCATTCTTGTTTCTCTCTATATTATCAAAACCGGCATTGACCTCATCAAAAAATCCGTCAACGACATTCTTGGCACGAGAGTAGAAAGCACTCTATCTTGTAAAATCAAAAAAGAAATCACAAAAATTCCAAACGTCCAAGGTGCCTTCGATCTCATTTTGACTGATTATGGACCTGATAAATATCTCGGCTCCGTTCATATCGAAGTCCCAGACACTTTGACGGCCTCTGATATCGATAAACTTTCACGAAACATCACCAAAACCATCTCTCAAAAATACAACGTCATCCTTCACACTATTGGTGTTTATTCCATTAACACCAAAGACCAAAATATTATCGAAATCAGAAAAGACATCGAAAAAATCGTTTTTTCACATCTAGGAGTTCTCGAAATGCATGGCTTCTATCTCGACGATATCGACAGAACAATCAGTCTTGATATCATTATCGACTTCGCCACCGCCAATCGAGAAGATTTATACCGCCAAATCTATAACGAAATCAAATCCAAATACAGAGATTATACCTTGAACATCACCCTAGATTTAGACATTGCAGATTAATCTATTCTTTATGAAATAAAAGGCAAAGCATTCTAAGCTATCAAGTAACTATTCCAAGGTGCAATCATTCGATTGCCCCAGGACCAGGATCAGGGCCAGGGCCAGGAACCGGATCTTTATCTACCAGACAACGCATAGAATATCCATCGAAGCGAGAACCACCAACACTGTTCACAGACGTGTGAGCCGGCCCAATATCTAAGAAATACATATCAGATAATTGAGAAGTTGATGACCAGAAATGTCCACCTCCACCTTGATCATACACCGAATCATCCCAAAAGAGACCCGAAAGTGGCGTGGAAAAATTGTATTGAAGGCTAGCAGTATTTGTGGCAGCTGTTGGAGCTTTATATTTATTGTAAAGAAACGCGTACTCGCCATTGTCTCCACCGGTAGGCATTCTCCAACTAGCTGGACATAGATCCTGCGAAGCGTCTATTAGTGTTTCTGGTATGTCTATGCCTTGTCCATCCTCATAGCAGTAGGTGCCGGCACTAGCCGCACAAAAGTTGTAATAGATACCTACTTTAGCCTGTCCATTGACGGAAGCCGGGCCATAGGAAGTAATAAGAACATCTTTACTAGCGTTATTAATCATAGGCGCAGTACGAGAATTAAAATTAGTATCTACATCTGCCACCGTTACAGACGACCAACCAGTAATAGCACTTCCACCATTTAGGAGATTATAAATTGCAGCGGCTGTAGCATTAGTATTAGATTCGTTCATATTAGCTGCGGTAGTAGGATCAGTCGGATCTAAGGCTAGGTTATCTAGCATCCAACAGTTACCATCTTTTAGTTTGCCTACCATATAGGTATTATTATCTCTTACATCTTTTAGTGTTTGGTTCTGAGTAATGGCAATAGTATTACACATACTCTTTGTAAGCTCTTGCTGCTTATAATAGCCACCATCTTGTGATTTATTCGCCCTAGTGTAGGCTTCGGTAAAGGTAAGACCACGATAGAGATCTATAGTAGAGCCACTAAGAGTAGATGTTTTTTCTGCTAAGAAATTGGTGACTTCGGCTTCGCTTAAGAAGTCGTAATGTTTACCATTAATATCACCATACCAAGAGCCGTACCAATTTGTAGTGGTGACATAGGTTCCAGTGACTGCAGTAAAGGCATCAAACTCATCTGAAGCCTCAGTACCAGTTTGCTCAGTAGTGTAAATTGGATAGACCTGAGCATAAAACCCATAGTCATATCCTATAGCAGGCGACGAACCTGATTGATTCATTATTCCAATTGTTACTGTATCGCCCTCAAAAATATATGTAGTACTACCAGTAGATTCTTCTGTAATCATTTCGTAGTTTTCGGACAATTCAGAAAAATTCCCATTCCATACCCCCTGAGCCACTCCTACAAGCGTACCAGACGTAACCCCATACCGAAACACTACTTTCATTTTAGAAGCACCAGTGGCAGTGATTGGAGTCAATGCTGCCTCATAAGCACCATAGGCTCCATTCTGAGTACCGTCATTTGCAATGTTGGATGATTTTGCAATTAATGGAGTAGTAGCTACATACATTGGTTGATTAGCATACACTACATTATTTGTTGTACCACCACCAGCGAATGTAGAACCATTCGCATGATAAGTAACGCCAATCTGATTTGGTCCTACTGGAGCTATAGCGGTAGATGGATGGACTAGAGTATATATTACTTGTCCAGAATATGTATCCGCAGCTTGAGTCTTAGAAATGTAAGCAGCATAAGTAGTAGTAAGCTTAACTCCACCAGTAGTTTCAGTCATATCAGTACCAGAGTTCTTATGAGCTACTTTGACGTATTCATTTGGTACTACATGATAACTACTAAATGGAGCTTCAGTATCGCCAGACTCTGCTTGGCTAGGAAGATCTACATTCGGAGCAGAATCAATCATGAAGGCATTAGTACCAGTAGTATCTCCACTGTCTTGTGTAATTGCAAGTTTCATCGCCCAATTAGATACATCTAAGCTACCAGAAGTAGTAGCAATACCTGAATCAATTACTGCATTATTAGAAGCTGCTGTTCCTACTAGTTTATTACTATTCTCTCCTCCTACTTCATCTCCAGTATACCCAGCTGCATATATAGCGAATCCTTCATTATCATTACAGAAAGCATGTAGTGTAGTAGAACCAATGTCTGGTTGATATAGACCATTGTTTATTTCAGCATTAT
>CAMOIR010000032.1 GCA_946616455.1 uncultured Candidatus Saccharibacteria bacterium | reverse complement strand
ATTGTAGTAGATCTAAGAAGATGTAAAATGAACAAACAAAAAGCCATTTCTAGGATTAGGGATGTATATAAAAAACGTAAAAGAAAAGCAGGTAAGTATTACGTCATTTTAAAAAACGGTAAAATCCTTGACATTACAGAGTTACTCTGATAAACTCAAAACTAGTAGGGCACTAAAGATACTTCAGTGTATACAATAGGCCTTCGAATAGCCCTTCGGGGCTATTTTTTATCTTGACTTTTCACGGCGGGGGGTAGAATTAGTATAATGATTATGCTATATATGTATATATAAATTATAGAATACTCCGCTATCCTTCCGCAAACTGTGAATTATACAATTCTGCATAGAACCCACCCAGTTTCAATAATTCTTCATGATTCCCTTGTTCTACGATTGCTCCATCTCGCATAACCAAAATTAAGTCTGAATTTCGGATCGTTGATAACCTATGAGCAATCACAAACGAAGTACGCCCATGTGTCAACTTCTCAAACGAATCCTGTATTAATTGTTCGGTACGCGTGTCTACATTTGAAGTCGCCTCATCTAGTATCATCATGGGTGGATTTGCTGTCATTGCACGGGCTATAGTGATTAATTGTTTTTCTCCAGCCGAAATATTGTCAGAATCTTCAGATATCTCCGAGCGATAACCTTTTGGCAAAATTTCGATAATGTGATTAACATTTGAAGCCTTTGCGGCTTTTTTGATATCCTCGAGTGAAGCATGGCTGTTCCCATAACGCAGATTTTCTTCGACTGTACCAGAAAATAACCAAGTATCTTGGAGCACCATACCAAATAGTTTTCGTACATCCGCACGCTTCATTTTATTGGTAGGTACACCGTCGATAGTAATAAATCCAGAATCTGGTTCATAAAAACGCATCAATAGATTAATCAATGTTGTTTTTCCTGCACCAGTAGGCCCCACAATTGCAACCTTCATTCCAGGCTTCACTTGTACCGAAAAATCTCGAATGATAGGTTGATCTGGAAGATAGCCGAAGCTTACATGATGGAACTCCACTTCGCCCTTAACTCTATCAACCGTTTCGGCTGGTATAGGATCCGGTGCCTCTTCTGGCTCGTTCAAAAACTCGAATATTCGTTCACTTGCAGCAAGCAGCGCCTGCAAAGTAGAAGTAGTTGATGCAATTTCGGTAATCGGACGATTAAATCTAGACACATATTGAATAAACGCCTGGATATCGCCAATATTGATTTGACCTTGTATTACAAATATTCCGCCAACCGCACAGATCGCTACGTACCCAAGATTGGTAAAAATATGTGTTACCGGAAATGATAAAGAAGAGTAGATTTGTGCACGTCGAGATACTACGGTGAGTTTTTCGTTAATTTTCTTAAACTGGGCTAACGCTGTATCTTCGTAGGAATTAGATTTAATCACGATGCCTCCAGCATAGTCCTCTTCAATCTCGCTATTTAATACCCCAAGTGTATTTTGTTGCTCACGGAAATATTTTTGTGCATATCGCATGATTCTGCCTACTACAATCACTGATATTGGTACAACCACAAAAGCAATCAAAGACAAAGTGAACGAAATCGTGAGCATAATAATCATTACACCAATGATGGTAGTAAGACTAAGCGAAACATCCGCAATTTCTTGTGACATCGACGTAGTCAAAACATCTACATCGTTGGACATTCTGGACAATGTGTCACCATATTTATGTTTATCGAAATACGAAATTGGCAAACGGAAGATTTTGTCTAAAACTCTTTCGCGAATTTCTTTAGTATACTTTGCCGAAACTACCGCTAGGATAAATGCCTGTCCATAGTTTAATGCAGCAGAAGCGAGAAACAATCCTATCACGAGAAGTGCCTTACTACCAAGAGCTGGCCAGTTTAAATCAGGGTAACTATTTACGGCAATCGTTGTCATATCGCCTAGAATCTTTGGGATGAATAATCCCAGTATTGCCGAACCAATCGTCAAAACAATCGCAAGCACAATCGGAAAACGGTATCCCTTGATAGACTTCAAAAACACCTTAAACGATTGCCACATGCTTTTGTGGTTTTTCTGAGAGTTTCTATGCTTCGACATATTTTACTCCTCCTGCAACCTCAGTCTCTGTAGATTTAGGGGTTATTGCATTTTGCTCTGCTTTTTTTAGCTCGGCGTCGTATTCCTTTTCGGATAGTTGTGACTTTACGATTTCTTGATAAACCTTGCAACTATTGAGTAATTCTAGATGGCGACCTTTCCCTACGATGCGTCCGTTATTTAATACTACAATCTGATCCGCATCTTTAACTGTCGATACCCTTTGAGCTACAATAAGCACTACCGCAGATTCTGTTACTTCCCTTAAGGCCGATCGAAGCCTAGCGTCTGTCTTCATGTCGAGTGCTGAAAACGCATCGTCAAAAATATAAATATCAGGGTCCTTGCAGATTGCACGTGCGATAGATAAACGTTGCTTTTGTCCGCCAGATACGTTTGTGCCACCTTGCGAAATCATAGAATTGTACTTTTTGGGTAATTTTTCAATAAAGCTCTCTGCTTGAGCAATGCGAGCCGCTTTGTGCATTTCTTCATCTGATGCTTCCGGGGCACCAAATTTAATATTAGAACGTACGGTACCAGCAAACAGCATACCACGTTGCGGCACATATCCAATTTTTTGCATCAAGTCGTCCTTTTCGTACTCCTTAACGGGTAAACCATTTACGAGCACTTCTCCACTAGTAGCTTCATAAAATCTTGGTACAAGATTAATTAGTGTGGATTTGCCTGAACCAGTTGAACCGATGAATGCAGTCGTTTCGCCCGCCTTAGCTACGAATGATACATTGTTTAATACTTTTTCGACGGCGGCCGGATAAGAAAAATCCACGTTTCTAAATTCTACCGAAGCAGCCTTCGAAGGTTTGCCATTCGTTTTTGTTTTCCAAGTATATTTATTTACACGCATGAGCACGTCGTTAATACGATGTGCAGACACGTTGGCTCTCGGCAATGTCACGAAAAGCATCGACATCATCAGAAATGACATCATCACAAATGTAACATATTGCGCAAAGGCTGTCATGTTTCCAAGGTATGCAAAATCCTTCGTGAGGAGAGAGATACCAATCCACGAACATAGAAGAGTAGTACCATTAAAAATAATATTAATCAAAGGGTTTTGAAGCTCTAAAATTCTGTCGATGTAAATTAACAGCTTAGTAAGCGCATCATTTATCTTCGTAAACTTCTTTTTTTCGAGCTTTTCGTTATCGAAAGCTCTAACCACTTTAAGACCAGTTAGATTCTCACGTGTAATCAAAGTAACCTTATCGATCAACTCTTGGAATAGTTTAAACTTTGGCATCACAAGTGACATAATCATAATAGCAGAACCAATGATTGATACAGCACCTACCACAATAATCCATGACATATCAGGTGCAGTCTGAATTGCCATAACGACAGATATCACTAAAAATAGCGGAGCTCTTAGCATCATTGAAAGCATCATGATGGTTACCATTTGTACTTGGTTTACATCGTTAGTTGTACGGGTAAGTAAGGAAGCCGTGCTGAAATCCTTTAGATCTGCAAGATTGAAGTTGACAATTTTGGTGAAAATAGCCGTACGAATGTCACGCGCATAGCTCGTACCAACTCTGGCAGCAAAATAGCTAGAAAGTAGTGACGCGAGAGCAGAAATAATTGTAAGTCCAATCATTCTGAGCCCTGTCATCCAAATATAGTCAATATTGCCAGTTACAATTCCATCATTAATAATGTCTGCCATTAAAGCCGGCAGTCTAAGCGTAGTCCATACCTGTACAGCCGTAGATAGTACCAAGATAATTACTTGCCACCAATACGGCTTCAAAAACCGAAAAAGTTTGAGCATATATAGTATTATAGCATACTAATTACATGTGCCAGCCTTCAAATCTGATATCAATCCACGTGCCTTTAGGTAATGCTCTAACGAATCGTAATTACCATTATTATATTTACCAGTCGCGATTTCTGTAGCTGGCCCTACCCCTACATAGCGATAGTGCCAAGTTTCAAATAATCCAGTTGAGCCGTTTTCGTCTACATTTACTGGCTCACTCATTGGCCCACCAGCCCATTCTACTGGGAATCTATCAATAAAACCATATTTGTATGAATTAGCATATAGCCATTGCCAGTCTATGTGCTGGTCGTAAGTATCCGTATCTAACGAGATGCCATATGCCGGATCTACCAAATCGCAAGTGAGTCCTGTATGATGATCTGAAGTCCCAGTAGCAGCACATAGTCTTCCGCAAGTTGTACCACGTGCACGGTAACATGAAAAAGTTTCAAAAGTGTGTCCTGGGTATGCCGCTTCGTATGCCTTTACCATCTCATTTAAATGTTTTGCCGCCTCAGCATCTAGCAAATTATCGCCATTATAAGCATTCCCTTCGCGGATGCCATAAGTCTGAGACAAGCTTATTAGTTCATTGCGTCTAGCATCAATAAAATCCGTCGATACAGTAAAATTAGGGTTTATTAGCATAAGATAACCGTATTTAATCGTGCAATTATCAGAAGGAATACTTGTCACACTATTAAATTCATTCGTAACCTCAGATGGTTGTGCTTCAGAGTTTTCCGGTTGCTCTTCGGAGTTATCTGCTTCTGGCTGTTCTTCGTTTTGTATCAAGGTTTGTGTCTTATTCGAAGTGTCTAATTCCCCACCTTTTTCCCAGCCAAATATCCTCATTATTCTTTCAAAAAAATTTGGTTTCGGATTATAAGTATCTGCAGCTACGGCTATTTTGTACGTAGACATTCCCACAGTAAGATTTAAAGTGCCAATATCACCCATCATTTCAAGTTCGCCATTCGTTTCAGCTTCTTGCCAAAGCATTTCATCATAATCTTCGGTGGCCCTAATTGCTATTTTTCCAGTCCACCAGCTCTCGTAATATCCTACTACCTGATCCTTTTTTACGAGATTTATAGCATGTGTCGCATCTTGTATTGCCTTAACTATGGCTAGGCTATCATTGAATGAAGATTGTCTAGTTGGTGCTCCCAGTAAGCTTACAGTTACAATATGGTTGTCTTGCCGATATCCAGATACTAAGCAATACCCAGATGTGTCACCAATATATCCAGTTTTAATGCCAGAAATCCCAAGTTCCCCTAAGATTTGATTGGTGTTTTCAAGCTCTCCAGCCATTGGCACTTCGTAAGATTTGGTGGCTACAATTTTGGCTAGCACGGGTTCCGCCATTACTTTGGTACCAATTATGGCTAATTCCTCCGCAGTACTGGTAGTGGTGTCACTAAAACCACTCGCATCGTCACCAATTGTCGTGCTATTAAGCCCCCATTGTTTCAACATCTCCGTAGCATATTCACGATAAGCTTCAATCGAACCAAAAGCCCAAATCGCAAGCGAATCTGCCATATTGTTTGACGAGACTAGAAACACTGATGCCAAGGCGTCATACTCACTAATCTCTCCACCAACTACCACTCTGGAATACGATCCACCATTTTTTAGATACCACAAATATTTTTCGTACATCTCATCCGTAATGATGATTGTTTCGCCAAATTCATTTTCCAAAAAAGGTTTTTTTGACATTACGGCAAGCCCAAGGATCATTTTTGCAGTACTTGCAGTTGGTCGCACTATGGTTTCACCTGTCTCAAAGTTGTTGCCACCCACTACCTTTCCGTCTATTGCAACCGCGAAGTCGCCAGTGTTGGTCTCAAAAAGTCCCTTCGTGCTAGCAGAATTGGGGAAATCGTATTTGGTGTTTACAACAAGCTCTGTGTCTATAGTAAAAAATCGAATCAAAAACCATGCCAAAAATACCCCAAGCGCCAATCCGGCCCAAACCCAAAAAGAACTAATACTAAATCTTATTGGTAACCTTTTTTTCATCTCGTTTCCTTTCTAGGTGCATTCTAAAATATATGATTGGCCCCATGAGGATATATACATAATACGAGAAGAATCGCCAAACTAACATTGCCCAAAACACATACCCTTGCGACAGAGCCGAAAACACTACAAAGAATGTCCCCTCGGCAGCACCGGCGTTACCAGGAGTCGGTACAAAATAAACTGCAGAGGTTACTGCTACAGTTGTCACAAAACATGGCAAAAAATCTACTGCTCCACCAAAAGCAGTCAGCACGAAAAAAGGTATCATTGACACGAGCGTATGAAATAATACTGATAGCGAAACAGTTTTCAAGAATAATCCTTTAGTTTTTAGAATTTTACGTACAGTCCTAGCGTATTCATTGACTTCAAATTCGACTTTTTCGGTAGTTTTCTTGCGGTTTTTTACGATGTGTATTTTTGCTAAAAAGTTCACAATTATACTAATAAGTTCCGTCGTAGCTTTTGGTAAAAACGTCGCAATCATTACTACTACTGGCCAAAAAGCATAAAAGATTAGCCCAAAACAGGCTGTGCCGATGAGTACTGCATTATTAATTGAAAGGCTTCCAAACAAAAAGCATAGTATTGCGATGATAATAAATCCAATTTGTCCAGAAATCATTCCAAATATCGGAATCGATGTTGAGACGCCACTAGGAAGTTTGCTGTTTTTACGCATATAATAAATTTGAAAAGGCTGTCCACCGATAGCTGCTGGGGTAATGTTGTCGTAATACCTCCCAAGTAACACGGTACGTCTAGCTACTTTGGCGGCAAGCTTCGTATCAAAATTGGTTTTTTTGCTCATCTCTCGCATCATCAATATATACTTATAAATCTCCATCGTGATAGCCACAACAAAACACAATACCGCCGGGATTAAGTACCACCAGTTTATGTGAACTTCTGTAAGCTTGGCAGCATTTTGTGAATTGCCAAATTCCGAAAAAGCCGTAACTGCGATTACGATAACGTTAATTAGCACAAAAAACACAATAAGTAATGGTTTTTTGA
>CAMOIR010000031.1 GCA_946616455.1 uncultured Candidatus Saccharibacteria bacterium | reverse complement strand
CTATAACATCAAGAGTACAAGCAGAGCCCACAGTGACCGTAGCATTAACCTGAGTGCTAGTGGAGTTGGCGGCGAAAGAAGTAGAGCCAAGTAAAAATCCACCACCAAGAAGAGTTACAAATAACAGAATACTCAAAAATCCTACCAAATCGGATTCCGAGAATCTATCATTATACTTGTCAATTAATATTCTTTTCATTCAGCTCCTCCTTGTTATCACTATTATAACATAAGTACAATCAAAATTATTAAAAACATTGGCTAAACTTTTCTCACCATAATCGTATCTGTACCAACCTTATTTTTATCTCCAGATACTATTACTGCCATTAAATCCTTTTTGCCCTCTTCTGTTTGCAAATATCCAGATTTCTTTAACTCTACCGCTAGCTCATAACCAAAATCCGCCGAATACGATCTTACAAACGCCGAATTTGCATAAGTTAACGCCAACTGATTAGCCACTCGCACATTCGACGTAACCGATACTATGGGTAGATTTGGTCTTTGTGCCGCCACCATCATTGCCGTTGCACCAGAAGCTGTTTGACATACTACCACGTCTGCCTCAATTTTTTCTGCAAGCCTCGCTGCCGCACTCGATATTGCATCATAAGCCGCCGAATCACCTTCTGGTTGTTTCACCATTGGTGCAATGTGTGAATGATTCTGTGTATATAATATTACTTTTTTCATTTCCATTACTGTTTCGAGTGGGTACGACCCATTCGCCGTTTCGTCCGACAACATCACTACATCTGCCCCTTGCACTACTGCTGTTGCCACATCCGACACCTCAGCTCTCGTCGGTTCTGGTGAATCTACCATCGACGACAACATCTGTGTTGCCACTATGCAAAGCTTCGCATGTGCTCTACACATCGCAATCAATTTACGTTGCACTATTGGCACAACCTCAGCACCAGCCTCCACTGCCATATCACCACGTGCCACCATAATCCCATCTGCCGCCTCAACAATCTCTTCTAAATGCTCATCCGAAGCAATTGCTTTCTTGGTCTCGATTTTTGCAACCACTTTTGCTGTAGAACCAAGCGAGAGCAATAATTGTTTTAACCTCACGATATCTGCTGCTGACTGCACAAAAGACAATGCTACATAGTCATAATCACATCCCGCTCCATATTCTATATCTGACAAATCTTTTTCAGTCAAAATGTCCCCACCAAAATCCGTATCTGGCAAATTAAGACCTTTTTTCGACATAATAAATCCATCATTGAGAATTTTCACTTTAATCGCTGTGTCGGAAACAATTTCGATTATTTCTGTTTTCACTTTACCATCAAACATTGATAATGGCTCCCCCACCCTACACTTCTCCGCCAAATTATATTGAATCGGTACCCTTAATCCACCATCATGTATAAAATCGCCGTATTCAAGAATCAGTTCATCACCCTTTTTAAGATCCAAATGATTATCTTTAAGTGTCCCTAATCGAATCTTAGGCCCTTGCAAATCCTGCAAAATCGCCACAGAACGGCCTTTTTTTGCAGCAGCATCTCGTATCCACTTTATCTGCTGATCACGTTCTTCATTTGAACCATGCGAGCAATTCAATCTACATCCATTTACTCCAGCCATAATGATTTCTTCAATTTTTTCGGCCGAATTCGTCGCTGGCCCAATCGTTGCTAATATCTTTGTTCGTTTAAACAGTTTACTCATACTAATATATTACCATAAGTTTAGTTTTTATGATATCATTTATCCATGAGCAAGAACCAAAAATCAAAACATACTAAATCCTCTATCAGACGCAAACGTTTATCTGCTATCCAGAAAACCATTCTGCTTGTAATTCTCGCAAATATTGCTCTCGTTATTTTTTGCGTAGTTTTCGTCGAAACCCACACTCCACAAAAAACCATTACATCCAATCTCGAAACAATTGCCAAAGACTATTACGAAAACTACTTCTTCCCACAGCTCAACGCCTCCACCGAAACCATGGATAAATACCACCAACATGGATTCTCATCAGTTAGCTTACAACATCTCCTGATTTATGATGGTCAAAAAAATGTCAAGCTTACTGACATGTTTTCAAACTATTGCGATTTAAATCGCACCACCATCAAAATCTATCCAGATCCACCCTATACCAAGGATTCATACCATATAGATTATAAATACGTCTGCACCTACTAGCTTCCATTTGAGATTAAAAGCCAGCAGATTGGTGTTTTCTTCTTGCCCAAGCTACCAATTTGTTAGCTAAAATCGCCTAGATTGGTGTTTTCTTCGTGCGAAGCGCGATTATACATCGAGCGAGCACGAAAAAACGCCTAGATAGGCGATTTTAGCAACAAATTGGTGACCTCGGCGGGAGTTGAACCCACGTTGCCGGGATGAAAACCCGATGTACTAACCGTTATACGACGAGGCCGTACTTATATTATATCAACAATCCTCTAATTTATCAACTCCAAAAACTCTTTTTCATTAATTGTGGCAATTCCCAACTTCGCCGCCTTCTCCATTTTAGATTTTCCTGGCTTCTCGCCCACTATCAAGGCTGTTGTATTTTTAGTCACCGACGAAGTTACCGTTGCTCCAAGTAGGCGTAACTTATCCTCCGCCTCCTCTCTACCCATACTAGACAAAGTTCCAGTCACTATATACGATTTATTAGCAAGTGGTAGCTCAGTATTTTTTTCTTCACTTGGCCAAACGCCAAGTTCTTTCATCTCATTTAGTAGTTTTACATTATCTTCATCCGCAAAATATGCCAAAATCGATTCTGCCACCACCACACCAATATCTGGTATCTCCAGTAGTTCATCTTCTGTAGCATCCATTAATCCTTCCAACGTTCCAAACTTGCGCGAAAGCACAGCAGCAGTCTGCGCACCCACATGCCGAATCCCAAGCGCAGTAATAAACTTATTTAGTGGCGCGTTTTTTGAGTCCGAAATCGCCTTTATCAAATTATTCGCCGACAGTTCTCCAAATCGCTCCAGTTTTGCTACTTCCAGAGCTTTCAATCGATATAAATCCGCAATCGAATTTAACAAACCAGCACTCACAAGGGCTTCAACATTTTTTTCTCCCAATCCTTCAATATTTAGTGCTGGCTTAGAAGCGAAATACTGAATCGCACGTTTTAAAATATAATCCGAAGATTCACCTTTTACACGATAAACCACTTCTCCATTAGTCCGTTCAAATTGTAAATCTGGATACTGTCTAGTCAAAGCTTTTTCGTAATCAAAAGGTTCAGAATTTTCCGGCCTAAGCGACACAAGTACTTCCTTCACTTGTGGAATAATATCCCCAGCTTTATATATTATTACCGTATCTCCAATACGTATATCCAATCTTGCAATCTCATCCGCATTATGAAGTGATGCATGCCTCACAGTGGTCCCCGCTACCTCTACTGGGTCAAAAATCGCTACCGGCGTAGCTGCACCAGTTCGCCCAATCGAAATCACGATATCTTTCACCACTGTCGTAGATTCTTCTGCCGGAAATTTAAATGCCACCGCACCCCTTGGTGTTTTGCCCACAATCCCAAGTCTATCATAAACCGCACGATCATTAATTTTTATCACCATTCCATCCGTATTAAATCTAAGTCCTTTACGATACTCATCTAAATCATGAATATATCGAAACATTTGTCTCATTTCCGCGTATTTAAAAACCCTGTCTTCATTAGATGTCTGGAATCCAAATGCTCTTAACTTCTCATAAGCTTCTTTCCAAGTCAAAGAATCTGGCGTCACCAAATCATACGCAATAAACTTAAGAGGTCGACTCGCCGCCACTTTTGGATCAAGTTGTCTGATAGACCCCGCTGCTAAGTTTCGTGGATTAGCATATTCAGGTTCGCCTTTTTTTCGCTGAAGCTCATTCAGAGTTTCAAAGTCTTTCTTAAATATCACAATTTCCCCCCTCACCTCAGCCTCAGAAGGTATTTCTTCAATCGGAGGGAATCCGGAGGCTGGCAAGCCGAGGACGAGCGCGCGAGCCCCATGCCGATGGGCGCGAGCGACGCGGCCCGACGATGAAGAAATACTTCTGAGGCTGAGTGGAATATTTTGAATAGTTTTCACATTCAAAGTTACATCCTCACCAACTAGCCCATCACCACGCGTAACCGCTTGCACCAACACCCCATCATGATACTTAAGCGAACACGCCAATCCGTCCATTTTAATATCTGTAAAAAATTCTTCGATTTTACCACCAGGTATCAGCTTTTCGTTTCTTGAAATCCAATCTTTTATTTCTTCTTCCGAGAAAACATCAGCTAAACTAATCATTCGTTTGTCATGTTTTACTTTTGTAAATTTATCCAATGGCTTCCCCGCTACTCTTTGAGTTGGTGAATCTGGAGTAACCAAATCAGGATACTCAGCTTCAAGTAAAGACAATTCATGCTTCAAAGAATCCGCGGCCGCTTCGCTCATTATAGACTCATCAAGTACATGATAATGATATCTATAATCATTGATTAGTTCCCTAAGCTTTTGTATCCGCTTCTCCGCATCTACTCTATTCATAGTATCTATTGTATCACGCTTTTAGGAGCCATTTATAATATAAATATAAATAAACCGTCAAATAAACTGCACTTATACACGTCAATATTGTTACCGCAATCGCCACAACTATTGCTGGCAATTTCAAAGCTAGAACTGGAATCATAACTATCATCCATATCACAGCCAATACTAATATAAGAGCAATTAATCTTAGCAAAAATCGCATTCTCCTCCCCATCATTAAGTCTGATACAGCCCTAAACGCAGCTAAAGGATAAAGCCCTGGTGCCGTTACAGCAATTAAAACTATTACGGAAGAGGACAAAAGATATCCAGAAATAGTTACCATAAGAAATGCAAAGCCAAGAAACAGTAATGCATAAAACGGCGTCGACAAAAACTCCGTCTTTACAGCCGCAGAGTACGCAATTATCAGCAAAAAAATCGGTACGCATTGAATCACAATTACCACAAATACCACCAAAGTCGAAATTAGCGGCGTCATTGCATTAAAAAATGCTTCCTTCAAACTCACCTGCTTTTGATCTAACAGCTTTCTCAAAATATAAATCACAACCAACCATAACATCAAAAATATCAGTATTCCAAATACCCAAGTCGTCTCATTCAAAACCAAATTTGTACCTACCAAAAGCACACTGAGTACAGCAGCAATCACAGTCAAAGGTAAAAATAATCTCCAATTCTTGAAAATCATTTCGAACGACCTAAAAATATGTTCCGCCATCCCAGGCACATTCAAATCACGCTGATAATCTTCCCTAAAAGAACGCTTAAAAGATTTATGTGGGCTATTCGACTCTGGTTTTAATTTCGACACCAATTCAATCTTGGTTTTTACCTTGGATTTTGTTTCCGATTTTTTAGCTTTAGAAGGTTTTTTTACCATGTTCTAACCTTTCAATCCTTTTTTCAATTGGCGGATGTGAAGAAAATAAATTATTAAAAAAACCTTTCCTAAGCGGATTATTAATATACATCGCCTCTGTTGCAATGTTTTGACTCTTCATTGGCTGAGAGTGTGATTGAAGTTTCTTCAAAGCATCGATCATCCCTTCAGGATAACGTGTAATATTTACTGCAGAAGCATCTGCCAAATATTCCCTCTGACGACTTACTGCCATTTGTGCTATTGCCGCAAAAATCGGAGACAAAATTGCAACAACAATAATCAACACGTATCCCATCGGACTACCCTCATTATCCCTTCTACGACTACCATAGAACATCATCCTAAACGCCAAATCAGATATCAACCCGATTACGCACACCAACCCAAACACTATCATTGACACCCTAATGTCATAGTTTTTTACATGCGACATTTCATGTGCCATTACTGCCGTGAGTTCTTTATCGTTCATAATATCAATCAAACCAGTAGTCGCTGCAACCGACGCATGCTTCGGGTCGCGACCAGTTGCAAACGCGTTTGGCGCATTATCATCAATAATATAAACTTTTGGCATAGGTAGCCCAGTCGTAATCGATAAATTCTCAACTATGTTATAAAATCTTGGGTTATCTTTCTTTTTGATTTCTTTAGCACCAGTCATCGCCATCGCAACAGACGAAGACGCATAGTACTGAAAAATTGCATAAATAATAGCAACCACAATTGTCCAAATCGCAATTTTCACATCATTATAAACCCACGCAAATACAGCAGCAATAGCACCAATCATCAACACAAAACCAATAATAATAAATACGGTTCTGCGCTTATTTTCGGCAATTTGTTTATACATTGATAAATTCCTGTTTTATAGTTATTAACTAGAATTTCACTTCAGGAGCTTTTTCAATCTTAGCTTTTTCGGTTTCTGCAACCTCAAAGTAATCACGTGTTTTGAAATGACCAACCATATTATTTATAATGTTGGTTGGAAATGTTTTTATCTTGGTATTTAAGTCCTTTGCACCAGAATTATAGAATCTACGTGCTGCTTGAATTTTATCCTCAGTATCCTGAAGTTGCATTTGTAAAGTTTTAAAGTTTTCATTCGCTTTGAGCTCTGGATACGCTTCTGCAATCGCAAAAATTTTGCTTAGTGCTCCTTGCATCGCATTCTCTGCTTCTGCAGCCTGCTTTACTGTTTTTGCCCCCATTGCTGCAGTACGTGCTTCGGTCACCATTTGAAATGTTTCTTTTTCATGCTTCGCATAACCCTTAACCGTCTCAATGACGTTTGGAATCAAATCCGCTCGGTATTTAAGCTGTACTGTAATATCAGACCAGGCTTCATTTACTCTTTCATTTAGCTTGACTAGACTATTGTACATCCCAGCAATCATCGCAATTATTACTACAACAATTACTAATACAATTATGATTATTCCACCAATAGACATTTTTCTCCTTTTTTATTAATACAATTATTATAGCACTTTTTCATAAAAACAAAAGCATGTATAGTATAATCAGTATCCACATAATGTAAAAATTATATTGTTTTTCCAACCATTCTTTGATATAATAATCACAACACAAACGTGCGA
>CAMOIR010000030.1 GCA_946616455.1 uncultured Candidatus Saccharibacteria bacterium | reverse complement strand
GCGATGATTTGATGGAAAAAATGTCAAATTATATGCTCGGTGGCGGTATGGTGGACGACGTTACTAAAGATTCGTTTCTTCTGTCTGCTGAGAATAAAGAACACCGTTATACTAGATTTGAGTCCGGTCTTCAAGCGTGGGGTGAAATCATCGGTCTAGGAGCCGCGATTGATTGGCTATCCAATGTGTCAAAAAGCGAATGGAAGCAGTTTGAAAGGAATTATACCGAATTATACGATTACCTAAAAGGTTCTGAAAAGGTTCATTTGGTCAATCAAAGCCCAAATCCCACCATGTCATTTTATGTAAAAGGCCTTGATTCGCATTTGCTTGGGGCAGCATTATCTCACGAAAACATCATGGCGCGTACTGGTTATTTTTGCGTACACTACTATTTAGATCATGTTATGGGCTTGCCGCCGCTAGTGCGTTTCTCGCTTGGCCTTCATAATACTGCAGAAGATATTAAGAAAACTAAAGCGATTTTAGAAAAGGTGTTATAATAATCATATTATGGTGTGTATAGCTGCTTTTATTATTCTGGCTTTGATTGGCGTTTTTGTTGCGCTGATTTCAATTTTTAAACCAAAGATAGGAAAGGCTTATCTTAAAGCCCTCAAAAAAGCTTGGGGATGCCTTTGGAAAAAGGTAAGACTCCAAAAGTGTGAAACTGGGTTTAAAGATGACGTTAAAAACACCTTGCTTTCGCGTGTGATGTTGAAGCACCCAAGTTGGGTTAAGCCATTATCAGTAGTCATTGAAATCCTTTCTGTGATTATCGTAATAATAGCAATCTGGGCAGTTCTTACTGCCATTAAGTCGCTACTCGCGCTCTGGGCACTTGGTTCATGTAATGTTACCAAACCTTCAGCCTGTTCACTTGGAGCCGAGATTTGTTCTATCGACGAGGCTGAGCCCTCAAATCCACTAGAAGCTACTGGTAGATGGTTTGCTGAATGGGGAGAGATCTTCGAAGCTATACCTGATAAATTTAAGACATATGTCCCTGAGGATTATCAGTTTAATTATGTTGATGTAAATAATGGTAAAGTCGAAGGACTTACGACGGTTGTAGATATTTTTGATCCAGGATGTTCCGTCTGTATGTATTCTTATCGCAATCAGAAAGAAGCTGGATTCTTTGATTCGCACAATGTCTGGTTGGTGCCATTTGCGATTCAAGATGCTGACGGAGTATATAAGTTTAAGAATTCCGAAATAATCGTGAAATATATGTTTGCTGCAGAACAATTTCGCTCAGGATTATCTTTAAGTATTATTGATAAAATTTTTACCGGCAAGAACAGCGAGGATATTTCTTATCAGGACAAGTTTAACGAAGATTATAGCAGAGAAGAAGCAATCAATAAAATCGAATCCTGGCTAAAAGCAGAGGGTATCAATGATTCTGGCATAAAAGAGATTCGCACGATTGCCGATTATCCGGAAATATCGGACAAAATAGCAGAGAATAAACGAATTATAGAGTCAGAGCTTAGAGTTAAAGGCATTCCTACGATTTTGATAGACGGTAAAAAGCATACAGGCCTGTGGAAGGCTAATTAAGCATATTCTTATTGTAATTTTTACAACACTTTTAGCGTGACCACTGTTTTTGTGGTGGAAAACTTTTGAGCAAAAATATTGACTTTACTATGAAAAAGATATAATATAATATTAATATTATATTTAGACAGGATGCGAGGTGATGTCTGAAATACCAGAAAAACAAATAAAGAGGCTACGTACTCTACTCGGTGAAGCAGAGACTAATTTGTCTGCTGCCAAAGAATTATTAATATCCATTATTGGTGATGGCGAAGTCATTTCTGCGCCAAGCGCGTCGATTGTTGCTACTCCGGAAGGCAAAATCATAGAAGGAATATTTGATGGTCAGATTATGATTGGCCCCGACGGCAAGAATTATCCGGTGCCTGCAAATTATGCTTCTAAATCTAAACTTGTTGAAGGCGATATTATGAAACTTACTATCACAGAAGATGGTAAATTCCTCTACAAACAAATTGGACCAGTCGAACGTAAGACCATGATTGGCACATTAACTCACCATGACGATAAGTATTTCGTAGAAGTGGCTGGCAAAGAATATCAAATTCTTTATGCTTCTGTGACATATTTTCATTTGCGTGAAGGATCTCAGGTTTCCGTTACAATTCCAGCAAAAAATGACGATGCTACATGGGCAGCAGTAGAAGCCGCCCTCTGATTTGTGCTAAAATCGCCTATCTTACTATTTTTCGGACTTCGCTCTATAAATAATAGCGCTTCAGTCCGAGAAAATAGCAATCTAGGCGATTTTAGCTACAAATCAGCCATTTATGGGCTGATAGGAGTATAATAGTATTATGAAGTCACTTTATCGGAGATATCGGCCTCTAAGGCTTGAGGATGTGGTGGGGCAGCCACAGGTAACTGAGCCACTGATTAAATCATTGGAACAAAACAGAGTCAGTCATGCTTATCTTTTTATTGGTCCAAGAGGGTGTGGTAAAACTTCTGTTGCGAGAATTTTGGCGCATCAAATAAATGGCTTTGATTATAGTCTTGAGGATGACTATGTTGATATTATCGAGATTGACGGTGCTTCCAACCGTGGCATAGACAATATTCGAGACTTAAGAGAAAAGGTCGCAATTTCGCCAACGACAGGGAAATACAAAGTATATATAATTGACGAAGTACATATGTTAACCAACGAGGCCTTTAATGCACTTCTTAAAACCTTAGAAGAGCCGCCTAGTCATGCGGTTTTCATCATGGCTACTACTGATGCTCATAAAGTGCCAGTTACTATCACTTCAAGGGCACAAACCTATACTTTTAGACTTGCTGATCATGATTTAATGCTTGATTTTTTGAAGACAGTTGCAAAAAAGGAATCTATAAAAATAGATGACGATGCCCTAAGCCTTATCGCAAAAAAAGGTGGTGGATCATTTCGTGATTCGCTTTCTTTACTGGATCAAATTTCTACACTATCTGATAAAGGTATCACTAAAGAACAAGTAATATCTGCAATGGGGCTTCCAGATGATGAGAAAATTACTGGCATTATCAATGATTATTGTTCTGGTAATAATGAAGCGATCACTAGGACACTCAGGGAACTTTTTGCTAGCGGAATCAAGCCAGAGACTCTAGTTGATGAGATGATTTCGACGATTATGCTTGGCCCTAAACTAGAATTGATGCCGCTTCTTTCTAGATTATCCGAGATTAAAGCTCCATATGTGGAGGCTAGATTACTGGTGGCATTACTTTCCACCAGTAATACTGCCGCTAATACAAATTCACAAAATCATAATAGTTCTTCACAAAATCATAATAGTTCTTCTTCGACCACAAGTAAAACGCTTAATGCTGCCGAGACGAAAGAAATTCAACCATCATCACAGCCTCGAAAAAAAGAACCGAACAACAATCAGCCAACGAACTCCTCGAGTTTTGATTGGAATAGTTTCGTGAACAAAGTTTATGAAATAAGTGACGCTGTATATTCGCAACTGATTAAGACGAATTATGAGTATGAAAACGGTGTGCTACACATCTATCCAGGAAAAAAAATCGTCAAAACTATCCTTTCGCTCGATAACAATAAAAAAATTCTTTACGATGCATTGAATGGGGATGTAAAAATCACAATACATGACGTAAATGATGCCCCTAAAAAAGCAAAGAAGGACGAAATTTTGGATCATATTTCTGATATAATGGGTGGGGAGGTAAAAAACGATGGAGGAAAAAGTCCGTTCTAACAAAAACGGTGGGCGTGTGCCACCACAAGACCTTGTGGCGGAAAAATCCTTAATTGGTGCGATTATCCTTTCGAATGATGTCTTACCGGATGTCCTGTCAATTATCAGACCTACGGATTTTTATGATAAACGTCATGGAGTTATTTTTGAAAGTATTATTCAGTTATACGACCAACACAAGCCAATCGATTTACTGACACTTACGGCTGAACTTAGGTCAAAGAAAAAGTTGCAAGAAATTGGTGGAGCAGCATACTTGGCGGAGCTATCTAATTTCGTGCCGGCTTCTTCGCACGCAAAAGCGTATGCTGATATTGTCGAAAAAACCTCTGTAAGAAGAAGACTAATTAGTGCTGGTAATAATATTGCAGAAAAAGCTTATGAAGATGATGCTAATGTAGACAATTTAATTGGTGCAGCAGAGAAAGAGCTTTTTGAGGTATCTGATAAAATCATCAAGACAGATTATGTAGCAATGGATGAACTACTGGCTGATGCTTTTAACCGAATTGAAGAATTACACAAAAACAAGGGTGCCCTAAGAGGGCTAAAAACCGGTTTTCGTGACCTAGATAAAAAAACGGCAGGGTTTCAAAGCGGTGACCTCATTATTATTGGAGCAAGGCCAGCGATGGGTAAGACAACTTTTGCACAGAACTTAGCGTACAATATTGCTAGCATCAATAATAAGGGTGTTTTGTTTTTTTCGATGGAAATGGCAGCAAATGAAATCATCGATAGAATGGTGTCAGATGTTTCTGGTGTAGATAACTGGAAAATGCGTACCGGCAATCTTTCAAATGATGAGTTTGCCAAAATAGGTGATGCACTCGGCGAAATGGATGAGATACCAATTTTTATCGACGATACTAGTTCTATGACTATACTTGAGCTTCGTAATAAGGCGAGACGTGCTATGCATGATCATGATATTGGTATCGTAATTATAGATTATTTACAGCTTCTTTCTGGTTCGGATCGTTATGCTGGTAACCGCGTACAGGAAGTAACCGAAATTTCACGTGGTCTAAAAATCTTAGCACGCGAACTAAAAATACCAGTAATTGCCTTGGCACAGCTTTCTCGTAACGTTACCGGTAGGGATGACCCTAGGCCTGTTTTGTCGGATTTACGCGAATCTGGTTCGATTGAGCAGGATGCCGACCTTGTGATGTTCTTGCATCGTGTCGACTATTATAAAAAACCAGAAGAGGAAGACACTAATATTACTGAACTCTTGATCAAAAAACATCGACATGGAGCTATTGGTACAATTGAATTATATTTCGATGGGGCGAGGTCACGCTTCATGTCACTCGACAAAACTCACGATTAAGTGTATAATACTTATGTGAAGAAGTTTACAATTTCCAAGTTATTCTTATATCGTTATCGTTTTGTGATTGGTTATTTGTTACTCTCTTTTTTCTTCATTACAATGCTTTTTTTGTTGCCGGTCATCGCACAAAATGGTTTATCCTCTGACGAGATTGATTCCGCCACTAAATCCTTTTACCTTGGTAAAGATGGGATTTTAAACGGTGATTTAGTTGATTTGCCATATAAGATTTTACAGAAATACAGTATCAAGATTTTTGGACTCAGTGCCTACGCAATAAAACTACCGAGCATTTTAGTTGGGCTTGCCTTTGGATTATTCCTAGTATTATTGCTCAATAGATGGTTTAAAAATAATGTCTCGTTACTGGCATCTAGTTTAATTATCCTTTCTACGCCATTTTTGTTTTTGGCAGGCAATGGCACACCACTCATCATGATTGTATTCTGGCCAACCATATTATTGTGGTTGGGTTCCAAAATCCAAGGTGAAAAAAGATTGAAGCCTTCATACTGTTTCTTTTTTGCTCTCACAATGTTGATTTCTATCTTTACTCCGTATATGATATATTTTGCTCTGTTTTGTGTGCTCTTTGTTCTATTCCAGCCCCATCTAAGATTTGCTATTAAGAACTTACCGAAGCTACCACTTGCTGTTTTGGTATTGGTGATCATCACAAGTTTAGTTGCATTAGGCATTGGTATCCATAATTATCCAGTTACAGCTTCGGAGCTACTAACTGCAGATGGATTTTCATTCAATCAATACTTCAACAATTTGATACATGGACTTAGCCCAGTGCTATCTTGGAATAATGGCCCTGAGGGTGTATTGTTGTCACCACTAATCAGTCTTCCGACTTTTGCCTTGGCGCTTGTTGGACTTTTTTCTACTACTAAGGGATTCTTCGCTTCAAGGAACTCCATTGCCTCGCTCCTAATTGTATTCTGTTTAATCATTACAGGTTTCAACCCGAATGCTATTTTATTAATTATATTACCCGTCTCAATCCTAATTGCACATGGATTGAAATATTTACTGGAGAAATGGTATGGGCTGTTCCCAGAAAACCCATATGCACGCGTTACGGCTCTTTTGCCACTAACAGTGTTATTTGGCGTGATGATAATACCAAGTCTTTTTCAATATCTTTATGGCTACCGTTACAATCCGAATGTTGCGGAAGAGTTTAGTTATGATCTTGGGGTTGTTCGCGAGAACTACCACGAAGGCACTCTCATTGTCAGAGATAATTATGATTTTTATAAAATATTAGAGTATTCAACCGATATTACAGTTTTAGACAATCTCGACAATACAACATCATTTGCTTCACTTGGCAAATATGAAGAGCTTCCCAAAAACTACCACCTAGACAAAATTATCACCTCGCCAATGCGCAACAATTCTGATATAATATATCTATATAGTTATTCAGAGAAAACGGAAGGAGAATAAAATGGGTCAAACTATGGACCAAATGAAGCTCTTGAATCAGCTTCGCAAAGCACAAAAAGAACTAAAAAATGAAATTGTTGAAGTAGAAGCAGGAGATGGTGCTGTAGTGGTTCAAATTACTGGTGAACTTAAAGTTAAAAAAGTTAAAATCGATCCAGAAAAAGTAGACCTGGATGACATCCACGAGCTTGAACGTTGGATTGAGAACTGTATGCGTGATGGCTTTGCTAAGGCACAAGAAATCGCTACCGACAAAATGAAACCATTAATGGGTGGCCTTTCCAACCTCGGTATCGGAATGTAATATGCTTCCACAGGCACTCATAAATGCCATAGATGCTTTGTCTATGCTTCCTGGAGTTGGCTCTCGAACTGCCGAGAGATATGCTTATTATTTATTCAAATCAAACCCGAAAATTTCTGAGAGTATCTCGGAGGCTCTCACTAATCTCCATTCGGGTGTCAAATCGTGTCCTATTACTTTTGCCTTAATGGATGCCGATGAGGATATCTCCCCCTTATATTCAGATCCGAAGCGCGACAAGGCAACAGTTTTGGTAGTAGAGGAGCCTTTAGATATTTATGCGATTGAAAATACGCATGCTTTTCACGGTACTTACCATGTACTTGGTGGGGCTATTTCACCAATTGATGGCGTGACACCAGAGCAATTACATATTGGAGAGCTAATTAAACGCGCAAACAATGACAACGTAAAAGAAATAATCATCGCGACAAACCCGTCCGTAGAAGGGGAATCAACTGCGCTTTATCTAGAAAAAGTTTTGCATGAACAAAATCCAAAGCTCAAACTAACGAGACTCGCGCGTGGATTGCCGCTTGGGGTCGACCTGTCATATGCCGACCAAATTACGCTCAGTGCGGCTTTAGAGCATCGAACTCAGCTGTAAGGCCTATATGCGTATTCGT
>CAMOIR010000029.1 GCA_946616455.1 uncultured Candidatus Saccharibacteria bacterium | reverse complement strand
AATGTCATAAACCTTCTCAAATCCACCGCCAAGTAAGCGTTTTAGCGGTAATTCGTGCGAAATTCTGAGATAGAAATCTTCATCCAAGGCGTTCATGTGAGTCACAAAAGGCTCGGCGTCTGCTCCTCCAGTTGTGTGTTCTAGGACAGGTACATTAATCTCGATGAATCCATGTTTATTCATGAAGTCGCGTGTTGCTTGCCAAAATTTTGAGCGCCTGATCAATCTCTCACGTACTTCGGGATTTACGTTCATATCTACATAGCGTCTACGGTACCTTTCCTCCTTGTTGGTGAATTTTTCTGGCAGAGGGCGTAAGCTTTTAGTGAGAAGCTTCACAAAATTTGAAAACACTGATATTTCTCCGGTTTGCGATTTATCAACTATGCCTGTTACTTCTATAAAATCACCAATATCAAGTAAACGAATGTCTTTTACGCCAAACATGTCTTTAGGTGTCTCTTCTGGAACGGCCTTCATAAAAATTTGCACTTCTCCAGAAATGTCACGTAGTTTTAAGAAAACTAATTTGCCAAACGACCTAATAGCGATAATTCTACCAGCGACACATACCTCTTGTCCTTTTTTCTCATCAAAATGATCTATTATATCAAGAATCTTAGTATTTCGCTCTGTTTTTGCCGGATAAGGGTCAATCCCTCTTGCTCGAATTTCCTCAAGCTTTCGTAGTCTTTCGTTTCTATAATCATCAAGTATCATAAAAATATTATAACATATAATTAGAATCTTTCCCAAGCTTGCTTAGGGAATATTTTTATAGCACATTGAATACTCTTATTTTATTTCTAAAACTTTAACTTTTTTACCGTTAAACTCAAATTCTTCACCGGCTTTATGTCCAATTAATGCTTTGCCAATGGGTGATTCGTTAGAAATTTTACCTTCCAAAGGATTTGCCTCAGTTGCGCCTACTAATGTATAAGATACTTCGCGCCCACCCATGTTTAAGACTACGCATGCACCTAAATCAATTGAGCTCTTTCGGCTCTTTTTGATAATCTTCGCATTTTTGAGAATGTTTTGAATTTCCAAAATGCGGCTCTCGGCCATCTTTTGTTCATTTCTAGCAGAGCTATATTCTTCATTCTCCGATAAATCACCAAAAGCTCTCGCGGTGGCGATTTTTTCAGCAATCTCAGGACGGCCTTTTATCAATCGAGCCAATTCTTCTTCTAAGTCCTTTTTTCCTTCGGCGGTAATGTTTATACTTTTCTTAATCATAATTAACTCCAAACATACCTAGTTTATCCAATAATTCTTTTCTAGTCAACCCTATTTGCAGCTTTTCTTAAATTCGTCGATGCTGACCAACTTTGTTTTCCCGGTTTTACGATCAGCTATTTCTACAGAATCTTTTTCTAAGGTCTTATCCGAAATGACGACTCTGTAAGGTATCCCTATAAGCTCCGCATCGGCAAATTTCTCACCATTCCTGATGTCGCGGTCATCAAACAGCATTATATCTTCATTCTTTCTATATATTTTTTCGGCCTCTTTTAGCCCTTTGTCGCCAATCCCAATCAAATAGTATTTGAATGGAGCGACTGCTTCCGGCCAGATAAGACCTTTGTCATCAGCAAATTTTTCAGCAATTACACCCATTAATCTCGATATACCGATTCCATAGCAACCCATATAAACAATTTTTTGATTGTTTTCTTCATCTGCAAATTTTAATTCAAGCGGCTCAGAATACTTAAATTTCAGTTTAAAGATGTTGCCCACCTCAGCGGCGGATATTTCTTCGAATTTCTCTTTTTCCGCTCCCAAATCAACCAAAACATCATTATTATAGACTTCTTTGTTTAATACTATACTCTTGTCCTCGTTATAATAAACGGTATCCTCTCCAACTGGCAAAAATGTTTGATATTCATGAGAATACTTTGAGAATATGCCACCACTTGCAAATGCCTTAAAGGTTTCATTACCAATCCCTAATCTGTCAAAAATGCGTTCATAGGCCTTCTCTACTTCTATGTAGTACTTGTTTAAATCCTCTTCTGATGTATGAAAACTATACATGTCCTTCATTAAAAATTCCCTACCACGTAGAACTCCAGATTTAGCCCTGAGTTCATTGCGAAATTTTGTCTGAAACTGATAAACACTAATTGGCAAATCCTTGTAGCTTGATACGTAAGATTTTAACATATTAGTAATAGGCTCTTCGTGAGTAGGAGCAAGCCCTAATTCTCCACCGCTTGCTAGATTGGTCTTAAACCAAATATCAACATTTTGGTCAGAAAAACGGCCAGTCTTTTCCCATAATTCAGGATTCTGCAAAGCGGACATAAGTACTTCTTCTGCACCAGTTTTGTTTAACTCTTCACGCACGATCGCTTTGATGTTTTCAATTACACGAAGTCCAAAGGGCAAATAATCATACACTCCAGCCATTTCTTTATGAATAAAACCAGCTCGTGTAAGCAAGGCTCCATTTGCTGCTGTCTCATCTTTCGGAGCAGCTCTCAATGTTTTTATAAATGTCTTTGATAGTCTCATCTTGTCATTATAACACAAATCAGACGATTCCGACAAAGTACAGCAGGAAGAAGGCCACCCCGTTTTTTAGCATATGTAGCAGAATACCAGCATAAATAGTGCCAGTGATTTCCCTCAAAGCACAAAGCACAAGTGATAGTGCAAAAACATTTACCCCTACATTCCACTGCATATGAATAACGCCAAAAAGTATAGAAACAAGCATTGATGATATTACTATAGAAGAAAGATTTGAAGCTTTTTCAGATATTTTTTCTCTCATTTTGCCATAAAGCCATCCTCTAAAGATTACCTCTTCTGTTATAGGAGCAATAACAACCAGCGTGATGAAGGCGATTGCTCGATCCATTCCAGTCAAGAATAGGCTAAAACCAACGTTTTGTTGTTCGGCTGCATCAAACCAGGAAAAACTATTAAAAATTGCTACTAGAGCCGCCGCAAGGATAATGTATATGACGAAGCCTACTGGTGCCAGTCCGATATCGGTCCAAGTTGGTAAGCCTTTTAGTCCCAGTTTCGTACGATTAATATCTTCCTCTTTTGATAGTTTGCTCCACTTTGTCTTTAGGGAACAAGGAACCATGATGGTCATAATCATAGCTAGTATTCCAGATAATCCAGAATGTACCGATGTCCAAATTGGCTGCGTCATAGCCGATTGTCCTACAAGACTCGCAAGAATTAATCCAATCATGATTTGAGATGAAATAACAGAAATCGCTGTCCATGCCATCATCAAAACGATGCTTAGAACATATCTAATATAATCCGGAAGCATCGATGGGTGAGTTTTTTTGACAGATGTAGCACCCTTTTTGCCTTTTTGCATCAGTCTACAATCCTTACGATATCGAGTATAGTCACAATAAAGATAAGGGCAAGTAGTACCACCATAGCGCGTGAAACGATTTTCTCCTCAGTTTCCTTGGATAGTTTCTTCCCACGCAGCTTATAAATTGCAATAAGTAGCCATCTACCACCATCCAGCGCTGGTATTGGTAGCACGTTCATACAAGCAAGCGACACAGAGATTAACGCTGCAAGAAAAGCTAGATTGGTTGGCCCTGTCGAGGTGAAGGCGGGAAAAAGTACCCCAATTATTCCTACTGGGCCAGATACAGAATCTTTTACTTCATTTAATGCTTCTTGCCCTTCTTCCCGTATATCCGCATTAGGGCTAAACAGTCTAGCGGTGCCAGAGAAAAGGTTACCAATCATTATTCCAATCCCTTTATATGTTTCGCCAGTTAGTTGTAAGGTGAGTCCAGCACCCACGATTGGTGCTGACCAAGTTGAGTAAGATAAAGCTTGAGTTGAAGCCATGGTGATACCAAGTAGATAGTCGGAGCCTTCATTATTTAGCTTAATGGTTCTATCGAAAATCACCTCATTTTCATCGTATTCTTGGCATTGACAAGGTTCTTTGATGCAGTTAGGCTGACTGACGCATGTTTCTTCGATTCTCTGGATCGTATATGTCACTTCTTTGCCAGAATGAGCATTATTATAATCCACTATTTCACTACCATATTTAAATTCGTTTCCATCAACAGCAATAATATAATCGCCCTCTTTTAACCCAGCTTTGCTAGCAGGAGAATCTTCAGCTACTGTATTAATCTGTACTGGTTTGCCTATGGTATTTGTATCATTGTTTATTGTGAATTGGTTATCAATAAACTGTGGCATACCGGTCCATGCCAAAACAGTAAAAATCAGAAATGCAACTAACCAGTTCATTGCTACACCGGCAAAAAGAATTTTAGTTTTTGACCAAAAGTTTGCTTTGCCGAAAGTCCCCGCTCTGGTATCAGCAGCTGATTCGCCATCCATTTGACAAAACCCACCAATAGGTAACCAGTTGAGACTAAAAATCATGCCCTTCTGGGCCAATGTGTGATCCTCTTGATCAGAAAAAACGACCTTGGATACGCTCTCCTTCTTCCATTCGCTTCGAGGTAAACGATGCCATTTGCCAGTTTTAGGATCTTTCTTCCAAGCGATAGCACGCGGTGGAAATCCGATGCCAAATTCTAATACATTCACCCCATTTCGTCTAGCAGCCAGAAAATGACCAAACTCATGAGCTGTCACCAGCACCATTAATACGATTAGACCAACAATAACACCTAAAAATATATCCATAATATTTATTATAGCATAATCGTCAAAAAAGCAGAATCATTACTTGCCAAATCTACGATTGCGTCTATCGTATTCCTCTACGGCATTTTTAATGTCTTCACCATTCATTTCTGGGAAAAACTTTTCGATAAACATTAATTCAGCATAAGCTGCACGCCATAGCATAAAACCAGAGATTCTTTCTTCCCCAGATGTTCTCACAATCATATCAAGGTTTGGCACTTCTGGGTGATAAAGGTGCTTTCTGATGGTTTCAGGAGTGATTTCGCCATCCGCATCCATTGCGATATTTGCGGCATCGGCGATTTCCTGTTCCCCACCATAATTGAAACAAAAACACACTGTAGTTCCTGTGCAATCTTTGGTGATTTTTTCAGCTTTCTCACCTAGCGAAACAAGTGTGGTACTAACTTTTTTACGAGATCCAAGAATAAGCAACCGTACATTATTCGCTGCCATCCTTTCAGCCATTTTAATAATTTTAGTCTCAGCTAGTTTCATAATGTGTGAAACTTCCTTTTCCTCACGTCCCCAGTTTTCGGTCGAAAACACGTAAAACGTCATGTATGGTATGCCCATCTTGACTCCAGCTACCACTAATTCTTCAATGGTTTTCAGACCTTTTGTGTGTCCTTCGATTTTTGGCAAACCCTGTTTTACCGCCCAGCGTCGATTTCCATCTGCGATAATTCCTAAATGTCTAATCATCAATAATCCATTTCTTTTTAATTTCTTCAGTTTATATATGACACTCTATAATTTCATGATTTCTTCGGATTTAGACTTAAATTCAGCTTCAATTTTATCGCTAAACTCCTTTGTAAGGTCATCTATTTCTTTTTCGGCTCGTTTCTTAACATCTTCACTTAGTTCGGCTGCACTTTTGATGGCTTTTCTGGCATCCTCACGCACATTACGAAGCGCTACCTTTGCTTCTTCCACTTTTGATGAAGCAGTTTTGACAATTTCCTTTCTACGTTCTTCTGTAAGTGCGGGAATTGGCACACGAATCACGCGTCCATCATCGGCAGGGTTTAATCCAAGTGATTGATCTGCCCTTATAGCGGATGAAATAGCTTGAATATTTGAAGGATCAAAGGGGGTGATTACTAGTAGCGTCGCATCAGCCGCAGTGACGTTTGCAACTTGATTTAGTGGCATAAATTGACCATACACTTCGACTTTTACGCCAGAAATCATATCTGGATGCGCTCGTCCGGTACGAACCTTCTTCATCTCATCTTTAAACCGCTGAACGGCATTTTCCATTTTTTTGCGATCTTCGTTGGTATCAAACATAGTAGCTCCTTATTTATAATACTATTATAACAAAAATAGCCCCTACTGGGGCTATTTTTATTCGGTTACACCAAGTTCAATACGCTTAAACTGTCTGATGGTGATGTTTTCGCCGGTTTTAGCAATTGCTTCTTTGATAAATTGCTCCACGGTTTTAGTGTCATCTAGAATATATGGTTGATTCATTAAGACTTTGTCGGCGAAAGCTTTCTTCATTTGTCCTTCTAGGATTTTTTCTTTCATGTTATCTGGGCCCTTGAAGTTAGCTTCTAGCTCTTTAATCTTAGCAGCCTTTGTCTCTTCTGGGATATCAGCTTCTGATACATAAAGTGGATTCATTGAAGCAATCTGCATAGCGATTTGATGAGCCAAAGTTTTAAATTCGTCAGTTTTAGCCACAAAAGAAGTTTCGCAGTTTACTTCCACGATTGCACCGAGTCTTCCATCATGGATATAAGCTTCAACTAGTCCTTCCCTGGTTTCACGATCTCCACGCTTTTCGGCTTTGGTGAGACCTTTTTTACGCATTGCTTCAAGAGCTTTATCGAAATCGCCATTTGCCTCCACGAGGGCCTTTTTGGCATCGGTAAGACCAGCCCCAGATAGCTCTTTTAGTTTTTTGATATCTTCAATTGAGATATTTGATTTTGGCATTTTACCTCCTTTTAATTATTTCTTTCCTTCTTTGATTGCTTCTACGAAATAGTTAAGTACCAACTTGGTAGCCTTAATTGAGTCGTCATTACATGGAATGACATAGTCGATGTCAGTCGGATCGACATTTGTATCGGTTAAAGCAAACACTGGTATATGAAGTGTCTTCGCTTCTTTGATAGCATTTTTGTCCTCGTTGGCATCTATTACGATGATAGCGGCTGGCTGCTCGGTCATTTCCTTTATACCACCATAGCGTTCATTTAGTAAATCAATTTCTTCTTGGAAACGTTGTACTTCTAGCTTAGAATAACGATTTTCGAGTTCACCAGAAGCCATTCGGCGTTCAAGGTCCTTTAGTTTTTTAATCTGGCGATTAATCGTCTCCACGTTGGTGAGTGTACCACCTACCCAACGCACCGTGACGTATGGCATCTCTACTGAGTTAGCGGCTTCCTTAACGATATCTTTCATTTGCTTTTTGGTACCTACGAACATCACCTTTTTACCACTCTTGATAATTTCTGTGATCTTAGGGAGAGCATTTTCTAGACCTTCTACGGTCTTTTCTAGGTTAATAATGTGCGCCTCTTGACGCTTACTGTGGATATATGGCGCCATTTTTGGGTGCCAACGGCTAGTTTTGTGCCCAAAATGAGCACCTGCTTCTAGCAAAGCCTTCATATCGACATTTACTGTCATAATATGATTTCCTTTCTCTTTGATTTTGGGGTTACGATGATTCTTATCACCAGGAAACCTCCCAAAACTGCTTCGTTTAAATAATGTTACACCTAAATTATATCATAGAACCGTAAAAAAGTAAATCCTAGCGTATTTTTATGCCAAGTTGTTTCTAGCTTTAAGACTCATAATGTAGAGGTAGAATGTGTTCAAATTGATAATGGAGCAGAATTTACGAAACAGTTTTCAGCTAAAGATAAAAATAACCACAGCATGTTCGAAGAAATAGCAAGACGATTAAAGATAAAGGTTAAACGTATCAAGCCACATACTCCTAAACAT
>CAMOIR010000028.1 GCA_946616455.1 uncultured Candidatus Saccharibacteria bacterium | reverse complement strand
GAACTCCTCACCTCTTCCATGCCATGGAAGCGCTCTACCAAATGAGCTAACACCCCATGACTATATTTTATCATATTTTTGATAATTTCATAGTGTAATATGACAAAACTAATTTAATAATCAATTATTAAATATATACTAGTTTGCAAAAACTACTAATCTTTTACTGCTACCGGCATAGCAGGTCATTATAGCCATCCTGTAAGTTGCCCCACCGGCCTCTGGGGACGCGGCAATAATTGGATGCATGGTTGTGCTATTGTCGCCATAATAAAGCTTCGAAGGTGTTGCTGGATTGTAATCATAAAGTCTATAATCGACGATAGTATAGTTTGATGTGCTTCCATTAATATTAACCGTAAATGTCATGCCACTAAGCCATCCCTCATCGTATGCTGAATTCAAGAATCCAAAAACATTTCTAGAGTTATGTCCGTAAATAAATTTCCCACTACTATAATACCAGGCATAAGTCGCTTCTCCAGCATTTTCTGCAGTGGACCCAGTATAACCTAATTCGATTGTTCTACCATTAATTTGAATATTATTTGCTGGTAAAGTGTATGCTGGTTCAATTATTTCTTGTGCGTATGAGACTATCGTATTAGCATCACCTACGGAATCAAAATAATATTCGCTGTCAGCTTTTATATCAGCCTCTGGCTCTTGTTTAATCACTGTCTCTACTGCTGACGCATCATTAATCCTTGCCACGTTTACAGTGTCGGTTGCAGTCAAGATCTCAGGTGAATTAATTATTCCTATAAAACTTGCAAATAATAACAAAAAAAGGCGTTTGCCCATATTAAACTCCCATTAAATGACCAAGTTATGCTCTTATTATAGCATACTTTGCTATAATTGTCAATATGTGGTAGTATATAACAGGGGTGTACATTAATTTTTAGGAGGTGAGAAGATTGGCTGATAGACCAATTATGATTTTTAATCAGGATAATCAAAAGCTTATTTTTGAAAAATTTGAGTGGATTTGCTCTAAGGAACAGGAAATCTCAGAACATGATTGGACTCCAGTTAGCACTAAGGTTTTTTATAATATTGTTTTTGAGTTATTCGAGATAGCATATAGCAGCTTGGTTCTCAGGTCTTACAACACAAGGTATGGTATCACGTGCTATTCATCTGCGTTTGAATCCGTAGCTGCCCATACCAATCTGATGATTGCAATCATCGATAGAGTTTGGGATCTAGTCTACAAGGGTTTTGTTAACCACGATGGATTCTCATATCGTGAGGTAACCGAGGTAGCTCGTCGTCATGATTTGCCCGAGAACATCATTGGTGACATACCTGATAATGGAGAGCGTAACGAAACCGACAAATTGGTCTTTGAAAAAAAGTATTTTCACAGTTTTTCCAATATGGCTATGGATTCTATCCAGGAAGGCACTCATCGTAGGTTTAGATTTCGCTTTCTTTCAGAAGAAAACGTTTCAATGCTTCTTACTGATCTTGAGAGGCGTAAAACTGAGACCGGTCGATTGATTTATTCTGCCGATAAAGTTTCGGCCCTCATCATGACACTCTGCTACGATTATTGTGGGCTTTCTCCAATGATGAGTAAAAACGATCCAAAAGCATCCTTGCGCGATCTCGAAGAGATGGAAATGTGTGACTATACTGAAAATAACCGCTATAGGGCAAGCGAAATGTGGGCGATTGACTATTTTGAAAAACGTCATATCAACCAGTACGATGATTATGGCGTTTTCTCTCGTCTTATTATTATGGCTACCCTTGTAGTTAATTATCGATGGTATCATTGGCGAGAAAAATGTTACCTCTAATATCACCCCCTCAAACCTCGGCTGTCCGAGGTTTTTTGTTGCAATTTTTTTTATCATGATATAATGATAAAAAGGAGGTTTGATGAGTAAGTTTGATGATCAATACATTGACTTATGTAGACGGATTATTGCTCAGGGAGAAAAAATTACTAATTATAAAAAAACAGACACACGTAGTAAATCTGTTTCTTCGGTGATTCCAGACCATACTAGCCAGGGGGCTTCTTCTGCAAAGACATTTCGGCTTCCGCATGAGGTTTTGAGATTTGATTTAGAGGAAGAGTTTCCGATTCTTACTTCTAAGCAAATCGCTTTCAAATCTGCTGTTCTTGAAATATTATGGATTTTCCAGGCCGCTTCAAATGATGTGAGATGGCTACAAGAACGTGGGGTAAAGATTTGGAATGAATGGGAAATTGATGAAGATGGACAGTATCAGGGGAGAAACATAAATAAGATTTATGCCAAAAATCATCCTCATTTAGATAAAGAGGACTTTGCACACACAATTGGTACGGCTTATGGTTGGATAGTAAATAAGTACCATCTGATTGATAATCTAATCGAGACACTTAAAAAGAATCCTGGTAACCGAAGGATGGTATTGTCGCTTTGGCAAAATGAATGGCTTGAAACTGCTGCACTACCTTCTTGTGTGTGGAACTCGCAATGGAATATCACTAATAATAGGCTTAATGTCCTAGTTACTTCACGTTCTTCAGATGTGCCTTTAGGGCTGCCTTTTAATGTAGTGCAATATGCTGTACTTTGCCATCTTTTGGCGCAATCTGTAGGTGTGAGACCTGGTCAGTTAACCTTTATTACCAACGACGCCCATATCTATGAAAACCAAATTGACGGCATCAAGGAACAGATTGAACGTTACGATAAAGCTATCTCCGAAAAAACTTTGCCTCCTGCACCTAAGCTATGGATTAATCCAGAAATTAATGATTTCTATAAATTTGACAATTCACGTGAGCTAAAAGATATAAAACTTGATAACTATAGACATCTTGGTGTAATTAAGATGCCAGTAACGGAGTAGATATGTTTTGCCTGATTGCTGCTATTGGAAATAATAACGAAATAGGTGCCAATAATGATTTGGTGTTTCATTTAAAAAATGATATGAAGTTTTTTCGCCGTAAAACACTTAATCATAAAGTGGTAATGGGTGAAAATACTTGGAAATCTTTGCCTGGCAAACTCAAAAATCGATATAATATAGTAGTTTCTTATAGTGATTTCGACGGGCCAGATTTGATTGTTCATGACCTTAAACGTTTTATAGATGATTATAAAGATTCGAACGAAGAAATATTTGTGATTGGCGGTGGAATGATTTACGCTGAATTTCTTCCTTATGCAAAAAAGCTATTTCTAACTGAGATAAATGCCGATTCTAAAGATGCCACGGTTTTTTTCCCAAGTTTTAAAAAGAATCATTATAAGAAAACAACATTAGAGAAAGGCAAGGAAAATGATTTAATTTATTCTATTAATCAGTATACTAAACTTAAATTGGAGAATAAAATGAAAGATGTTGTATTTGATTTAATTGAGCAGGAAAAGGTACGCCAGACGGAGGGTTTGGAACTAATTCCAAGTGAAAACTATGTTTCTAAAGATGTGTTGATGGCAATGGGTTCGGTACTAACTAATAAATATTCTGAAGGATATCCGAGCTTCGAAGGCATTCCTGGTTGGAAAGAAAACAAAATCTCCACGGAGATATTACCGAATTATCGTTACTATGGTGGACAGACTAATATTGACCGTATTGAGCGTCTGTGCATTGATAGAGCATGCAAATTATTCCATGCCGACCATGCTAACGTGCAACCACACTCTGGTGCTAACGCTAATGAGGCGGTGTATTTTGCCTGGGTTAATCCTGGCGAGAAAATTTTGGCTATGGATCTTGGTTCTGGTGGCCACTTGACGCACGGCTCTCCAGTGACGAGAAGCGCAAATATTTATAATTTTATTGCTTATGGAACAGACGAAAATGGCGACATTGATTATGATGGTATGGAAAAGATGGCTTTAGAAAACGATATTAAACTGATTCTTGTAGGTTACTCAGCATTTATGAAAATACCAGACTTTGAACGTGTTGTTAAAATTCACAAAAAGGCTGAAAAAAAATGGGGGCATGAAATACTATTAATGGCAGATATGGCACATGTGGCTGGTTTAATTGCGGCTGGTGTTCATCCGAATCCTTTGGATTTTGGCTTTAATGTAATGACAACTACAACACATAAGACTTTGCGTGGTCCACGTGGTGGTTTAATTTTAACAAAAGGCATAGTAGGTTCACCGCTCAAAAAAATCGAGGATAAATCACTTAAAAATATTCCAACCCTGATTGATAAGGCGGTATTTCCTGGAACACAGGGCGGACCATTGGAACATGTGATTGCAGCTAAAGCGGTGGCTTTTGGCGAAGCGATGAAGCCTTCCTTTAAAACTTATGCTAAGAAAATTGTAGATAATGCAAAAACGTTAGCGGATGAGCTTAAAAACAAAGGATTTGTCCTACAGGGTGATGGAACTGAAAACCACTTAATCCTTGTAAACGTAAATAAAAGTTTTGGTATAAATGGTAAAGTTTACGAAAAAGCTTTGGATTATGTTGGGTTAACTCTAAATGCCAACGCTTTACCTGGCGACAAAGGTGGTGCATTTAAACCTAATGGAGTAAGACTTGGCACTCCTGCTATTACTACGCGTGGTATGGGCAAGCCGGAAATGAAAAAAATAGCTAATTGGATGGAACAAGTTGCTAAACTTTGCCAAACGCTTTCGGATGATAATGTTGAGATGCTTCTTGAAAAAGAAAGGGCTTCAATTGACAGAATTCGTCAAGAAGTAAAAGATTTGGCACTTCGTTTTCCGGTACCTGGTATATAAAGATTTGTTATGATATAATTATTGGGTAGGGGCGTTAGCTCAGTTGATAGAGCGCAGCATTCGCATTGCTGAGGTCGTGGGTTTGAATCCCACACGCTCCACCAAAATTATATTGTATGGTAATATAGTTGTATGAAAACGATTCTAACAGGCCTTAGGGCAAACAGTGTTTTTACTATAGGGAATTACCTTGGAGCTTTGCTACCAATGGTGAGACTTGCCAACAAACACGTTAATGATTGCCATTTGAATTTATTCGTGCCAGACCTCCATTCTATGATTTCAGAAATTGATGGAGGTGATTTACAGTCAAATATTTTGAGGAGTATTAAATGCTATTTGGCTGCTGGTATGCCAACTGGCAAAAACGTACATATTTATCGACAGTCTCGTGTGCCGGCTCATTCTGAGCTATGCTGGATATTGAATTGCATAGCAACCATGGGCGAGATGAATCGAATGACACAGTATAAGGAAAAATCGGAAGGCAAAAATTCCGTAAACGTAGGGATTTTTGATTACCCTGTACTGATGGCGGGCGATATCTTACTCTATTCGGCAGAATATGTGCCCGTAGGTGAAGATCAATTCCAGCATATCGAGTTAACACGAAATCTTGCGATGAGGTTTAATAATCGATATGGTGATATTTTTACAATACCGGCAAGCACAAAAGAACAAGTGAAATTTATGGGGCTCGAGGAAGGTATTCGGATTCGTGATCTTTTAAATCCAGAGAAAAAAATGAGCAAATCTACTGTAGCGGAAAATTCAAAGATTATGCTTGACGATACGCCAGAACGAGCGGCGAAAAAGATTATGTCGGCAACTACAGATTCTCTTGGCAAAATAAAGTTTGATATGTGGGGCCAGCCAGGTATCTCTAATTTAATGGTGATTGAATCTTTAGTGAATGATATCCCCCTACAAGAAGTAATAGGAAAATGGAGCGGCGAAACAAAATACGGCGAATTAAAAAAGCAGGTCGCAGCGAGTGTTTCAAAGCTTTTGACTGACTTTCAGGTTAGAATCAACGAGATTTCTGATGACCAGGTCTATGAATTGTTGGAAAGCGGTGAACGATATGCCAATGAGGTGGCTAATACAAAGCTCTTAGAAGTACAAAAAGCAGTCGGATTGAGATGATCAGAACTGGAAAAAAATTTAGCAAACCGGAAATGTCACGCGTCGTAAATGGCGATGTTGAACTAGCTAGTGCACCAGAAAAACCAGAAAAGGTGAGATTAGATATTTTGTTAACTGAAATTTACAAAAGTTATAATCGTTCAACTTTACAAAAATTTATTGAGCTTGGTTATGTGACAGTTAACGGATCATTAGCAAAAAAATCAAATCAAAAATTTGAGCGTGGTGTTAAAATTGAACTTAAAATTCCTGAAGAAATGAAAAATGCAGATTTGGTGCCAAATGTGATTTATGAAGATAAAGATGTAATTGTATTGGATAAGCCAGCAGGGCTTTTATCGATGGCCAAGGGGGAATATTGTCCAGAAAAAACCTTAGAACAATATGGTTTGTTAGTGCATCGTTTGGATAGGGATACTTCTGGCGTGGTGATTCTAGCAAAAAATGAGGAAGTGCAAAAGTTTTTGAAAAAGCAATTCCAAAATCGTAAAGTCCACAAAACTTATTATGCAATCGTTGAAGGACGGCCAAAACTAGATGAGGCTCGGATTGACCTTCCAATTATTCGTGATTTAAAACATCCTACAACTTTTCGTGTTGATGCGAATGGTAAGGTATCAGAGACTTATTATAAAGTAGAAAAAGCAAATGATTGGTGTGCATTAGTGTGTCTAAGACCAACGACTGGTCGTACACACCAACTGAGAGTTCATATGAAATATTTAGGCCATCCGATTATCGGTGATGTAGTTTATGGCGACATTCAGGCTGATCGCTTGTATTTACATGCGACTTTTCTTGAGTTGACTTTGCCTGGAGGTGAAAGACGTATTTTTGAGGCTAGCTTGCCTTCTTCTTTTAGTGAAATTCTAAAATATAAATCTACTCAAGACTTTATTTTGGGGTTAACTTCAAATGTTCATTGATGATATTAATGAGATCAAAACAATAGCGTCAAAGGTAGGAACATCTATTTTTGTAATACCGCATGGATCTGGTTTTGCAATCAAAAATGCATTAATACTAGAACCAGAACAAAAATCTGTCATAACGATAGAACAGGTAAGAGAAATAATAAAAAAAGTTAATACAAAACAGTCATTTGATCAATATGTAATTATTCACCCTGCCGAGGCTCTGGGTTTGGATGCTGCGAATGCGTTACTTAAAAGCCTTGAAGAGCCCGGAAGTAAGGTACATTTTGTTTTAATTACTGAATCAATCTCTAATATTTTACCAACTATTTTGAGTCGAGCGAGTATATATTATTTACGCACTGATTATAATGACAAGATTTGTTCTTCTGATGAAATAATAAAACTAGCAAAGAAACTTATAGCATCAAAACCTAGTGGCTTGGTCGAAATTGCGAATGAGATTACTAAGAAAAAGGACGGTGTGCGAGAGTATTCTAAAAAAGTGGTAAGTACTGCTATCGAAATATTATATAAATCATACTATATTACAGGAAAAACAGCATTCTTACAACGTTTGCCAAAATTCTTAAAACTATATGATAATTTAAATAAAAATGGTCACATTAAATTACACATCATCGCGGACTTAATATAGTTTTCTGATTGGATTTTACTGCTTTATTTTTTTGTGTTAAAATATGGTTATGATAGCAATATTTATGATTTTGTTGTTCTCGGTTTATCTTGTTTTTTTGTTCCCATTGGAACCTACTACTAAGAAAGTTGAAGAAAAGACTCCAAAATACAAAGCTCAGATGAAAAAGCTTTGGCAAGTAGCACAAACCTCCATGAAAGAGCGAAAACCATTTCGCGCAGAAAAAGCCTTGCTTACAATATTAAAATTTGACGAAAAGAACGCTGCTGCCTACAACCGTTTGGGAATTTTGTATGCAAAAGGTCAAAAATACGATGAGGCAGTAGAATGCTTCGAGATTGCCCAGTCACTCGACAACAACCCTGCTTCTATACATAATGCTGGCTTAATATACTTAGAGACAGGTGCTTACGAGAAGGCTGCTATGGCGTTTTCGCAGGCAATTGAACTCGAAGGAGATGTCCCCGCCAGATATATTGCGCTTGCAAAAGCCGAGGAAAAACTTGGCAATACAAAAAAGGCTATTAATGCTTTGGAAAGTGCATATGAATTAGATCCAAAGGTTTCAATTCTTAGACAGATGTTGGCGATTTATGAGGGTACTGGCGATGCTGAGGCTATTACAGCAACAGCTGCTAGAGTAGAGGAGCAAATTATCAAGGACAATGAAGCAAAAAAACGCAAAGCTAGTGCGGCCGAAAAAAAGCTTGGTGCTAGGGTACGTACTATAAAAAGACCTTCGGCTGTTCGTTCAGTTCCTCATGGCCAAAAAACAGTCTCAAAGTCTTCTTCTAACCCAAGGGTTATAAAATCCCATGTTGGCAGAAAAAGAGTTTGATTTTTGTTTGTGATTTGATATAATAGTAGTACGTTGTAGCTCTTGCCGCGATAGCTCAGTTGGTAGAGCGCATCCATGGTAAGGATGAGGTCACCGGT
>CAMOIR010000027.1 GCA_946616455.1 uncultured Candidatus Saccharibacteria bacterium | reverse complement strand
CCCCTTTACACGCTTTCCAAGCGTGCGCCTTAAACCACTCGGCCACCTTTCCGTCTTACAATTATTCTAGCATGGATTAGTGCGTTTTTAAAGACTTAAAATAGCGAGATTTTCGATATGTGGAGTATGTGGGAAGAAATTAAAGGTCTTGACGGAGTCAATTCTGTAGTTACTGAGTAGTGTTTTGATATCACGAGCTTGGGTGGCAGGGTTGCAGGAGAGATAGATTATTTTGGCTGGCTTTACATCTAAAAGTCTGTCTATTAGTTTTTTGTCACAACCAGCTCTTGGGGGATCAAGAATAACTGTTTGAGTATGACTAATATAATCTGTCACTTCCTCTGATTTTGATAATATAGCAAGAACATTGCCATTTCGGACATGCGTCTGGTTAGCCTGCCGCCACGGTTGATTAATGCCATTTTTCACCTTGCCGGGTTCCGAAATGTCTTCAATGGAAATATTTTTTACCATTTCGGCAAAGGCATACTTATCACACTCTACTAGTGTGAGATGATGGTCGCCAGCTACAGATAAACCGATAGTGCCAACACCGGAATAGAGATCCAGTACATCATCAGTAGTAATGTGATTCTTGATTTCCTTTAAGGCCATTTCGTAGACAGGGAGGTTGATTTGGAAGAATCCGTTTGGTGAATATGAATACTCATGGCCAAGAATCATATCTGAAAGATTAGAAAAAACTGGGTGAGGTTTATTATTCTCGTAGAGGCCACCACTAACTATACCATCCTGATTGCATCTTAGAAGAAGAGACTGATATTTGCGGGCTTCTTCGTGACGAGAATTTAGTTCATCGATAATCTCTTGGGCTTTTTTAAATATTTCCGGGCGTTCGATACTGGAACTCGTGATTGGCGTTTTGCGATGGGAACCACGAGTATGGAAGGCTAAGGAAATCCTGTTTACTTCATTATCCCAATAGAGAGAATATTCCATTTTGTTGCGATAATAATAATCACAATGATTAGTGAAAATTGTGGGGGTATTAATAGTGATTCCGTGTTCTCTGAAGAGTTCAACGACAAGTTCCTGTTTGAGTTTTAATTCGTGGTCATAATTGATTATTTGCCAAGGGGAAGTGGAGAGATAACACTGGTCTTTTGGCTCTACACGATTCTTTGAGGAATATCCAATAGTGGTAGCAACGGCTTCAATATAATGAGATTTTGTTTTAGTAACCTTAAAAGATGAAACAGATTCGCCAGGGAGGGCATTCCATAAAAAAACTTTTTTGCCATCCGGTAAGGTAGCAAGAGCCTGACCACCAGGTATTATTTTTTCTACAATTAACTCTTGGTTCATATTTTTAATTATACCAGAAATATGTTATAATTATAAGATGAGGTCAGACGAATTATTAAGGTCGAGTGAAGATTCTGCTTCGGAAGGTCACCAATTTGATTCAGTGGTTACCGGTATTAAATCAGGCGTAAAAACATCAAAGAAGTTACATTCTTTTAGTGCGGCTGGGTTTATTACTGCAATGATTGTGTTCTTTTTGATTATTTTTAGTTCTGGGAATTTAATTCCTTCCGCTATTTCGGAAAGATTAATTGAAGAAACTGATGTTCAGTATGCTGATGCAGTGGAAAGTAAAATCCTGGTTTTTCAACAGGCTCTGCGCTCTGGGGAAATACCAGAAAATACAGCAACATTATTGAAAGAGAATGGAGTTTTGGTTGGATATAATAATAATGGTTTTGTAGAATCTAATACTAATCCAAATGGGGAACTAAGTTTAGTAATTAATGGTAGAGAAGTAAGTGCGGATAGTTTCGCTAAAGAAGTAAAGAACGATATCAATCTATATAATGCTTTTAATAATGCAACATATTCAAGAGCCGCCTATTATTACGACGAGGCAGCAGACGAAGTTTTTGAGAGAATCGGTACTACTAGAAATAATTATACTGACGATTCAGAATTTGATGATGTAATGGATTCTTTAATAGGGAAAGGAAGCAATATTAATATTAATAGTGTTTCTAGGGTAAAGAAAACCATAGTGAACGATGAAACCGGTGAGACGGAAACTATTTATAGTTATGAAGAAAATGGTGACTCAGCAAACTCTAGCAAAGATGCCTTGAAGTTTATTAGGACCACCGCAGAAAAAAACAATGCTGATACGGTTCAGAATTCAACCATCAAGGCAGCAGATGATTTAACGATTGCAGATACTGTTTCTAAGGAGCAGAGGTCTAGTCTTTTCTTTTTGACTTTTATGGAAAACATTAGCAAGATGAAGGCTGGGGAAGGGAACGATTCAAGAATTAATGAGGCAATGAATTATCTTTATGACACAGCTGAAACTGAAGTGGTTGATACAAATAGTGGCGACATAATAAAATACAAGGGTACTCCACTTGAGTCACCAAGTCTTTATGCTGTACTATCCGGAGAAAAAGTAAAACCAACGGAAGTAGAGAACTTTTCTTCTGAAAGAATACTAAAAACAGTAGGGAATCAACTTTCTGGGACCAATAAAACAGAAGCCATAACGGGAGCAGTAGTGTCTACTTCTCCCAAAGTTAAGGGATCCATAGGGCGATTTACTAGTTCTGGTTCGGAAACAGCTTCACTTACAACCCTTGAAAAGGTTTCTACTACCATTAATGATTCTTTAGTAAATAACTCATACAAAACTATCACCGGTATCGACGCTGGGGAGTTTTTGGTGGAGGGTGCTGTAAATGTAGGTAAAGAACTAGCGAAAGCAAGCGGTGGTACTCCTGGGGATATGAATGCTGTTATTTCATATAATAGATTAAACTCCGAAATACTAGCACTAGATGCTGCGTCTGAACGAATAAATAAGAGCCCATTCGATGTTAGCTCGAAAAACACTTTCCTTGGATCGATTTTTTACGATTTAGCTATTTATCAAAGAAAAACTAGTAATACAATAGCAAAAATTGTATCTCCTTTTATGAATGAGACGGTGCAGGCTGCAGTCAGTTTCTTGCCTTCTTCGTTTGCCGAGGATACAAATGGCTATTTGTCAGAGTTTGGCGACTGTGAAACATATGCAACAATAAATGCAGTCGGTTCTTCGCATTGTTCAGAAATAGCCACTTTTGACACTACAACGCTCGATGATACTTTTAATGATCCTGGCTTCAAACAGTTTGTAGAGCAGAACACGTCATTATCTTCTGGTGGTAATAGGACTATCAATAAAGACTCAACCTTGGCAAGATTTATCCTTTACAATAATGAACGTACTTCGCCGTTAGGAGTAAATGATGGTGGGATACTAGATTCTTTATCTAAAAGCTCAACTTCGATTCCTTTTGTTTCGAGTATACTGGACATTGTGAAAAATTTCCTCAATGCATCAGAGGGTGATAAGAGGATTGCTTCTGGTGCGGCTTTTGTGAATTCGAGTAAGAATCCCGACTGGGAAACATATAAATATGCCCAAAGATATGTCTCGCTCGCAAGAGCGTCTAGTGCACTTAAACAATATGCAGATAATTCAACAGCCTATGACAATCTACTATATTTTGAAGGGAAAGAAAACCCAGTCATAGCCTTTCTAAAAGATTATTACAAAATTGCTAGTCGATAAGCTCAACACTTGTAATAATTACTTGGTTGTTTTTGAAATTATCTATTAAACTGCGGCGGCGAGTTTCATCCAGTTCAGAAAAAACATCATCTAATAAAATGATTGGTTTTTGGTTTAGTTTAGATGTAAGCATTTGTGCTTCAATGAATTTTAGGGCAAGAATAATTGAACGAGTTTCTCCACGCGAGGCGGAGCCATTTGCTACTTTGTGATTAAAAAGAAAAATATAATCATCACGATGTACCCCTATAGTGGTGTGTCCTAAATAGAAATCTTTTTGAAATCCGTTTTCCAGCTTTTGTAAATATTGATTATCTGTCATGTTACTCAGTTCTGATTTGTAATCCAGCTCTATAGAATCTTGATTTTTAGAAATAGAACGATATGTGTTTGTGAGTTTGGAATTAATATCTTGAACAAATGTTTTGCGGAATCGGTTCAAATCGGTGCCATATTTGGACAAAATAATGTTCCAAGAAAACAACATATCTTTTGTTACATTTTCTTTTTTTAACAATTCGTTGCGTTGTTTTAAGGCCTTCTCATACCTTGATAGACTGTCGGAATAGTTTTCATCGAGTTGGCTAAATAAACGATCGAAATACTCTCGACGACGACCAGGAGAATGGCTAATCAAGTTTAGATCAGATGGAAGAAATAATACAACTGGATACTTATATTTTTTTGGTAGGCGCTTGGTTTTTTTATCCAAGATAACAAAAGTCTTGGTTTTGCCATCATAAGTAACAGTAGTTTGTTCACCATTTTTATACCGCAAGATGATACGATAATAATCCGTACCACGCTTAATGATTTCTTGGTCGGTAGCACGAAAACTTTTGCCTCTGGTTAAAATGTAGATTGCTTCTAAAACAGAGGTTTTACCACATCCGTTTTCCCCTAAAATCAGTGAGGTGTCATTTGAGAATGTGAATGCATATTTGGCGTGGTTTCTGAAATTAGTGAGTTCAATAGAATCAATAATCATACATTTAGTGGCATTACGATATGAATATAACGATTATCATCTTTATTTTTTAGAAGAATTGGTGTAATGTGATCCGAGAAAACAAAATCAATCTCCGGAGCATCCAGAGCATTAAGAGCATCAATTAAAAACCTAGAGTTTAGGTTGACTTTTCCTTCGTTTTCTACCGGTACTTCTAGAGTTGAATCATTTTCACCAAATTCGTTTGCGATTGATTTAACAGAGAAGGTGTTGGGGGCTTTAGCCTCACAGACAATTGAGCCACCAACAGAACGAGAAAACAAAGCTGCTAATTTAGTGACTCTTATTAATTCATCACGCTTAACTGTTACTTTTATATTATTGTCTTTTGGTATAAGTTTTTTATAATCTGGGTAGCTGGCATCTATAAGTTTTGAAACAATTTCTATTTCACCTAAACGAAATCGAACTAAATTTTCATCAAATGATATCTCAACTTCTTCCATATCTTCGGATATGACTCTTAATACTTCTTGGAGTGAATTTGAGGGAACAATTGCGTGAGCTTCACTTTTAACATTATTAATTAACTTCTTTTCTGCTAACCTATAGCCATCCGTAGAAGCGATAGCGAGAGTGTTTTTATCATCAGTATTAAAAAACACACCAGTTAATGCTGGTCTGGTAAGATCATTGGAAGCGGCAATAATTACTTGACCAACGCTCGTTTTGAAATCATCAATATTTATTTTATAGGTAATGGCGTTAGTTTCATCAATTTCTGGGATTTCTGGGAAGTCATCTGCTAATGTACCATTAATGGTTGATGAATATTTACCTGACTTAATGGTAATTTTGTTATCTTTGGTAGATATTTCAACAATTTCACCTTTTGGTAGATTTGAAACGAAGTCTGCAATAAGCTTTGCTGGTACAGTGATTACACCATCTTCAGAATCTGAAACTGGTAAATAGTTAATTGTTGCCATGTCTAAGTTTGTTGTAATGAGAGAAACTTTTTTATTATCTACACGAATCAGTACATTGTTTAGAATTGGTAAAGTTACTTTACCAATTGCAATGCGACTTACATTATTTAGTGCTTTACTTAATTTTTCTTGTGTAACTTTTATTTTCATGGTTTCCTCCATTTATTTATATATTATGTAGTTGTTATAGTAGTATGTGTGGAAATGTGGAAAATCAAGTATTTTATAGATATAAGTTGGTTGTGGATAAAAGGATGAAAAATGAGAAAATATTTGTGGGAAAACTTTAACTTGTGAAAATTGGATAAAATTTTTCGTTTTTGTACACATTATTTGAACGAATTTTACGCAAGGTTTTTTAACAAATTTACACATGTTTTTCACAACTAGAAGGAAAGAATTAGCCATAGATTTTTTCCTTAATTTCTTCGATTTGATCGCGTAGAGTGAAGTTGAGTTTTAGTTCTTTTTCGATTTTCTTAATACCGTGCATTACGGTGGAGTGATCTTTGACACCTACTTCTGATGCAATCTTGTTGGTACTGAGCGAAAAATCTTTGGACAAAATAAACATAGCAACCTGTCTTGCTATCATAATGTTTGAAACACGTGATTTACTACGAAGCTCGTTGGTGGTAAGTTGATAGTATTTAGCAACTTTTTCAACCACCTGTTTTGATGAGGCGGTGGGGCGTTTTGTAGTGTTACGAATGCTAACGGATCCATTTTGAATAAGCTGTAGTGGTGTGAGTCCTCGTACTTCAGACATTAAGAGAATGGTGGAAAACTCACCTTCTAGATCACGGATATTAGTGTTGACGTTTTCGGCGATATACTCAATGGCTTCTGGCTCAATACTGACACCCATCAGTTCTGCTTTGGCTCTTAAAATAGCACATTTGTCTTCGAATTTTGGGAGTTGTAAATCAAAAGCGCCGGCCCAGGTGAGGCGAGAAGCCAATCTTTCGTCGACGGTTTTGATTTGGTTTGGCAAGCGGTCACTGGTGACGATAATTTGTTTATTTAATTGGTATAAATCATTAAAGATATTAAAAAACTCTTCTTGGCTTTTTTCTTTGTTGACTATAAACTGAAAGTCATCAATAATTAAGACATCTAATTTGCGAAATTTATAATTAAATTCTTTACCTTTGCCTACTTTGACGGCGTCGATGAAATCTGAATAAAAATGGGAAATTGGAGTGTAGAAAATTTTGAGGTCTGGGTTGTTTTTTAAAAGTTCGTTACCGATAGCTTGGACTAGGTGGGTTTTGCCGAGACCTGGTCCACCATAGAGGAAGAATGGATTGTAGCGATCGCCGGGTGAGTCAATAATACTCCTGGCGGCGGAGACGGCTAAATCGTTATTTGAACCAACAATAAAATTATCGAGAGTATATTTTGGATTTAAACCGGTGTCGCTAGATTTGATAGAATTATCACGCAGGGTTTTGACGCGTTCTTTTATGATGGTACTATTGATGCTAATTTCTCTAGATTGTCGCTTGGGCTTGTTGGCAGTTTGGACTTCGAAATCAATATTATTAATAGCAATATTATTATGTTGCAGGGCGGTTTTGATAATGTCTAGATAGCGGTTGCGTAATTGTTTAACGTGGAAGAAATTTTTGACACCGATTTTGATGTCTCCATTGTCGGTAGAAATAAGGGAAGTGTCTTGAAACCAGGTGGAAAAATTAGCAGCAGAGATCTGCTGTTCGATTTCAGCTAAAACGTTCTTCCATACATCGTACATCGATAACCTCCTTCGTGGAATAATTATAGCACGGAAGTTGGGAGTTTTCCACAGGTTTTGGAAGGAAATTAGAATATGTTGTAATAGTAAAAATATTTAACAGGGGTAATATTTTCCACAATAATGAGGTTTTATCTATTTTGGTTGTGGAAAACTGCTTGAAAATTGTGGAAAAATGAGGTATACTATATAAAGAATTTGAAAAAAATTAAAGTTTGAGGAATAATATATGCCAAAGAGAACATATCAGCCACATAAGAGGCAGCGCAAACAAGAACATGGATTTATGAAGAGGAATGCTACTAAGAATGGTAGGAAGGTTTTGGCACGACGTCGATTGAAAGGTCGTGCGAGGTTGACTGCTTAAATCTGTTTTTTGTTTATAATTCTTATTTTGTTCGCGATTATTTCGTGCCTAGTTATTTTGACAACATTTCGCTCAATCCTCGCCTCGATCAAGTTATCAGACTTGCTTCGCAAATCTGTAACTTTACTCGTCTCGGATGAGGAAAAGTTGTAAAAATAACTGGGCTTATAATATGCTCACAAAATTAGAATTATAAACAATAACATATTTTGTAGTCTATTAATAATTCACGATTAACAGTTTTAGATATATAATATATATATTATGTTAAGTAAGAAATATCGATTTCATTCGAGGGGTGGGGTGAAATGGGTGTATCAGCACGGGAAGACGGTGAGGGCGGCGAAGATGTCGCTGGTTTTTGCGGATAACACGAGGGGGTTTACGCGGGTAGCAGTAGTAGTGTCGAAAAAAGTCGAGAAGACCGCGGTGGGGAGGAATAGGATTCGGCGGCGAGTGTATGAAGCTTTACGGCGGAATTTTGAGCTAGTGCCAAAGAAGAGGGATTATGTGTTTGTGGTGTATTCGAAAGAGGTGATGAAGATGCCGTATGGGGAGCTTGAGGCGATGTTGGGGAAGTTGGTGGAAGAGAGTAAAATTAGTTTTAATCAGTAGTTTGCTGATTTTCTGCAAAAAACGTGAGAAAATCCACGTTTTTCCCGCAAAAAACGTGAGAATTCTCTTGAATTGTGATACTATTGATGCTTAGATTGGGGGCAAGTTTTGGGGTGATTTAGTTGTAGGTTGTGGGTTGATTTTGTGTGGGATATGTTATAATAAACATAAGTTAATTAGAATTCATAC
>CAMOIR010000026.1 GCA_946616455.1 uncultured Candidatus Saccharibacteria bacterium | reverse complement strand
AAATGCAGGACATGAGACCAGCCATATGTTATAACTCACCCATCACTACAGCCGAAAACGCTCCTGCCGCTACTCTCATAGACAAACGTGGTAAAGTCATCACTGACGACACAAATACCACCGAACAACCAGAATCCTATACAGTATCAAAACTCCCAGACGGTCTATGTTGGATGACAACTAACTTAAATCTAGGTAGAACTGGTACTGATGGGCCTAATAATAATGGTACTATTACTTTAACTAGTGATGATACGGACCTCGCCGATAACACTACCTTCATCCTTCCAGCTGGTGATACCACTAGCTACACAGATACAGGTAACCTCGCTAAAGTAAGACTAACTAACAATAGTGGCACTAATGCCAATGGTGCATATTACACCTGGTCTGCTGCTGTAGCTAATACAGAATCTACTGACACTAGTCCCACTACTTCCATTTGTCCTAAGAACTGGGATTTACCTATCAATACAAACTACACCAACCTAAGCTCCAAATCTTCTTACAGCTCATCTAATCAAACCACTGCTCAACCAAGTAACTTCCTTATTAACGGTGGTTTCACTGATGGCTCATCCTTCAATCAAACTAGCTACAGTCATTTCTGGACTAGTACTTCAAGTAGTACTACTGCTGCCTATGGTGCTAGAGTAGATAGTTCCACTATGGAAGTGAGCTCCTCTACTGGTTCTACCTATGGTGGTAACAAATACTATAGAAAGAACCTTCGTTGTGTCGCTAGTAATGGTACAGCCACGGTTCACTACAATGCTAATGGTGGTACTGGTACTATGCCAGACCAAACTGGTGATATTAACGCCATCACTATTAACTCAAACTCCTTCACTGTTCCAGCAAATAGTCAGTTTAGAAACTGGAATACGAGTGCTGACGGTACTGGTACTACAGTTACTGCAGGCACCCCGCTATCTACTATTGCTTCAGATGGTGATACTATTACTCTCTATGCTCAGTGGGATGAGGTCTACTATATTTCCTTTAATGCCAATGAATCTAGTGTAGGCGCTACTTCTGGCTCTGCTACTGGTACCATGAGTAACCAAACTGTTATAAGAAATACTGCTACAGCTATAAAAACTAGTACATTTGCTCTTGATAGCTACATCTTCCTAGGCTGGAATACAAGTGCTGATGGTACTGGTACGCTTTATAGTGATGGACAAAAAGTCACCAATCTCACTTCTACTGGTAACACCATTACTCTTTATGCAATCTGGTCAGATGGTGCTTATCTAGATACTGGTCGGACTATAAATCAAAAATTAAAACGTTTAGCTGGAAATAGTACAGCAGATTTATCTACGCAGGATAACGCCATTACCGCTCTTGTTCGCTCTGATACATTGCCAAATAGCTTTACAGCTTCTACTGAAAATACCATTTCACATAGTACTTCACCATTTCCTATCTATGCTTGGTATGATTCAGAAAACACTACTATTTATTATTACTCTGAAGCTACGGATATTCTTATGAATAAAGATTCTGGTGGTATTTTTTATTATATGAGCGTCTTGTCTAATCTCTCTACGATTTCCACTTGGGATACTGTTAAAGTAACAAATATGTCTAGCATGTTCACCTATGCCGGATACTCTAACACCACCTGGTTCATTGGTGACCTTTCTTCCTGGAACACTTCAAGTGTAACGAATATGCATGGCATGTTCTTCTATGCTGGCCGCTCTGCCACCACCTGGTCCATTGGCGACCTTTCTTCCTGGGATACTTCTAGTGTAACGAATATGTCTAGCATGTTCTATGAAGCTGGCTACTCTGCCACCACCTGGTCTATTGGCGACCTTTCTTCCTGGGATACTTCAAGTGTAACGAAAATGTCTAGCATGTTTCGCTCTGCCGGCCGCTCTGCCACCACCTGGTCTATTGGCGACCTTTCATCCTGGGATACCTCTAACGTAACAGATATGAGCAGTATGTTCGTTGCTGCCGGTAGCTCTGCCACCACCTGGTCTATTGGCGACCTCTCTTCCTGGGATACCTCTAACGTAACAGATATGAGCAGTATGTTCGCTGGCGCCGGTAGCTCTGCCACCACCTGGTCTATTGGCGACCTCTCTTCCTGGGATACCTCTAGCGTAACAGATATGTCTAGTATGTTTTCCAATGCTGGCTACTCTGCTACTACTTGGTCTTTGGATCTTTCATCCTGGACTGTTCCTAGTGTAACAGATATGCATCAAATGTTCTACTATGCCGGCTACTCTGCTACTACTTGGTCTTTGGATCTCTCATCCTCGACTATTTCTAGTGTAACAGATATGCATGAAATGTTTTGCAGAGCCGGCTACTCTGCTACTACTTGGTCTTTGGATCTCTCATCTTGGGATACTTCTAAAGTAATAAATATGAGTAGCATGTTCCTTTTTGCCGGTTATTCAGCTGATAGTTTCTCTTTAAACCTATCGTCTTGGAATACTTCTAGTGTAGCAGATATGTCTAGAATGTTCCGCTATGCTGGCTACAATGCTACTACTTGGTCTATTGGTGACCTTTCTTCCTGGGATACTTCTAATGTGACGAATATGTCTCAAATGTTCTCTTATATCGGCTACAATGCTTCTATCTTCACTTTTGACCTTTCTTCTTGGAACGTTTCTAGCGTAACAGATATGAGTGAAATGTTCTCCAATGCTGTTTATAGTGCTTCTACTTTTGTCGTTAACCTAGCTTCTTGGGATACTTCTAATGCCACGTCAATGTATAGCATGTTCGACAATGTATGTCGTAACGCTACTACTTGTTCCGTTACGATTCCAAAGACAAACGATGGAACAAACACAGGTCCAATTGCGAATGCTACTTATCTCTTCTATGGTAAAGATAAGTACGTCAACGCTAATCCACCTTATAATCATTCCTTTACTCTCGCAGAATAATGAATTATTGTATAAAACGTATCCTTGCTCTGTTCTTTGAATGAAAAATGCCGAGGTATATACCTCGGCATGGGATTATTGTGGGGAATTAATAACTACGAGTTTGCGGTTGCCTTTTTCATCTATGATGATATAGATATTGTCGCTGGTGAATTTTAGTAGCCATTTGATACTGATACGTGATTTGTCATCGAGTTTGCGACGGATAAGTTTGCTATTTTCTTTCCAAGGTTCAATGATTATCGTGTTACTTTCGGTATCATAGGCTACACCAACTTCTCTAGGTGGATTACCGACGAAAAGATTGGTGAGATTTATTCTACCGGTTTTATCAATTGCAGGTTTATCAATAATGAGCATGGCCATCCCTCCTTTAAAAGCCACATGTGTTGGCACACCGGGAGGGACTCGAACCCACGACCCTCTGTTCCGAAGACAGATGCTCTAATCCACTGAGCTACCGGTGCGTGGTACTATTATATCATTTTTGAGTCTAAAAGTAAACCAATAGAAGTATCAGGTGGTTGAAAGTCGTAATTATGTGTGGTAGTTAGAACGTGTGTTGAGGTTTACGAAATGGATAAGTATTGAAATACATCAATCTTGGTTGGTGGTGTTTTTGTGTGTTGGGATAATTCTTGGCGTAATTATGGGATTAGTCTTTCGGATTAATTTTTTTTCTTCGTTTTGGTGGATTAGTTTGGTATTGATTCTTTGTATAATAGCATACATAAAACCAAATATTACCTTTGCAGCAATAATATTGATGGCTGGAATGGTATTGGCATTTTTTCGATGTGCGAAAGAACTTGAGGGTGGGAAATACTTGCAACAGTTTGTGGGGATTAATGTTGTAGTTAGTGGGGTGATTGCTGGAGACACAGAGACTGATGATGACACAACAAAGTTTAAACTAGTTAATTTGGCATTCGGAGGGGAGGATGAAAATGTGAAAACTGCAGGAAATATGTTTGTGTCAATAAGCAAAAACGAAGACCTGAAGTGGGGTGATGAGGTGGCATTGGAGGGGAAAATGCTAGATGGATTTGGGACTTATGGTGGATATATGTATAAACCGAAATTGACTAAATGGAAACGACCAGAGCCTGGATTAATTATAATAAAAATTAGAGATTGGTTTGCTGAAAGAATAAAAGGGATAATGCCAGAGCCAGAAGTGTCTCTAGGCTTATCGTATTTAGTTGGGATGAAGTCAAGGCTTGATGATGATCTGAATAATAATCTAAGGACTGTAGGGCTAGTCCATATCGTTGTAGCGAGTGGCGCGCATCTTGCGATTTTGGTGGATGTAGCGAGAAAACTATTTGGAAGATTGTCACGATTTATGGGAATGTTGTTTTCGGTGCTGTTCGTTTTGTTTTTTATGTGCATGGTCGGATGGACCCCTTCGATTATGAGGGCTGGAATTATGACGATTCTAAATTTAGTAGCTTGGTACTATGGTAGGAAAATTACCGCGTGGAGATTGATACTGATGGTAGCGGCAATTACTTTGGTGATTGAACCGATGTTTATCATTAATTTGGGATGGCTACTCTCGTTTGCTTCGTATAGTGGAATTATGATTATTGGACCTATACTAAGTAGGTTTTTCTATGGGAATCGTAGGCCTGGATTGATAGCCTCAACGATAGTGACTACTATTAGCGCGACAATGATGACGTTACCGATTACATTGTATTATTATGGTACGTTTTCGCTGATATCGGTGGTGGCAAATCTTTTGATTTTGCCGACGTTGCCGCTTGCGATGGGGTTGGTGTTTTTGATGGGAGTGTTTGCTGAGATACCTTTTATATCTCTAATGATGGCGTGGTCTGCAAAAACGTTGTTAGATTTTCATATAACGGTGGTGGAGTGGTTTGCTAAAATGCACGAGTTTTTGATAGAAATACCAAAGTATCAGAATGCTGTATGGTTGATATATGTTTTGATAGTGCTGGCGATAATTGGCTTAATTGTATTTAAAAGAAGAAGACATGAAAAGGGAGTTTTTAGGTGTAATGTTTAATTTGGATTAACTCTTTATGGTAGATTTTTTGAGGAAAAGTGATAAAATGGAATGAAGTAGAATAATAATTTTGATTGGAGAAGAAGATGTCTGGACATAGTAAATGGGCGACAACCAAAAGGCAAAAGGCGGTAGTAGATGCAAAACGTGGTGCGCTTTTTACGAAGATTGGTAATCAAATTGCAATTGCTGCACGAAGCGGAACTGATCCTGCAATGAATCCAAGTCTTGCTATGGTGTTGGAGAAAGCTAGGCACGCAAATATGCCAAAGGCAAATATTGAGCGAGCTATTGCGAGAGCAGCTGATAAATCTGCGGCAGCATTAATTGAAGAGGTATATGAGGCGTATGGACCTGGTGGTGTAGGGATAGTAATTGAAGTAGCTACCGACAATAAGAATCGTACTTTGCCAGAGGTGCGACATACTTTGGACAAAAATGGTGGCAGGATGGCGGAGTCTGGCAGTGTGATGTTTCAATTTGCACGCAAAGGCGTGATTGAAGTAGTTGAAAAAGGCGATGAAGCGATGATGGCGGCACTTGATGCAGGGGCGGAGGATGTATCGGATGAAGATGATAGCACAATAGTTTATACTGCAGCTTCTGATTTGATGAAAGTGAGACAGGCATTACTAGATGCAGGTCTTACAGTTAATTCGGCTGAGCAGCAATATGTACCTACATCATATGTGCCAGTTGAGGGAGAAAATGCAGAGAAGCTTGAGAAACTGTTGGCGGCAATAGATGATTTGGATGACGTAACGAATGTTTACACAAATGCAGAATAGAATTTATTAATGGGTGGGGGAGGAGGTAAAGGTGACAAACAAAAAATGTAAATATATCTTTGTGACTGGTGGAGTATTGTCTGGAGTTGGTAAGGGAATTACGGCTGCTTCGATTGGAACCATACTGAAGGCTAAAGGTTATAAAGTAACAATGCAAAAATGCGACCCGTATCTGAATGTGGATGCGGGTCTTCTTAATCCGGTAGAACATGGAGAGTGTTATGTAACGCATGACGGGGTTGAGACGGATCTTGATTTGGGGCATTACGAAAGATTCTTGGATTTTGAAACTTCAAAGTATTCAATCACTTTGTCTGGTTCGATTTATAAGGAGTTGATTGAAAGAGAGCGGGCTGGAGGATTCCATGGAAAAACAGTACAGCTTGTGCCTCATTTTACCGGTTTGGTATGTGAAAAAATCGAGAAAGCCTCAAAGGATTCTGATATTCATATCGTGGAGATTGGTGGAACAATTGGTGATTATGAGGGCTTGCCATTTGTGGAGGCAATTAGGTTATTTGCAAATAAAGTTGGAAGAAGAAATTGTTTGTATGTTAGTGTGGTCTATGTGCCGTTTATCCATACTTCAAATGAGCTAAAAACGAAGCCGGCACAAAATGCATTGAAAGATTTGCGGGGATTTGGGATTATTCCAGATGTAGTGTGTGTGAGAACGGAAAATCCGGCACCTAGAGCGATATGCGAAAAGATTGCAGCGTTTTCGGGGATTTCGTCTGATGCAGTAGTTAATTTGCCAGATATTCAAAGCGTATACGATGTGCCGTTTAATGTATTAAAATCAGGTGTGCTTGCGATTTTGAATGATTTTGTGGGTAGCGACAAAGAACCAGATATGAATCGTTGGAAAGAGTTTTCTAGACGACGTGCCAAAAAATATGCAAGAACCGTACGAATAGGATTGGTGGCAAAATACGTGGGAAATGATGATACGTATATGTGTGTGACAGAGGCTTTGAAGGCTTCGGCGGCATGGGATAAAGTAAATTTGGATTTGAAATGGATAAATGCAGAAGAAGTAGAGAAGAACACTAGCTTACTGAAGGGATTGGATGGAATTGTGGTTCCAGGTGGATTTGGTTCGAGGGGTGTAGAAGGCAAAATAAAAGCTGCAGAATATGCACTTAAACACAATGTGCCATATCTTGGACTTTGTTTGGGGCTTCAGGTGGCATGTATTGCGGCGGCTCGCTTAGGTGGACTAAAGGATGCAAATTCGGAAGAGTTTGGGGCGAGGGAGTTGGATGGCAATAATGTAATATATATAATGGAAGGACAAAAGGGCAAAGAGTCAACTGGTGGTACAATGCGACTAGGCGATTACAAAGCATTATTAATGCCGAAAACTAATGTCATGAAGATTTACAAAAAAGCATTTCAAGCGAATGAATACATATATGGGACTACGGTTTTGGAGAATGGAAAAGTTGAAGTAATAGAAAGGCACAGACATCGTTATGAAGTGAATCAGAAGTTTTTGAATGTGATACGTGATGGTGGAGTGGTAGTTTCTGGTACTTCGCCGGATGGGAAACTGGTAGAATTTGTTGAATCTCCTTCCAATCGGTTCTTTGTGGCCACGCAGGCGCACCCAGAATTTAAATCGAGGCCACTAAACCCTCATCCGCTATTTAGAGAGTTTGTAAAGGCGGCTGGATCAAATAAGACTGCATAAGATTAACGGTAGGCTTTGGGTAGAATTGTAGAAAAAAATTAAGCCCTTTTAGTAGGGCTTAATTTAGCGACCGTTTTTTAGACGAGGATGTTTCCTCTTGTCGCTATGCTTGTGATTATTATTGCGATTTTGCTTTGAAATCGGTCGCAATTTGATTGTTCTTGCCATAGAGATATTATATCATATTTTTGGCGAAAATGTTTAGATGGGGTTAGAACTATTATACAGTGTGATTAATACCTCCACCAAAGAAGAATTCGAACAAATCTGCCAAGAACTCACCCTCCAAAACCCCAATGTGCCAACCAACCCTCCCATTGACAAAATAGAAAAATATGCTATGATAAAAAAATGAAAGAACAAATATTGGACGGAATTGCAAAAGAATTGAAGAACTTATCATCTGAGAAATCAAGAGATTTTTATTATGCTATTCATCAGTATGCAGATGATTATGACGACGACAGTATTCGTGCGCTAATATTGGCATGGAATCAGTTAGGTTACGGTGACTTCGATAACACCTTTCCCGTAACTGCAAAGTTAGTTGTCGAGCTCAAATCCGTATACGACGGAGTCGAAAGACCGCGGGAAGTTTATGAAGGTATAATTTCTCTCGCTAAAAAAGCCTCATCAGAAATCCAAAATTACATCGCAGAGTTTTCGAAATGATAGGCGAAGATTATAATGAAAAATCCCAGAAGCTTAAAATTAAAATTGAGTATTTTTTACAAGCAGAGTATAAGTGGATTGATGAGCGGGCGAAAACCATCGATAACTTGCTAGAAGATTTCGGTAGTTCAGACAGCGATATAAGAGCTGAACTGTTAAATCTTAAAAAAGACAACGAAGATTCTTTAGCTATAATTTCGAGCCTTGAAAACATGCTAAAAAATCGTCTTTCCGCTGATGGGATTTCCAGACTTGCGAAACTAATCCAAGGTTACGACCGGTTTTCTAATTCTATTACTGCCGACTTGGAAAAATACCTTCAGTAATTTTAGTCGAGACTCTTATTCCGATTCAAAAACAATACGGACTGCTAGAAAGCAAATTTGAAAAGGTTAGAATCAGCGATTTACAGAGAAAAAATAGCCTAATTTCGGCTATTCGTCTTGATTGGCGGAAGGGACAGGATTGGCCATCCTAGATTCCTTCCTTCAAATAACTAAAACTAAAGCAAGCTTTAGTTTTACTTATTTGGCGGAAGGGACAGGAAGGGTAATCCTGGTCCCTTAGAGCCTCCATATTACATATGAATAAGCAAAAGCTTCGCTTTTCACATACCTCGTCTAAATAAAAAATAAGAGCAAGCTCTAATTTTTTATTTATTCTCGGTCTGCTTAAAAGACTTCGTCTTTCTTGCTTATTCATATACAATATGGCGGAAGGGACAGGATTCGAACCTGCGAGACGTTAATCTGCTGGTTTTCAAGACCAGTGCCATCAACCACTCGGCCACCCTTCC
>CAMOIR010000025.1 GCA_946616455.1 uncultured Candidatus Saccharibacteria bacterium | reverse complement strand
ATTCTACTACCGCAAACAGTCTCTACTACAGTGGCACTCAATCAGGTACTGCCAGTATAGATATAGGTACAACCGGTTACCCAGGTCGCCGTATGCCACGCTATAATAATCTGAATACCACGAATAGAGCCACTAATCCAACTAGCAATACCTTTGCGGATAGTAACACTACTGGCGGTATGTATAGCTACGGTAACTACTACACCTGGCATGCTGCTATAGCAGACCTTACTTACAATGGTACCAATAATCAATCCACTACTGGAACTTCGCTTTGTCCAGCAGGATGGCATCTACCTAAGGGCGGTAATAAGTCCAATGAAGCTAATAATGAACTATGGTCTTTAGTCGTGGATGGCATTAATGGGGGAACTAAACCAGCCAACTATGATAGTTCAACTGCCCCATATTACACTGGTACACCAGAAGGAACAGATGCATCTAATAAGTTAAGGGCTTATCCTAATAACTTCCTCTACTCCGGCTACTTCAATACGTCGTCTGCCTACTATAGAGGGTCCTACGGCTACTATTGGTCGTCTACTGCGAGCACGAACAACCTTAGCTATCGTCTGTACCTGGTTAGCTCCAGTGTGTCCCCAGGTACCAATTACTACAATAAGAACTACGGGCTAAGTATTAGGTGTACGGCCGGCTCCTAGTATAGGTTAACGTTATGAAAATATCGATCATCGGCGCAGGAGCATACGGAATGGCACTAGGAGAAATCCTAGAAGCTAATGGTTATGAAATAGATTACTATGATAAGCGCCTCAAAAAACCATTGGATGACGTCATTAGAGATTTAAACTTCACCGTACTGGCTATACCGTCTGACGTGACACCAGAGTTGCTGCCAAAACTACCCCATCATATTCCGTTAATTATAGCTACTAAAGGGTTCTTATCTGACATGCTTTTTCGTGATTTTAATGATTATATGGTTCTTTCTGGTCCAGGTTTTGCAAGTGATATAGCTGCTAAGAAAACCACCTATCTTACAGCCACCGACCAACGAATTATCGATATGTTTACAACCGACTTTCTCACCTTTGATTACACTACAGACAAAAAAGGTGTACTTATGTGTGGTGCCCTTAAAAATGTTTATGCAATTAAGGCAGGCCTTCTTGGCTTAGAACGAGATTCGGCGCCATGGCAAGATTACATCAAAGCCGTCTGCAAAGAAATGAAAATGGTTTTAGTTGCAAATGGGGCTTCGTCAGATACCGTAGATTTGGCCTGTGGCAGGGGTGATTTGGAGCTTACTTGTGGATACCCTTCTAGAAACTATGAATACGGAGATAAACTACGCCAAAACCCATCTTACCAAGCAGAAAAGACCGTAGAGGGGTTAACTGCTATTAATAGATTAAATAGGCATGAAATCGAAATCCCAAAGCAAGCTACCATCCTTCATAAAATCATGCTAAAATTTAGTCATGAGTCTTAATGAAAATCAAAAAAAGGCCGTAGAATACCTAGAGGGTCCACTCCTAGTACTAGCTGGTCCTGGCACTGGCAAGACACAGCTTCTTTCCGAAAAGGTCGCCTATATTCTAAAGAATACCGACACTAATCCTGAAAACATCCTTTGTATGACTTTTACAGAGTCTGGTGCCATGAATATGCGTGAACGTCTCAAACGTATTGTTGGTGAGGCTGGCACAAAAGTAAACGTCAATACTTATCATGCTTTCGGTTCTGATATCCTTGCACAATACAAAAACTATGCTCCTGATTACGATCGACGCCTTGATTCGCCAATTGATGAAATAACCCAGTTTAAAATTATTAAAAGGTTGCAGCACGATTTATCCGCCAAAGACATTTTAAGAAATGACAACGTGAAAGACATTATAAGTGTTATTTCTGCGGCCAAATCTGCTAGGCTAGATTATGGCGATTTATATAAGATCGCAGAACAGAATATGGAGGATTCTAGGATTCTTTCCGAGACAATATCACCATTTCTACATAAAATAGTACCACGTGTTTATAAAACATCTCTTGAAAACGCCTATATTCCCATTAATGAAATCCTTAAATCACATACCGATGACGCACCAATAATCAAAAACATTGAGCGTACCATTGGCACCTTAGCACGAGATTTAAAAACCGCACTTGCCGAGGCGATTTCCTCTGAGAAGATTCGTCCGCTTTCTGAGTGGAAGGATGCTTATTTTGAAAAGGATGGTAGGGGGCATTATCGCCTAAAAGACCGTGTAGCAAATCTCAAACTACAAAGTATTGCTAAAATCATGGAGCAATATGACCTATATCTTAAAGAAAATGGTCTTTATGATTTTGATGATATGATCATTGAGGCTGCTAGCATCTTGCAGTCCGACATAGGTTTCAAGAACACTTTGTCGGAAAGGTATCAGTTTATCATGCTTGATGAATTTCAAGATACAAACCCCTCACAGTTTTCCATCATCAAAGAACTGACTGATTACGAGAAGCCCATTGTGATGGCAGTAGGCGATGACGACCAAGCAATTTATGAATTTCAGGGAGCTCTCTCCACTAATTTGATTGATTTTCAAAATCATTACAGCGCAAATGTAATACCACTCACAGAAAACTATCGTAGCACCCAAGAAATTTTAGATTTTTCACGCAAAATCATCAATCAAGCTTCTGACCGTTTTGCGGACAAAGAGCTTATGAGTCACCAGCCGGAGCCGTCTAGCTCTGAAATATTTCGTTATGAATTTTTGTCATCTGATATGGAATATAGTTTTGTAGCAGAACAAATTGATAAACTAATTAAATCTGGTGTCAAGCAAAGTCAGATTGCAGTTATCTCTTACAAAACCAAGTATTTTTTGCCGCTTTTGCCATTCTTAAAAGCGAAGCCGGAGATAAATATTGCCTACGAAAAACGCGATAATTTGTTCGAGGATGATAAAATTCATCAAATAATAACTATTGCTAGATATATTTACGAACTGAAGCACGAAAGAAACGAGAATACATCTATTATGGAAATACTTTCTTTTCCGTTTTTCGATTTGCCAATGATGGAAGTAATTAAAATTTTGGGGGATGCAAGGCGCGATAAAAAATCCGTATTTGATTATCTCAGCGCGTCTAAAAACTCCGAAATTACAGAGGTGACTAGATTTTTGTCTAATTTAGTGAAGCGTTCTTTTATCGAACCACTAGAAATAATGCTAGATTATATTGTGGGATCTTCAGAACTTGATGGGTACCGCTCTCCATTTTTAAAATATTATTCTGCAAATAATAACTACGATACATTTAATTTGTATGAGAATTTGGCAGCACTTCGCGGCAAACTAAAAAAACATTTTGGAGAGAAGCTCCTGAAATTAGATGACCTTATTGACATGGTAAATGATTATATTGAAGCAGATATGCCTCTAAATACCTCAAGCCCCTACAAGGATGCAGATGATGCGGTACAAATACTAAGCGCCCATAAAGCAAAGGGGTTAGAATTTGAATATGTGTTTATTATTTCGGCCGATCATGTAGCCTGGGGTAAAGGAAAAGGGAACAATAACCTTCTTGCTCTACCTAAAAACCTATTGCAAATAAGACATACTGGTGTGACAGACGGGGAAAAGTTGCGCATACTTTATGTTGCCTTGACACGTGCCAAAAGGACTCTTTATATTACAAATTCGTTGAAGGACTTTGCTGGAAAATCACCGGATCGTCTAGAATATTTGAATGAATACGATGATGGCAACAGAATCGTCTCACCACTCATACCTTCCAGATATGTAACTACAATGTATGATTCCACGAAATCTGATTCCGTAGTTCAAGGCATCAAGAACTGGCTGACTCCATATGTTAGACTGACGCCAGATATGCGTTCGATTTATCAGGAAAAAGTCAAAAACTACCGGATGTCTGCTACGAGCCTTACTTCTTTTATTGATATAGCTTATGCCGGGCCACAAGAATTCTTTAAAAACTATATTCTCGGTGCTCCAAGAGAACCAGAGACTGAGTCTTTGGCATATGGAAATTTAATCCACAAAACTTTTGAGGCTATTACAAACAAACAAATATCTGACGAAGAGGCGATGAAATTCTTTCTGACCGAACTAGAAAAAACCGCTTTGCCGAGCGAATTTATTTCTTCGATTCGCGAAAAGGGTCCGGAACAGTTAATGGTGGCATTGAATGAATTTGGCACGATTTTACGTAGCGGTAAGGCTGAAGTGAATCTTGGTGCCGAAAAACTGACAATTGCCGGCGTGCCAGTTACTGGCAAAATTGACCATATAACGATAGACGAGAGTAATAAGTCGATTGAAATATATGATTTTAAAACTGCAGGATATCATAAAGAAAAATGGCAATCGCACGCTACTCTATATAAATACATGTTGCAGCTTGGATTTTACAAATTATTGCTCAATACTTCTCCAAGTTTCAAGAAATACCATGTATCTAAAGCCCATATTCTATTTGTGACTCCAGATAAAGATGGATTAGTATACGACAAGACGTATAATTATAACGATGATGATGAAAAGGCATTGATTGATGTAATGAAAGCAGTTTACGGACAGATAATTTCACTAAACTTTATTTCTGATCCTGATGTATTTTTGCCAGCTGATAATAATGCTAGCATAAAAGATATAAAGAGATTTATTGAGCTTTTGCTTGCAAAAAACATTGAAAAATGATATTTTTATAGCAGTACTTTAGGGAAAGGGGGTGGAGAAGTTGACGTGGAGTTGCCCTAGATGTGGAAAACCTTTTTTAACAGAAAGAGAACGTGATATCCATGTTGGTACTTGTGGTCTTGGCTATACACCGAAGCCCTGCCTGCATTGTCGCGGAACCGGCATCACATACTATCATGCAAAATGTCCTAACTGTAATGGCAGTGGATATGAAACTCCAAAGATGCGGTATTAAAACTTCATAGATGCAGAATTAACTTTTCCACTAGGCGAGGACGTATCCTCGCCTTTTTATTGTGATAAAACACCTTATAATCTAGCCAATAATACTCTTTTTTTATTTTTAAGCGTGTCAAAATGCTCTTGTAGTTTATGAGGGTTATGTTTATAATTAGTAGTATGAAGTGCTTTTGGAGGTGTTGGAAAAAGCTGATTTGCGTTCTTTTTGTTTGCTGCTTGGCTATAGTTGGATGCTGCTCTAGTTCGCAGAGTGTTTTTGCGGGAGCTAAAATTGAAAGAGATTCTGGAACTGGAAGTACTACTGGTGAGGGGTGCAAGAAAAACTGTGGTTGTGAGGAAAACGACGACTGGACCTGGCGAATAGACTGTGCGAAAACTTCATGGATTTATTACGAATGGACAGGCGTGGACTATGACGATAAATCATTGATATTTGGCCAAGGTGGTAAATATGATGGTTTGTGGAAAAATAGAGATAAAAAGGCTTATATTCCTGCTGAGTGTAAAAATACTGGTGGTTTTTGGCATTATGGTATTAATGGCTACTGGGAAAAGAAGAACGGCTCTTCTAATGATGGTAATTTTAAGAACAATGCAAAAAGCTGGGGTCATTGGTGGACTCTTAGCGTTGGCTCTGCGAGCTATCTGAGTTTAGACACAAAATCTCCTATAGACCAAAAAATAGTAGCCGTGAAGGGAAAAAACAAAGGCGATGTAGTTTTTAAATCAACAACACTATCTCAAAGCAAAATTCTTAGCTATTACAAAGAAGCCGCCATAGAAGAAGCTAATCAAGAATACACGGGAAAAAAATTAAGGAACAGACTACAAGAAATAAATGAACTAGATGGTGTAGAAAAAGGGGTATATATGTTTTGCTCCTGGGGAGATAAAACAGAGCTAAAAGTTGTGGCAAAAAATGCATTAGACAATTCCAATATAAAAAGTGGAAACGCTACCAAGGAAAACCTAAAGAAAAATTCAACAGCTACAATTGAACGTGTTAGTTTGACTGACACACATAAATTTATTGGCTGGAAGGAATCAGATAGTGCTGGTACGGCTGGATTAATCACAGCTACTACTACAGACAAACACAACCGGACATTTTTATCTGAAGCAGCTACCACCTACAGCCTAAATGGAAAAACTGTTTACAAAAAAGCGCATGTCTATATGGACAAGAATAAAACGATTTACGCCTATTACGTACCAAAGCTTACTCTAACCATAAGGTCGGATCATGCCACAATTACTGTTTCAAAAACAAAGACTACATATTCATCAGGCACAAAAAATAGCATAGATGCTAGCGAGACCCTCTACAACGATGATTATCTAAAGATTTGTGTTACTGCAGATAGTGGCTACGAATTAACTACATACAAGATTAATGGAAGTTCTGTCTTGGCTGAACCAGGTAAATACTGCACTAATACTACAAGTAAACATTACAAAGTCACTACCAACACCACCATTGAAGCTTCGGCCACGCCAAAGACCGACACTACCTCGCCAAAAACATACACTTTAAGTGTAAAAGGGAAAAATGCTGTGAATGGAAATAACATATCTTCCGCCGATCAGACTATGAAGAGTATAGATGAAAATACCTGGAAAAGCGCAAGCAGAACCAGCGTTACTAATTATAAGTTTATCGGTTGGAAAGCGAAAGTAAGTAACGGTATTAGTGACCTTATCACTACTACATCAAAAAGTGGTAATAATACCTATGTTTCAAGCGCGGCCGATAAAATCTTTTACAGCGAAAATAAGCCTGTTTATAACAAAGTTAATGTCTACATGAATAGTAATAAAACTATTTATGCGTATTATGTCCCGAAACTCTCCTTGACGATTAAGAATGATCATACAACAATCACGGTAAATAGGCTTTTTTCTACCTATTCCTCAAAGACTTCGCAACTGGTCAATAATAGCTCGTTATATAATGATGATTATTTGGAGGTATGCGTTTCTGCCAACAGTGGCTATATCTTGAAGGCTTTCAAGATTAATGGTACCAGCTATGTGACTCAATCGGCTAAGTTTTGTAAAAAAACAAAAAAGAATACCCTTTACAAAGTAACTGGACCAACTACAATTGAGGCATCTGCAGTCGCAAATGTTACTTTGAAAGCCACTGCTGTAACCGATCGTGGGACTACCCTCCTAAATACTATGAGTACTGCGACCGTTGAGTCAGGAAGCTCTGCCAGTGTCACTGCTTTAGAGAGCATATCTCAAAAGGGCACAGTTTATGTCTTTCAAAATTGCTGGAGCCTAACCATTACTGGCACAAATTGCGTGGTTAATACTTCATCTAGTTTAAATCCTTATATTTCAAGCAATAGTCTTACCCTAACCGTTAATCCATTAAAGACCAATGCTACGGTCTATGCTGTATATAAGGCAAATACGCCACCACCGACTATTTATACTGTCACTGTAATACCGATAGATACACGTGGGAACACTATTGCTGGTATTAAAAATAGTACTGCAAATATTAATAAGGGTGGTTCCGCTTCGATTTCTGCGCCGAATCCTTCAACTACTGGATATAGATTTACCGGCAGATGGAAAAGTGGACCAAAGGACACCAAAGATTTACTCGGACCAAATGTAGCCAGTTATCCTGTTTCTAATATCCAAAGTAATATTACGGTTTATGCTGTTTACGAACCAGCCACCTTTAAGGGGAGGGCTAGAATTAAAGCTGGTACTAGTGTTGATGATACAAACAGTACTGGCTACGTAAATACAAACAGTACTAAGGTTATTTCTCTGCCTTGCGCCAATACTGGCTGCAATGCTGCTTGGGATTTGTCACTTCAGAGGAATTCTAGCTTTTCATATGGTACAACTGGGTACAAAATTGGCGTGAGTAATAATGGTGGTAATATCACTTGGTCACCTGTCTCTACCTTCTCATCTTTTCCAACCTCTTCCATAACTGAAGTTGTTAGAAGTGGCACGGGGAGCAACAATTCCGACAAGCTCTATCCTGGACAAAGTAAATGTCATTATGTTCAATTTAAAACTACTCCACTTTACAGTGATACCAGCGTAAATGCAGGAGCTTGTTGGTCTGCCGAGGTATCGACATTCCAAGGCAAATCTACTGTCAGTGGTACTTCTGAAGATAGCACTAATATGAGCTATGTCAACGTGAATTCAACGAAGACTCTATTTATTAAAAACTGTTCAGCTGTAACTGGTTGCAAGGTCACTTTTAGTCATGATTTGAAACGCACTAGTGGCATTGGATCAACCGACTATACGATCGATAGAACTTCAAACTTAACAGAGACAACTAGGGGAATATCCAACAATCCTTCTCTTGTAAATGGTACCTTTAATGATACTGCTAAAACTGTAAAAACAGATGGACCTTTGACACTGTATCCTGGTATGGTTGTATGTGAAACTATGCATTTCAAACCCAATAACAACGTAGTTACGGTTGCGTCTGAGATTTCTACAAAAGTTTGCGCTTCGGCCCTGGGTAATGCGCAGCCACCCGATCCGAATGATCCAAATGACAATTCTGGCAATGCTTTTATCAATGTTAAAGTTAAAAATGAGAAAATAGACGCCTATAAGAATTATATGTCCGAGGTATATGCTAAGCCTACAGATAAACTAACCTTCCTTCCAAAATATAACCCTGTCCTGCAATATACATATTATCTCCATCCTCAAAGAATGATTATCAACAATGGTTCTATTGGCTACGATAACAATTCCGGTAATACACTGACGCTCGGAGCACTGTTTAATAATAATAAAGGTAGCAGTTTAAAGACATGGAATAACGCATTTCGACTTTATAGCGAAAACTTTAATCCAAATGGTGCAAATAAGAATTTTACTTATACTCTTGGTGATTTTGCATTAAAAACTGAGGCAACCAACTCTTACGACGTCCTTGCTACTGATGTTGGTAAAAGTCTAAATGAAGTCGCAAAAACAAATGTCGTTGATGCTGTCATGACGACGCCAAGCCAAGTTTCATTCATCGCTTCAGGTCGTGTTAATCTAGCTAACGTCATCACTACACCGATTTCTAGCACTGCATTTGCTAGGATTCCGTATAACTTTACGA
>CAMOIR010000024.1 GCA_946616455.1 uncultured Candidatus Saccharibacteria bacterium | reverse complement strand
AAAAAAGGAAGCGAAAAAGGCAGAGGATATCGCTGAAGACGCAGTAAAAAAAGTTGAGAAGACTGTAAAAAATGCCTGAAACACGGTTAAAACCGAGTGATTTTGTACACCTGCACAATCATACACATTACTCTTTATTGGATGGACTAACTAAAATTCCAGAACTTGTAAAATTCGTAAAAGAAGAAGGGATGGAAGCGGTAGCAGTGACGGATCACGGCACAATGTCGGGGCTTGTCGAACTATATAAAGAGTGTAATGATGCAGGAATTAAACCAGTTTTGGGACTGGAAGCTTATGTTGCTGCAAGAAAAATGACTGATAAAGATCCTGCTCATGACAAGCAGAGATTTCATATTACTTTGCTTGCAATGAATAATAAGGGTTTTGAGAATCTTTGTCGGATTATGTCCAATGCTGAGATAAATGGTAAGTATTATAAGCCGCGTACGGACCATGATGAGCTGGAAAAATACAATGAAGGTATAATATGTTTATCTGGTTGTATGGGTTCGGAGATATCTGAGGCGATTAGAGCAGGCGACGAAGAGCGAACATTTGAGTTAATTGAATGGTATCGTAATGTTTTTAAGGATAGATTCTATTTGGAGATGCAGGATCATGGACATCCAAAATCATCCACTCATTCAGCAGAACAGAAAAAAGTAAATGATTGGTTAATGGCACATGCTGATGAGCTAAAACTACCACTCGTAGTAACTTGTGATGCGCATTATTTGAAGAAAGAAGACCAGGATGCACACGAAGTGTTGCTATGTATTGGTACGGCTGCTAATTTATCTGATAGTAATCGTATGACTTTGAAAGATTATGATTTGCATGTGATACCAGCGAAAGAGATTATTTCACACTGGGAAGATACTTGTCCGGAAGCAGTACGTAATACTCGACGAATCGCAGACAGATGTGACGTAGATTTGCAACTTGGTAGGATTTTGATTCCGAAATTTCCGGTTCCAGATGGAGAGGACGAGAAATCCTATCTCGATAAGTTGGTGTTTCAGGGTTTGGTGTACCGATATGGTGGTAAAAAGCTTGAAGAAACGGTGAATATGGAGATTTCTGAATGTCGTACAATTTTGGAAAAAGTAGATGAGGAGAGAGACGAGCTACACAAGGTGTTGCCGAGAATTGATTATGAGTTGTCAGTTGTAGATAAGATGGGATATAATGGATACTTTTTAATTGTGCAAGATTTTATTAACTGGGGAAAGTCGCAACGTATTGTGTATGGGCCAGGACGTGGCTCGGCGGCTGGATCGATTTTGGCATATGCATTACGTATTACTGAGCTTGATCCTTTGAAATATGATTTGCTTTTTGAAAGGTTTTTGAACCCTGATAGAATCTCAATGCCTGATATTGATACGGATATTCAAGATACGCGACGGGATGAAGTAATTCAGTATTGTTCAGACAAATATGGATTTGATAGAGTGTCAAATATTGCAACTTTTGGTAAGATGATGGCAAAAAACGCCGTGCGCGATGTGGCAAGAGTGCTTGAGGTACCTTATGCAGAAGCGGATAGACTTGCTAAGATGGTGCCAGATCCGGTGCAAGGACACCATGTGAAACTAGCTGATGCAATTAAAGATGTACCAGATTTAAAACAAGAATATGAGACAAATCCAACTTCAAAAGAAGTAATTGATTTTGCTTCTAGACTAGAAGGAACGATACGAAATCATGGTGTTCATGCTTGTGGTGTGATTATTGCGCCAGATGATTTGGTGAAGTTTTTGCCTCTTGAGGTTTCGGCTAAAGGTCCAATCGCGGCGCAGTTTCCAATGGGTCAGGTAGAGGAGCTTGGACTTCTCAAAATGGACTTTTTGGGGCTTTCGAACTTATCGGTGATTAATAATGCGCTTAGAATGATTAGAAAAGTGTACAAAACAGATATTGATATGTATTCTTTGCCGCTAGACGATCAAAAGACGTATGAGTTATTGCAAAGGGCGGAGACTACGGGCGTTTTTCAGCTAGAATCAGCTGGAATGAAGAGATATCTACGTGATCTTAAAGCATCTTCGTTTGAGGATATTATCGCTATGGTGGCTTTGTATCGTCCTGGACCAATGCAGTTTATTGATTCTTTTATTCGGCGAAAACACGGTGAGGAGGAAATTACATATCTCCATCCAGGACTAGAGAATTCTCTAAAAAATACGTACGGAATTATGATTTATCAAGAGCAGTTCATGCAGATTAGTAAGGAATGGTGTGGATTTACTGGCGGACAGGCGGATACTTTGCGTAAGGCCGTGGGTAAGAAAAAAATCGACTTAATGAAAAAGGTAAAGCCGGAGTTTATTAAGGGGGCAGTAGAAATAGGTGGCGCGACAGAAGAAATAGCGGAAACGTTTTGGGGGCAGCTTTTGGAATTTGCGAACTATTGTTTCAATAAGTCTCACGCAGCGTGCTATGCTTTGATTGCGTATTGGACGGCGTATTTAAAAGCGCATTTTCCGGATGCGTTTATGGCTGCTCTAATGACTGCAGATATGAGATGGACGGATAGGCTTGCAATTGAGATGGCGGAATGCAAAAAAATGGGCCTAAAGGTACTGGGGCCAGATATTAATCAATCGTATGGGGATTTTGGTATTGTGGGAGGAGAGAATACTATCCGTTTTGGACTTTCTGGTATTAAAGGGATGGGAAAAGCTTTGGTGGAAGAGATTGTAATACCAGAGCGTGATAAAAATGGGCCTTTTAAATCAGTGTGCGATTTTGCTAAGAGGGTAGATTCAACCAAGTTTAACAAAAAGTCTTGGGAAGGTGCGATTAAAACTGGTGCATTTGATCGGTTTGGATTTTCACGGTCGGATCTTTTGTTTAATTTGGAAGCAGTGCAGGCCTATGGGGCGAAGATTCAAAAAGATGTTGGATCTGGACAGACGGATCTTTTTGGGATGATGGGGGAAGCTGGCGCAGTGCCGGAAGTAGAGATAAAGACAGCGCCTGTGCAGCATCCGGAAAAGGAGCAACTACTTTGGGAGCGCGATTTGATGGGGCTTTATTTGTCTGCTCATCCTTTGGATAAATACGATACGTATTTTGAAGAGCAGACACACCCGATGTCGCTGATTTCGGCAGAAAATAACAACAAAATGGTAACGGTAGGTGGAATTATCACGGCGGTACGGACGATTTTGACGAAAAAAGGTGACAAGATGGCATTTGTAAAAATGGAAAATAAGACAGATGAAACTGAGTTTATTGTATTTCCATCAGTATTTGCGGAATGTGGTGGGAAATTAGAAGTTGATAATGTAGTGAGAGTGAAGGGCAAGGTAAATGCTACGGACAAGGATGGAAACGTAACTTCTGATGTAAAGTTGCTGGCTGAAATGGTGGAATTAGTGTCGGACGAAACATTGGAATCGTATAAATCAACTGGGACGAGATTAGCGGCACCAGTTAATGCGCCAGCTGGCAAACGAGGGCGAGGTCGTACGTCGGCGGAAAGGGTTTATAGTAGAGATGGTGGTGGAATGGGGGTGCGTGGTAATACTCCGAAAATAGAAGACACTCCGAGGATTATCAAAGAACCACCAAAAGATCCTAGAAGTGAAAGGTTGTATATTTTGATAGATGATCCATCTGATACAGATAAGCTAACAGCGATTCGAAGGTTAGCGGATTTGAATCTAGGATTCCAAGATGTAGTATTGGTTTTAAAGGAAGGCGAATCAAAACGACCACTTCGTATGCCGTTTAGAGTTGATGCGACGGATGAATTCGTGACTAAATTGAAGGACTTAGTAGGTGAAGGCAATGTAAAGGTATGTTAGGCTTAGAAATCCAGCGTAAGACAGTGTGATATAATTGGGGTATGAAAAAGAAAAGAGTGTCGGATTCGGTGACTGTGAATCGAAAGGCAAGATTCGATTATATTCTTGGTGATGAGCTTACGGTGGGAATGGTCTTGACTGGTCCTGAGGTTAGAATGATTCGTGACCACCATGTGCAGCTTAAAGGATCTTATGTTGCTATCAGGAATGGTGAGTTGTGGTTGTATGGTTTGACACTTGGTGCTGATACAGCACAAAACATAAAACTACTTGCTACTAAAAAGCAAATTGTAGCATTGGAGCGAGAAAAGGTGGCAGGCTCTACGATTGTTCCAGTGAAGCTTTTGGGGGGAGCTAGGCATATCAAATTGGTGATTGCGTTAGGTAAAGGTAAGAAGAAGTATGACAAACGTGAAACGATTAAGAAGCGCGATATCGAAAGAGGAAGATATGCTTAAAATATTTTCTTGGAATGTGAATGGGCTTAGGGCGGTATTAAGAAAAGGGGCTCTGCAAGATTTTATTGAAAAGTATCAGCCGGATATTTTGTGTTTACAGGAGACTAAAGCAAAACAAGGTCAGGCAGAGGTGGATTTGTCGGAATACGAGGAAATCTGGAATTCGGCAGAAAGGCCTGGTTATGCTGGGACGGCGGTTTTCACGAAGGTTAAACCAATTGCCACAAGAAATAATTTACCTACAAAGATTACTATGCAAGATGAGTTTGGTGATCCACTAAACGAAGGAAGGGTGCTAACTATAGAATTTGAAAAGTTTTACCTAGTTGATGTGTATACGCCAAACTCTAAAAACGCTTTAGAAAGATTGAATTTGCGTGAAAAAAAGTGGGATCCGGAGTTTTTGAAATATTTAAAAGAATTGGAAAAAGATAAACCGGTCGTAGTATGTGGTGATTTTAATGCGGCGCATGAAGAGATTGATATAGCGAGACCAAAGACTAATCATCATTCGGCAGGATTTACGGATGAAGAACGACGAGGAATTTCAAATATCATTGGTGCAGGATTAATTGATACTTTTCGTAGTTTGAATCCTGATTCGGTAAGATATACATGGTGGTCGCATTGGGGGCATGCACGTGAAAACAACGTTGGGTGGCGAATTGACTATTTCTTTGTTTCGAAGGCACTAATGCCAAAACTAAAAACCGCAGAGATCTATGAGAACGTGATGGGGTCAGACCATTGTCCGATATCGATTGAGTTGGAGATATGATGGATTATTTTGAGAAGTTAGAAAAAAACGTTTATGTGGATTTGAAGTGGAATGTTCCTGAGCAAAAACAAGGGAGCATAAATGTGATTGGTGGAAATGTAGGAAATTTTCGCTTTGAGGTAAAAATTGCAGAATACTTATCAATGAACTTTCCGGTAAAAGATATATGGTCGGTGTTACCAGATGCTTTGAAGGGGAAAATACCAGATTTGCCAAACTTTGTTTTTTTGCCTTCGACAGAATCTGGTTCATTTGCAGAAAGCCAAGAATTACTCGATGTGTTTAATAGGGCTGATTGCAACTTAATGTTGGGGGATTTGTCGCACAATGCAATAACTGGACGCGCTATAGCTAGCGCGTGCAAAAGTTCCGAAAAAATGACTTTGGTGACTCGTGATAGTGTGGATTTGTTAGCTGATAATGTGCCGGAACGTTGTTTGATGAATGAAAACTTGGTTGTAATGGCATCAATGGCACAGCTTATAAAACTACTTCATGCGGTCTACTATCCTAAGATGATTACGATGTCATCTTCTCTAGTGCAGGCTGCAGAAACGTTACATAAATTCACGCTTAGTTATCCTGTAAGTATTGTGACTTTGCACAATGAGCAGGTTTTGGTTGGAAAAAATGGTATAGTAAAGGCCGTTGCGCTTGAAAAGACCGGTTATTCTCCTCTAATGTTTTGGAATGGGGAAATTGCTGCAAAAATAGTGGGAATGAATTTATATAATCCGAATCAGTTTATAGAAGCTGTGGTTTGTGGGATTTTTAAGTAGATTTCTTGGTGGATTTGGCTGAATGAGTAGGCTTGTTTTTGGTGGATTTGGCTGAACTGGTAAGTTTGTCTTCGATATCAACGGCATCACGAGAAATGTGTTTGCGACGTTGACGAAGGAAGAACCAAATAAAAACGAAAATTGAGCAGCCAAAGATAAATAGGGCGATTTTAACTGGTATTGGCCAATTGGTAGCAAAGAGAATGAAGGCGTTAATTACGCCAAGGCAAATTGTGTAAAGATAGCGGCGTGTTAGGACGATTTTTTTAGCTAAAGGGAAGTTTCGCTTAGTGAGAGAATTGTCGGTACAGTTGTCTGGATGACCAAAAAATTTGCCATAAAGGATTAATTCGAGTATGCCACATACGAGTGTGTAATATAGGATTACGATAAGCCCTGCGATCCAGTTGACTTGAAGAGTGCAGAATAATACTTGGCCAGCAGCAAGTAGGACATCAGAGACCATATCGAATTGGGCGGCATATTTGCGATATTTTGGGGTTTTGTTTTTTGGGAAGGGCCATTTGCGAGCACAAGTACCATCAAAGGTATCGGTGAGTTCGGCGGTGAGGAAAATGATAAAGGCGTTTTCAGCTGGAGAGCCTATAAATGACAAAACAATTAGAACGATGCTAAGGATAAAACGTGATAAAGTTAATAGGTCTGCTAAATATCTCATAACAACAATTATTATATCAAGAATTCTTCGATTTCGCTATTTTGGATTCTTGCCGTTTAAGAATGGCAGAATTAAAGATATCTAATAATGTTTTAATACGGTTTGAGATTAAAACATCGGAGCGATTTTTTAGCATAATCTTACTCATCTGTTGAATGATTTCTGGGTGTGCTAGCAAATCATTTAGAGATTCTGTCATGGAATTAGGGGTTTCGGATTTACTTAAAATGTAACTGTCTTTTGGAATTATTTCTTGCATGTCTTTATCGCAAATAAAGACTGGTGTACCACAGGCTTCGGCTTCTACTAAAGTTAGTGGATAATTATCAAAATTGTATGAGGCTAGGATGTCGAGATGTGACTTTTGGACGGCGGATTGGACTTTTTTAAATGGGGTATCGCCGTGAAAAGTGACATTTAGATGATGATGGTGTGAAAAAAGCTTGGCTTGTTCTGATACTGGGCCATTACCATAGACATCTAGATGGTATTTACCGTTTATGTTTTTTAGAGCTTGTAAGAATGGCAGAATACGCTTTTCGGTGGAAAGACGTGAATGCCAAATCATTTTGAGTGGTTCGTTTGGGAATAGTGTTTTTAGTGGTGGGTTGGGTGGAAAATTTGCATCTGGATAGCCATTTGGCACAATTCTGATTTCATGTTTGACTCCGTAATGCTTTAGTTTTTTGGCAAAATGATGAGAAGGGCAGATTACGTAATCTGCGAAATTGGCATGATTTACCATCATGGTCCACATTTTTGCTTTGGCAATGGTGTTTGCGAGATAATTATCGCGGCTAATTTTAATTGGATGTGGAATAAACCAGGAGTGAAACCAATTTAGCGAAGCGGCAACGATGGTGCGGAATCCTTTTGGTATAATACTAGTAACTCCTACATCTTCTCGGCCATGCATAACTTGTACTGTGGGTATATGTAGCTTTTTACCTAGTCGGAGTCCAGCGATAGAGCAGCCAGCTTCGTAGTGTATATAATATATATCGAAATCTTTTATTTCTGGATAATTTTTAAGAAGCCATTTCTCGATTCGGCCTGGACGACGAGGAACTGGTGTAGCGCCACGAAAACATAGTAGACAAGATGGGACTGGATAAATGTTTTGCTTTTTTAAAGCTTGTTTTTTCTTGTTGGACTTTGGGTAACTTGAAGAAAAAATATACACAGTATGACCAAGGCGTTCAAGCTCAGCTTTTTGGGCGTTAATAGAAGTTACAATACCGCCAGTCAGATCTAAATAACAATCCGAAAAAAATGCGATTTTCATAAACTGAGTATATCATATTTGTGTGTTATAATCGTTTTAAACTAAGTGGAGTATTATTATGTTTTATCGAACGGCGGAGAGTGTTTCTCCAAAACACCCAGACAAATTATGTGATCAGATTTCAGATGCGATTTTGGATGCGTATTTAAAACATGATCCTGATGCGCGTGTGGCAGCTGAGACATGTGGTGGTCATGGTGAGGTATTCGTGACTGGCGAGATTACTTCTACAGTGGAGGACGTAAACATTCCATCAATTGTGAAGCGAATTGCTGGTAAAGAAATGAAAGTACATACTAAAATTGTGAAGCAATCACCTGAGATAGCGCAGGGTGTAGATACCGGTGGAGCAGGTGATCAGGGAATAATGATTGGTTTTGCGACGGATGAAACTCCAGAAATGTTACCTCGTGAAGTTGTTTTGTCGCGACGCCTTAATAAATATATTTTCGGTAAGTATCCTTATGATGGCAAGACTCAAATTACAATTGCACCAAATGGTTCGATTGATTCGATTGTAGCGAGTTTTCAAAATGCTCCAAAAAATGAGCTTGAAAAATTAGTGCAAGAATTTATAAAAAAAGAAGAACTGTCAGGAAAGTTGGAGCTTCATATTAATCCAGCAGGTGATTGGAGTCAGGGTGGATTCGAGGCGGATACTGGACTTACTGGTCGTAAATTAATCGTAGATAATTATGGTCCTCGTGTGGCAATTGGTGGTGGATGCTATTCTGGCAAAGATCCGTCTAAGGTGGATCGTTCGGCGGCTTATATGGCACGACGAATTGCGGTGGATTATTTGAGGGCACGTAAAGCGCATGAAGTGCTGGTGAGGTTGGCTTATGCAATTGGTTATGCAGAACCACTAGAAAAAACGGTGATAATTGATGGGAAACCAGAAGAAATCGAAGGATATGATTTAACTCCACGTGGGATTATCAAATATTTAGATTTGAAACGTCCAATTTATGAAAAAACCGCAATGTGGGGACATTACGGTGAAGGATTTGATTGGGATAAATAGTTGAGTTTTTGATTATGTAGTGCAGTAATATTGGATTACGCTACATTGAATATGTGGTCGGGGGTACCAGGATCGAACTGGCGACCTCACGCCCCCCAGACGTGCGCGCTACCGCTGCGCCAACCCCCGATTTAATGCTAATATTTTGTGGTCTGGGTGATCGGACTTGAACTGACGACCTCTGCGTCCCTACACTAACGCGCTACCAACTGCGCTATTAAGGATGGTCAGGGTAGCGGGACTTGAACCCGCGACCTCGACATCCCGAATGTCGCGCGCTACCAACTGCGCTATACCCTGAATGTTTTGCTTAAAAAATGGTCTGGGTGACAGGACTTGAACCTGCGACCTCGACTTCCCAAAAGTCG
>CAMOIR010000023.1 GCA_946616455.1 uncultured Candidatus Saccharibacteria bacterium | reverse complement strand
TCGGTGCGATGTGTCGCCCGGTAGTAGCGGTACGGTTTCTGGTTTCTAGTTTCGGTTAGTTTCCGCTTCCCGCCTTTCCAGTATCTAGGGGGAAACGAGAAAGGAGATGCTGTTGTATCATATGACAATGATGGTGTATCAAAGTTAATAATCTAAATATTTTATTACGAAGTTAATATATGGCAGAATAGTAAAGATGTAGAGATTTTGCATATATTTGATATAATATAGAGTAGATTAAGAGTTTATAGTAAGGAAATAAGATGACGCGGGCGCTCATATTCGATTCGTATTTCGATGATTATCGGGGGGTGGTTTTGTATGTGCGGATTTTTGATGGGGAGATTTGTAAAAACGCAGAGATATTGATGATGCAGGCAGGAGTGAAAGGGTTGGCGCTTGAAATAGGGGTGCTGACGCCGAAAATGACACCAAGAGCTTCTTTGAAGGCGGGTGAAATTGGTTATATTGTGACGAATTTGAAGACGACGCGCGAAGCGAAGGTGGGTGATACCGTGACGCTAGCGAAGGGGTTAGAGGTTCGAAAACTAGAAGATGGGGGGCATGAGGTCTTACGTGATGGTGAGGTAATGGAGGCTCTTCCGGGATATAAGAATGTATTGCCGTTTGTATATGCGGGATTCTTTCCGGTATCGAATGACCAGTACAAGGAACTGAAGGAGGCGATTGAAAAGTTGGCTTTGTCGGATTCGGCACTCCGGTTTGAGCCGGAAAATTCGCCAGTGCTAGGATTTGGTCTTCGAATTGGGTTCCTGGGATTACTTCATATGGATATTATCAAGGAGAGGTTGGAACGTGAATTTGGGTTAGATTTGATTGTGACGAATCCATCGACGAATTATGAAGTAGTAATGAATAATGGCGAGATTCGCGAGATTAAGTCAGCTTCGGACTTGCCGGATGCTTCAGAGATTCGTGAGATTCGGGAGCCGTGGGTGAAGGGGGAGATTATCCTGCCGAAGGCGATGATAGGTAATGTGTTGAATTTGATTAATGAGAAGCGGGGGCATCAGACGAATTTGTCGTACATTGAGGATCGGGCGGTGATTGATTTTGAGGCGCCGATGGCGAATTTGCTGACGGATTTTTATGATCAGTTGAAATCAGCTACTTCGGGCTATGCGTCGTTTAACTATGAATTAGATGGATATCGGGCGGAGGATTTAGTGCGGGTAGATTTCTTGGTTGGTGGACATAAGATGGATGCTTTGTCGGTAATGGCGCATCGAAGCGAAGCGGATGCAATTGGGCGTGAAGTAACGAAAAAATTGAAAGAAGTGATTCCTAGGCAAAATTATGAAGTAGCGCTGCAGGCGGCAATTGGAGCTAGAATTATTGCAAGAGAAACGATTGGAGCGTATCGAAAGGACGTGACGGTAAAGATTCATACTGGTGATAGGGATCGTAAAGCTAAATTACTGGAGAAGCAGAAGCGTGGTAAGGCACGAATGAAAAGATTTGGAAAGATTGATATTCCATCAGAAGCATTTACTGTAATGCTAAAAAGAGACTAGTGGCGTTTTTGGTTTGTTTGATGCTTATAAAATTAGAATTATTGATTTTGTTTATGATACAATAATAGGTATGAAGAAAAGAGGAATATACTTCTATTATATCATAATTCTTCTTTTTTGTCCAGTAGCGTCGGTTTATGGTGTGAGTAAGAATCAGGAGATTGTGATTTCAGATCATTGTAATGCAATTAAAGATGATTTGTCTAATTTGCAAAAATTAGATTCTCGGGCAAGAGTTTATCTTGGAAGATATTATGAAACGATTTTGTCGATATACATGACGCCGCTTAACGTGCGTTTGGTGGAAAACAATATTTCAAATGTTGACTTGATTGAAAACCAGAATAAATTTGCAAAATACAGATCTACTTTTTCGGAGGATTTTGTGGCCTATCAGAAGGATTTGGAAGAATTGACAATGATAGATTGTAAACTAGAACCGAAGGTTTTTTATGAAAAACTAGTCAAAGTGCGCGAAAAACGTAAGAAAGTTAAGCAGGATACGGTAGAATTACGTGATTTGATTTCGGAGCAGATTGTGATGGTCAAAAAAATTAGAGAGGAACTTCATGAGTAGAAGACGAATCTTAAAGGGTAAAACTACATCTGGTGGACGTAATCTGATAATCCTGGGGATAGTAGCTGTGACGATAGCAGTTCTTACTACTTGCATATCACTAATAATCTATCATAATTCTGGCGATATTTATCTCGACAGATCGAGGCCTGGTTTTTTGCCGGATGAACAAGAAATTGAGGAGGATAGCGGGAATGATAACGAAGAATACTCTTTACCTGAAGGAGGAATTATGACGAGGAGTGTATTAGATGAATATCTTGAACATCTGAAAGAAGAGGTAAAAGCGATTGATGCGTACGATGATCCTTTTGGATCGAGTGTTTTGTCTGATGAATATTTTGGTATACCGGCTGAAGAAAAAGAGGATAAGGAGTCTTGATTTTTGTTAAAATAAAGGTTATACTATGATAAGAGGATTCGATAATGAGTAAAAATCGTAAAAAAGTACGAATTCTGGGGGGATTATTCATAGGCGTATCGGTGGGTGCGATTCTTTTAGTCACTTTCGGAATGTCAAACACAATTGGTGAAATATCTGACGCTATAGTATCAAAAACCCCCACAGCAATTTTGGCCTCCAGTGAACTCTTAAAAGGGGACAAGGAAGTTTTGGTACCAGTAGCCTACTTTGACCAACGTGCAGATAAATGCGCGGATTTTTATGATGCGAGTCAAAATACTGCTTTACAAAATCGGCAGTTTGAATGGACTAGTTGTGGCTATTATAGTAGCAAACTGGAGCAAGGCCTGTTTGAATATGAGCTTGATAAGGATTATTATCCGGTAGCAGTAGGTGGTGAATATGTAACGAATCGTGGAGTGCATGGCATTAATAAAGAAGGAACGAATTTATATAGATGGTTTAACAATGTTGAAGGAAAAAGTAAAAACTATGTTGGAAATTTAAAGTTTAATTATAAACAGGATGGTAATGTTTTTTCATATGACGAAGGTAGTTTTTATCCTTTAGATGATGTAGATTTTAGTAAGGGTGACTTAGGAAATGACGATGGTCATAATCATTTGTTTACCTTAAATTTTGCAGTACCATTTACTGCGGTTTTGAGTGGTAATGAGATATTTGAGATTGCGGCAGATGATGATACGTTTGTGTATATAGGGGATGATCTTGTTATTGATATGGGAGGAGTGCATGATGAGATTAAAGCAACACTATCTATAGAGGATAATGGTGAAATATATGTGGGGGTGGGTGATGAGGAATTAGCCTATTCTGGTTTGAATATAAGTAGGGGTGAGGAGTCGATTTTTAGGATAATACATGCAGATAGAGATTCGAAAAACTCGATTTTTAGAATAAAGTTTGCTGGTATGAATCTTAGTATGATGGAGTCAAAAATGGCTGGTACTGATGGCGACGGTGTCCAAATTGCATATGATCCTGCAAATCCGACGTATGTGGCGCCTCTTGGTGAAAGTTTGAAAGTAAGACCGGATGGAACGAAAGGTCTAATTGTTGCAGCGACTATTCAAGGTGTGTTGCTAATAGCGTTAGTGATATTCTTAGTAAGCATGGCGAAGTACTTGTTGGAAGTTAAATAGGGCGAATTTGATTATTTTTTGGGTTGACTGATGTTGGCTGGTCGGCCATATTCTGGGATAATAATTTTGTGTTTTTTGCCGTGATGATCATAGAGGGGAATGTTTAGTTCATGTACAAGAGTGTTCACGATGGTGGCGCCGATGCGAAGGCCAGTAAAAGAGCCAGGGCCAGACATAAAATGAATTTCGGTGATATCTTGCCAATCTTTGTGGTTTTCTTTGAGCTTGTCGTGGATGAATGCAAGAAGTTGTTCGGAAAGATTGTGACCGAAATCATGATGATATTTTTGGTCGTCAAGCTGTAGGATGGTTTCTTGGGTAGAAGTATCTAAGAATAATTTCATAGTATAACCTCGCGATTGCCAGATTCGGTGTAATTGATGTTGATAATAGTATGATCTTTGGGAAGACAATTTGAAACCGATTCGCCCCATTCGATTACGACGATATTGTTTGGATTTGCAATGGATTCCGCAAGATCTTCGGACATGAGGCCGGGGTCGGGGAGACGGTAAAAATCGTAATGAACAAGATAGCCATTACTTTTTGGTAAAGCATATGATTTTGAAATAGTAAAACTAGGGCTAGTGATAGGGGACTTGATTCCTAGTCCGGTAGCGAGACCACGAACAAAGGTGGTTTTGCCGGCTCCAACATCGCCAATGAGTTCTATAATTCGAGGAGAATGTTTTGCAAATTCTTTGCCAAAGTCTAACATTTCTTGTTCGGAGTGGATAATCATTGTATAATTATATCATGAATATTTATATATCTGGAATAGCAGGGACAGGAATGGGTCCTTTGGCGCTTATGGCGAAGGCGGCAGGATTTGAGGTTAGCGGATCGGATCTTTCTAAAGGTGCAATATATAATGAATTAGAAAAAGCCGGAATTGAAGTTAATATTGGGGAACAAGATGGTGAATTCTTGCGAGAGAAACTTAATGCTGGGGTAGATTGGTTTGTTTATACTTCGGCTTTGCCACATGATCATGCAGAATTAATAATGGCAAAAAAGGCTGGAGTGAAATGTACGAAACGCGATGACTTGACGGCTTTTTTGGTGAAAGAGCTTGACTTAAAAATGATAGCGGTGGCTGGTACTCATGGTAAGACAACAACAACGGCAATGATTGTGTGGGAGGCACTTGGGATGGGATTGCCAGTGTCATATATCGTGGGTACTACGCTTGGATTTGCGCCTTCTGGAGCTTATCATGCAGGCGATAAATATTTTGTATATGAGGCAGATGAATATGATAGAAATTTTTTGAAGTATCACCCTTGGTTGGCGGTAATACCGGCAGTTTCCTATGATCATCCGGATATTTATCCTACAAGGGGGGATTACGAAGAAGCGTTTTTACAGTTTAAATCACAAAGTAAATATATTTATGAAAACACTGATGATGGTTTGAAATGTAGTGGCGAGGCGATACAAAATCTTCATCCAGATTTGTTTAGTCTAGCAGGCGAAGTTAGAAGGGTTGATGCGATTCTTGCAACGATGGCGGTAAGAAAAATGATGATTGATGATGGTGATAGTAATGTTGATGGATATATGGAGATGATGATTGATAGAATGAATGATTTTCCTGGTGTAGGTAGACGATTTGAAAGGATTACTGAAGGTGTTTATTCGGATTATGCTCATCATCCAGAAGAGATTATGGCGACACTTAATATAGCACGTGAAGAATGTGAACGAAAGAAACGAAAAGGTGTCGTCGTGGTATATCAGCCGCATCAAAACACTAGGCAGTACGAAGTGAAGGATGGTTATAGAGAAGCGTTTGTTGGTGCGGATAAGGTTTTTTGGTTACCAACTTATTTAACACGAGAGAATCCAAAATTGCCGGTTTTAAGGCCTGAGGATTTTATTAAGGGTTTACTAAAAAGCGATGTGGCTGAAGCTGCTGATGTTAATGATGATTTAGCTAAAAGATTAAAACAATATGTGAAGGATGGATATTTGGTACTTCTTATGACGGCGGGGCCTGCGGATGGGTGGCTAAGAAAAATCTTCGATTATTGATTATTGATTATTTGTTGCGCTTATGCTATATTTATAGGTAGGATGTCAGAATATACACGCAAAAAACACAATGTTTGGCTAATAGTAGTCCTTGTTGTTTTGATTTTTGCTATAGTGGGTTTGTCTATTAGTTTAATTGTGTTGAATAATGGTATAAATGGTGAGGTTTCTGTAGAATGTAAATCCGTATTGGCCGATGTAAATTATGGTGATGGTGGAGAAGATTATGCTACCCGGCTCTCTAGTGAAATAGCAAATAGAATTGAGGAAGAGCTGGATGATTATGGTGAAAAATGTGCTGTAGATGATTATGAAAAAGCACTAGAAGTGAGAGATGAAAAGACACGATTTTATATAGCAGTAGAATACGCTAATTATTTGGTAGAGGAAGACGATGTTGAGGGTGCACTTAAATTCTTTGAAGGTCAAGAATGGAGTGAATTTACTGATATTGAAATGAAAACTCTTTATTACGAGACGCTGAAGTCCTTATTTGAAGTAAATGGTATAGAAGAGGAAGCTGCTAAATATGACGAAATAATCGATAGTCTGTATGAGGAAATTGGGGATACGCCGATAGACATAATGGAGGAAAGATAAATGTGTCGTTTTCTGAAAGGATTTGTCAAGATATTTAAGAGTAGTAGCTTTCTTATTATGATAGGACTATTGAGTATATGCTCTGTAATAGCCGTAGTAAGAAATAATGATGTTTTTGCTGATGGTGGTGCAATCATTTTAAAAAATTCTGACAAGCCTTCTGGTGGTGGAGGAGGTGGCGGAGGCGATTGTACAGCAAATGATAATAACTATAGGCTTGATTGTGCTGGTGCTTCTTGGATGTATTTTAAGTGGAATTCATCTGTTAATTATAATAACCCAATTACTTTTGGTGAGCTTGGTAACTTATGGAATGATAGGTCGGAAAAGGTGAAGATACCTACTGAATGTAAAAAGACTGGGGGATTTTGGCATTATGGTATTAATCGTAAATGGACAAAGAATAATCCGGCAAGTTCGGTCGGTGATTTTAGTGGTAAAAAGGGTAGTTGGGGGCATTGGTGGACTTTGAGCTACGGTGTGGTTGATTGGGTAGATACTAAACAAAAAAGCTCTTATAGTCAAAAGATTTTAAACAGTAGTGGAGAAACAGTTTACACGGCAACTAAGAGGAGCGCCGCGAAACGTCTTGAAGATTATAAGGCTGCACTAATACAAGAGAAAAGTCAAGATGGAAAAAAGCCAACTGCGGCGCAGTTGAAGGCCATTAATGGAAAGAAAGATGTTGATGCAGGTGTTTATCTATTTTGTGCTTGGTCGGATTATGATCCTGACCCAGTCACTTTAAATGTAGAAGAAAAAAACATATACAATAATGATGACCTTGCTGATAGTGATGAAAATGAAGCGGCAGAAATAGAGATTGAATCCGATACGGTCGATCAGAATAATTGGGCAGTGGTAACCAAATCGGATGGTGGTAATAAGTATAAATTTATAGGCTGGAAGGAATCATCGAGCGCTGGAATTGGTGGTTTGATAACCAGAATAAAAAAAGACGATGAAAAGTCTTATATTAGTAGTGCTTCTAATTATTTCTATTATAATAGTTCTGGAAGCGAGCAGGTGATATATAAGAAGTTGAACGTTTACATGAAGGATAAAGATAAAACGGTTTATGCTTATTATGCGCCTAAATATAATTTAACCGTAAAATCGGGCGCTGGTACTCACATAACAGTTGATCGAAAATATGCTACTTATGGACCTAAGTATGATTGGGATGATCTTGAAGGAAACAAAATATATATGGATGATTATCTGAAAGTTTGCGTGACTCTTGATCCGGGTTATGACTTAACTAGCTTTAAGATTAATGGCAATAACGTAACAAGTCAAGGTACGTATTGTAGTAATACGAAGGCTAGTGAATGGAGAGTTTTAGGTGATACTACAATAGAAGCAACTGCGGCTTTGAAAGATGTGACGCTTACTGCTTATGCGGTTGATGAAAATGGGACGTTGATGAATGGTGGTAGTAGAATTGATTATAGTACAGTAAAATATAATAATAAGGCTACCGTATATAATAATAAATGGAATGTGCCAGAAGAATATAGGTTTTTGTGTTGGAAGAGTGCTTCAAATGCTGCTTTGACAGCTAAGGCAGCGTGCAACGGCACTAGAGATCTGTATTCTGTAAATGGGTTAAAAAGTAACGGCACTATTTATGCTGTTTATAGGAAACTAAACAAGTACAAGTTTACTATTGTGCATGTAGACACAAGGAGTAAAAAGTTGAGTTGTATAAGTGATTATACCGTAGACGTTTTGGAAGGTGATAGTCATTCGCATGAACATGGAACATGTACTGGGTATGCGTTTAAAGGTTGGAAGAAAAAGTTGACTGATACTAGTTATGTATCAGGCAGTAGTGTAGAGAACTATTCTGTATCTAATATGAGTGCGGACGTAACTGTTTATGCTGTATTTGAGCCGGCTTCATTTTCTGGTAGAGCACGAATTAAGGCTGGTACTACTGTGGATGACACTAATAGCACGGGGTATGTAAAAGTTGATTCAACAAAAACTTTAAACAGTGTAGCATGTTTGAATACTGGTTGTAGTGTGGCTTGGGATTTGGCACTTCAAAGAAGTATTAATACTGGCACGACTGCTTATAAGATAGGTACGAAGAATGGTTCAAATAGTATTGTTTGGTCACCGACTTCAAGTTTTTGGACCTTCCCAACTTCTACTGTAACGAGTTTGGTTGGTAGTGGTATTGGGAATAATGCTGATAGATTATATCCTGGTCAAAGTAAATGTCATTATGTTAGGTTTAAGCCTATACCACTTTTTGGTGATGATACTGTTGATGTGGGTGTTTGTTGGAATGCCGCAGTATCGTATTTTGAAGGTAAATCGGATGTAATATATGGAAATGGCGGAAGTACAACAGATTGGAGGAATTCTAACAAAGAGGTTACTTATGAGATTAATAACTGTTCATCGTCTGATGGCTGTAATGTACAGTTTAATCATGCGCTTAGGAGGACTAGCGGTATTGGTGATACAAGTTGGAGTGTTTCTAGAACTTCGAATTACTGGATTTCCACTAAAAGTTTGGGCGTTGAGCCAAAGAATAATTTTGCGAGTGATAATTATGAAAATTATAAAAATACGGCTAGTACTTCATTGGTTAAAACTGGACCTTGGAAACTTTATCCTGGGATGGTAGTATGTGAAAAGTTGACTTTTAAACCAAATAATAATACAGTGAGCGTTGCTGCTGATGTTACTACTACTGCGTGTGCTTCGGCATTGGGAGCTTACGAACCATGCAATCCGAATGATTTAAGTGGTGGATGTTCTGATGCTCCATGTGATTTGAGTGATCCGGGATGTGATATTCCTTGCAATATAAATGATCCTAATGATACATGCGGTGATAATAACAACAATGATGCAAGTAATGCCCTTCTAAATATTGAAGTTAGAAATAATAATGTTTCTAAATATAATACTTTTCGTAGATTAGTATATGCGAAGCCAGGTGATGAACTGGAATATAGGCCTACATATAACCCACTACTTCAGAGGGCTTATGAAATTAGAGTAGAAAAGATGCAGATTAACGGTGGAATAAAATATCCTATCAATAAACTGAATTATGATAAAAATGTTATAGCAGGACAAAATGGTTTAACTCTAGGTGAATTGTTTAATAATAATAGAAATAATAATCTAAAAGATTGGAATAATGCTTATAATATAGAAAAAATTAATTTTGTTTCTGGATTAAATAATAATAGGACATATGGTTTAGGCGATTTTACATTTAGAAGTGGCCCCAATGAGAAACCGATCGTTGAGCCTTCTGAGGTTGGGAGGAGTTTGAATATGAGAGTAAAAACAAATGCAAATGATAATGTTAAGACAACACCTAGCCAGGTCATTGTGGTATCAAATAACGGTAATAACTTAGCCAATGTTATCACTACACCGATTTCTAGCACTGCATTTGCTAGGATTCCGTATAACTTTACGA
>CAMOIR010000022.1 GCA_946616455.1 uncultured Candidatus Saccharibacteria bacterium | reverse complement strand
AAGTGGGCTAGCTTCTGCTATGTTTGCTACTACGCTACTTGCTGGTCTAATACTGGCTTCTATTTCTGTTTCTGCCGATAATACTGATGTAGTAGATGAAATAAACATCACCGTCCCAGTCTCTTGTACTATGTCTGGCACTGGTATGAACACACATAATGCTGAAATAAATAATGGTCTATATCAACCAGACATTGGTTCTACTACACTCCATGCTTTCTGCAATGACAATGAAGGCTTTGCTATATATGCAGCAGGGTATACAGGAAATGAAATAGGAGGACAAAACAGTAATAAACTAGTAGGAACAACTGCAAGTGGTAATGCAACTATAGAATCAGGTATAGCAACAACTGCAGGTAACCCAGACGTATCTAACTGGGCCATGAAACTAGCTATAACACAAGATTCTGGTGATACAACTGGCACAAATGCTTTCACTATTGATTCTGCTCCAAATGTAGCTCTTCCTAGCCAAGCAGAATCTGGTGCAACTCAGGCTCCATTTAGTAACTATCACGTAGTTCCAAATGAATACGTAAAAGTAGCCCACAAGAACTCAGCTACCGACATGGCTGCAAACGCTGGCGGAGTAAAACTCACCACTACTTATGCAGCTTACATTTCTAAGACTCAACCAGCTGATACTTATTCTGGGCAAGTAATCTATACTCTAGTCCACCCAGAAAGCGCTGAAGCCCCACTTTCTCCACAGCCTTCTACAGCTGGATGCATTAACTACCACGCTAATGCTAGTAATGCTATAGGTACGATGGGTTGTCAGTCCGCTACGGATAATGCTAGCGTAACACTCCTCGCCAGTAACTTTAGTAGAACCGGCTATGGCTTTGCTGGTTGGTCTGATGCTTATGATTACGCTACCAATCCAAATGCTCACTTCTACGGTCCACAAGAAACCATCACTGCTCCAGTAGGTACTACAGCTAATGGCTTATCGCTTTATGCGGTCTGGGTTAAGAGTGAAGGTAATCTCCAAAGCTGGTCTGGCTGTTCTAGTCTAACTAAAGCGGATGAAGCCACTAATATCTTTAGTGAGAGTATTACCGCACTTTCTGATAGTCGTGATAACAATACTTATGCTGTAGCTAGACTTGCCGACGGTAACTGTTGGATGATAGAAAACCTCCGCCTAGATAATACCGACACCGATAACACTAACGGCTCGCTCTCCCAGGGTTATGGTGGCCAGTTCGCTGGCCTTGCCGACCCAGAAGCCGCCTGGGCAGATAATATCACTACGGCAAACAGCCTATATAGCACAGACGGTTCGGATAATACAATAAACATCGGTACAATTAATGCCAGCTATCGCTTCCCACGCTACAATAATCTCAACACTCCATCCGACCCAGCCAATAGACCACAAAACCCAACCAGTAACACATTCACAAACGATAGCACAACTGTAGGTATGTACAGCTATGGTAACTATTACACCTGGGCTGCTGCTATTGCTGATACTACCGTTTATTCCAGTGGAGATCATGGTACCACATCAATTTGCCCTACTGGTTGGAGATTACCTATCGGTGATCAATCCACAACAGACAAAAGCTTTGGTGCTTTAAGTGTAGCTCTTGGTGGCCCAGCTAACGGTGCAACAGCATATTCTTCTTCAACTCCAACTGGAACAGTAATGTCAGGCATCTTTAGAAGCTATCCTAACAACTTCGTCTATTCCGGCTACGTCTATAGTGGTTCGGTTAACAATCGTGGCTCATTCGGCCGCTACTGGTCGTCTACGGCCCACTCGTCCAACTTCGCCTACTACTTGTTCCTGCATTCGTCTCTCGTCTACCCAGGCACAGATAGCTACGAAATGTACCTCGGGGGGTCAGTGCGTTGCGTCGTATCCGGCTCCTAGTGAACCGTACCCAGATAGCCTCTCTTCACCGTATCGTGGTTTCCAGGTATTTAATATGTTATTTTGCTCGCATTTTCGCGAGCCCGAGAGAATTTTTGGAAGTTTTAGGAAAATTTGACTCGCGAACCGTGAAGACAGCCGTGAGTCGAGCAAATTTTCCGTGAAAAAACTTCCAAAAATTTCTCCCGGCGATTAAGCGAACCGCGAGTAAAATAGCATATTAAATACCAAGAGCATCCCCGACTACTTGACGGGGTTTTACGTACCGCACCGCGAACCGCGAGTAAAATAACATATTAAATACTAGAGAGCAGGCCATGAACTGTACCTTTAAATGAAGTGAGCCCCTTTTTGCTCTGAACCCCAAACAACCCTTCAAAAACGTTTATGTTTAGCGCCTTTGTCATGTTCTCGTATTATTATTAACCCAAGAATGGCTCAATCCTACATGTTGTGGCAGGTTGTAATAAATATTTATGGTCCAGACAATTATTTGCAATTTTTCTACTTTTAGCATATAATCAACCACAATGAGCATGAAAAAAGATGATATTTTGAATGCAAAAGAATTAGATTTTGATGAGCCGGAGACAGATGATCTGGAGAACGAAGAAGAGCTTTCCGATGAAGAGCTTGCTATCACGGCTGAGAATGTTGATGCTTTTGCCGACGATTCCGTTAGACTTTACCTTCGCGAAATTGGCAAAATTCCTCTCCTTACACCAGAAGAAGAAGCTGATTTAGCTCAAAGGATTGTCAAAGGCGACAAAAAAGCCAAAGACAAAATGGTTGAGTCAAACATGCGTCTCGTTGTTTCTATTGCCAAGCGTTATGGTGGACGTGGCCTAGATTTTCTTGATTTGATTCAAGAAGGGAATACTGGACTTCTTCGTGCTGTTGACAAATTTGATCCAAGCAAAGGTTTCAAGTTTTCCACCTATGCCACCTGGTGGGTACGTCAGGCTATCACTCGTGCGATTGCCGACCAAGCACGTACCATTCGTATCCCAGTTCACATGGTAGAAACCATCAATAAAGTCCTCCGTACCACACGCAAGCTCACAGCCGAACTCAATCGCGAGCCGACTAACGAAGAAATCGCAAAGGCTCTAGATATGGAACCAGAAAAAATCGATTATGTCATCCGTATTAAGCAAGACATCGCTTCGTTAGATGCCTCAATTGGCCGCGACGGTGAAGATGATGATTCTGTTCTTGGTGACTTCGTCGAGGACGAAGAGCGCGACTCTCCAGAAGATTCTGCTGCCAATCAGATATTAAAAGAACAATTGTCCGAGATAATCGCCACGCTTTCCGACAGGGAACAAAAAATCATTCGTTTGCGTTTTGGTATTGGTGGTGGTCGTCCACATACCTTGGAAGAAGTTGGTGCAGAATTTGATGTTACACGCGAGCGCATCCGCCAAATTGAAGCAAAGGCCTTATCAAAACTCCGCAAAAACAAAGACACCAAAAAACTTCACGAATATTTGAGGTAATCCATTCATGAAAAAACTTTTTCTCAGCTTGTTCTCACTAGTTTTAGGTAGTACTTTGTTGGTTTCTCCAGTTTTTGCTGAATGCACTGCTAAGCAACTAGAAAAAGGATGTGTCAGTACTAGTATTTTAAGTGGAGGTTGTAGCTGTGACGATGGCAAAGGTTCTGGAGTTGTTAACGTTTTGAACCTGGTACTCGATATCCTCACCGGTGTCGTGGGTATAGCTGGCATTATCGGTATATCTGTTGCTGGCATTCAATATCTCAGTGCCAAAGGAGGAGAAGAAAATGTTCGCAAGGCCAAACGACGTATTTATGAAATAGTAATAGGACTAGCCATCTACGCTGTAGCTTACGTAGCTCTGCGCTGGCTAGGAGTGGGCTAAATGAAACGAATAATAATTGTCTATAATCCACGCTCTTCGCGTTTTGCTGATGTAAAATCAGAAGTTCTAAGCAAAATCAAAGATTTAGGAGGTTATCTAGTTGGAAAGTACGAAGTAAAACCTACTAATCTAGAAGACAATATCTTGCAACTCTCAAAACTACTAAAAGATGATGATTTAGTTATCTCCGCCGGTGGAGATGCTACTGGCATTATCTCATCAAATGCTGTATTAAAATCTGACAAAGATGCGACGCTTGCTGTCTTGCCGTATGGCAATTTCAATGATTTATCTAGGACTCTTCACACCACCAAATTAGAAGATATTGTGTGCCATACTAATCCAGCGAGCAGACAATTTTACCCGCTAGAAATAATTGTTGATGGCAAATTCTTTCGCTATGCTACTTGCTATGTGACAATTGGTATGACCGCCGAAGCGGTTTATATTTATGATGAACCCAAAATGCGAAAGAAACTAAAAAAACATTTTGGCCGCAATGTTATATCCTACACGTCTCTAGTTAGCTGGTATATCAAAAACCGTCGCAAGAAACAGTTTTTGCCTGAGTTCAAACTAAACGGTGTTTTACAGTCAGTCAAAATATCTGACTATGCCGCAGTTAATGGCAGAAGCATGGCACGCGTAATGAAGGGTGGTGAGGACTATCATGACTCGGAATTTTTCCGCAGCAAAATTGAGCGTCTCGTTAATCCATATCGCTTGCTTAAACTAATGGTGAGTAGTATTTTCAGTCGCATTCCCGGCACGCCTACCAAGGGTGATATTTTAGAATTTACACGCCCAGCTACAGTCACGCTTCAAGCCGAAGGCGAGAGCAAAATATTTAAAGACATTAAAACCATTGAAATAAGGAAGGCAAAAAAATGCTTGAAAGTAATAGAGAATTAGAGCAAATTATCAAATACATGAAAGCTCATTGGCCAAGCAAGGTCAAGCCAGAATGGCAGGTCGATATCAAAGATTATCCCAAAATTCTTGCCAAAATCATCCCAGATTTTACCATGGCTGCCACCAAAAACCATCATCTCATTCGTATTGCCGGTGTATCCGGTTCTGGCAAAACCACGCAAATCCTCCCTGCAGTAGAAGCGTATTGTGATAAAAATAATTTCGCTCCGATTCTTATGGCTGCTAGACGTTTTGTAGAGTATCACCCTCATTTTCAGGAAATCAAAGATTACTACGGTGACGAAAATCTCCGCAAAATGACAGACGAGTTTGCCACCATCGCACTATTCTTGACCATGGCAGAGCTTTTAAAAGGCGGATACGATATAATTTTAGACGTCACTCTGGTCGACCCTGAAATTGAAGCTATCCTGTTGGAGCTGATCAAAACCTTCCAATACAAAATGTTAATACTTATGATCGCAGTTTCACCTTCTGTCACGGAGCATTTCCTTGAAGGTCGTGCTTGGCGACACACCAAAGAGACCGAAGCCGAATTTATCCGCGCCACATCTAAAGCTCTACAATTCTATTCCGATAATGCACCAAATATTCATATCATTCTTTGGAGTGTTTATAATAAACCCCCCATCTACGATGGCCCAATCAAAGGATGCCTAAGCATCTTCGATGACTATTCCACTCGTGATACCTTACCAAAAAAAGACGACGATGCTCGCCGTGAAGCTAAAATAAACTATTTGCTAGAATCAAACATATAAAAAGTTGGATGCTTGCTCGTTACCCATTTGTTAAAGTTAACGAGGCTTAGACTAATACTCTAGAACGCTAACTTTAATAGGGACTCGTTACCTTTTGCTAAAGTTAACGGGGCTTAGGCTAATACTCTAGGACGCTAACTTTAATTAGTGGCTCGTTACCTATTTGCTAAAGTTAGTAAGACTTGGGCTAGCGCCCCGGAGCGCTAACTTTAGCAAATGGGTAACGAGCAATCTACTCAAGTTATAATCCATCGTTGAAGATTTTATAACTGGTTTAAATTGATTTCAGGAAAATGCGTCCGAATGTGTTCGGCGTAGCCATTGTCAATGTGTTGCCACGCTTCCTTCATCCGTGAGATTTCACTAGTATTATCAAAATAATTCAGGAAAGCTTTTTTAAATTCTTCTGGCGCCGGCCTTGATATCATTCTCGCCACATCCATATTTGGATTACCTGTCCCAGCAAAACAAAAATCAATTACACCAATCATTTTGTCATTTTCATCTAACAAGATATTACCAAGATTCAAATCCCCATGGACCAAGGAATTACCTTCAGTCTTTTTGATATATTTATGATCAGCATCAATGTGTTTTTGATAGTGTTCGTAGTCTAGTTCATGTAAAAAATCCGAAAGTGGATATTTTACTTCTTTTGGTGCACCTCTAAGATCAATCCCCGAAAGCTCTTTAATAAACTTTGCTGTGTCATAAGCTACATTGGTGATAGCTGTATGCGATAAATGGTAAATCCGATCGCCAAGAGTATATCCTTCGATCTTTTTGTGCACTGAAAATGGTCGACCTTTTGCATCGTAGCATAATTTCATTTGTGGTGTGTAATAACTTGTTTTACCATCAACAAAATTACAAACCGCTGCATCCTTTACAATCATTTTTGACCAAAAAGGATTTCGTGGGAATCTAAAAAAATACGAACCTTTGTCGGTCGTCACTTCTATGACAATATTTGTCCAACCTGTTAAAATATGCTCTGTCTGTAAAATCTTTTTTTCGGGCATTGTTTCGGATATTATCTCATCTAGTTTATCCGATGGTGTAAAAAAATTAGCCATGCATCAATTATACCATACTGGCAGGTAATGGTATGCTATAATCATTCTATGGACAACGTCAAAATCATCGCCATCGTCGGCATGTCTGGCTCTGGCAAATCGGTCATCGTAGATTATCTTACCGCCAAGGGTTACCCAAAAATCTATTTTGGTGGCATGATCTACAAAGAAATGGAAAAACGAGGAATTGAGCGTACCGAGGATGGAGAATCCGAAAAAAGGTTCCGCGAAGAAATTCGTGAAAAAGAAGGCAAAGATTGGGTGGTAAATCAGGTTATTGCCGAAGCTAAGGATTTAATCAATGCTGGTCAAAAACGAATTGTCTTGGATGGTGTTTATTCTTGGACGGAGTACAAGATTTTAAAACATGAATTTCCAAAATCCCTTACATTCGTTGCTGTAGTCGTAGACAAGAAACTTCGTTATGAGCGTGTATCAAAACGTCCAGGTCGTTCTTTTGATAGTAGTGCTATTCGCGAGCGTGATCGTAGCGAGATTGAAAATCTCGAAAAGGGTGGTCCGATCGCTGCGGCAGATTATTACATTTTGAATAACGGTACCATAGAGGATACTGAAGGCGCCCTTGATCAAATTCTAAAAGAGATTAACTTCTAATGAAACGCTTAGTTCTTATTGATGGAAAATCGGTCTTCTACCGTGGCTATTATGCAATGGGCGCACTTAGTCTGTCTGACGGTACGCCTACTGGTGGTGTCTATGGATTCGCTGCTATTGCAATGGAAATTGTTAGAAAATTGAATCCTACCAAAGTCGTAGTGGCATGGGATTCCAAAACATCTACATCCAAACGCCGTGCTATTTACGAAGACTACAAAGCCGGCCGCATCAAACCAGGCGAAGATTTTTATACCCAAATTCCACTGCTCGAAGAACTGGTAAAAGATCTTGGCTGGAATTTTATCGAGCTTTCTAATTATGAAGCAGATGATATTATCGGCACATTGTCCAGGCAAGCCGATGATGCCGGTGATTGGGAGACATATATTATTTCTTCTGATCTCGATATGCTTCAAATAGTAGATAGCAACACCCATATGTGGCGTATTCTTAAAGGTTTTACCAACATCGAGCAAATTGATATCGCCGAAATTGAAGCAAAATATGGTATCAAGAAATCTCAGTTCCTAGATCTTAAATCTCTAAAAGGTGATTCTTCTGACAATATCCCCGGCGTTCCAGGAATCGGCGAAAAAACCGCCGCCAAATTACTAAATGAATATAAAGACCTAGATGGTATCTATTCTCATCTGGATAGTATTACTGGCTCCACCAAAGCCAAACTCGAAGCTGGTAAGGATTCTGCCTACATGTCCAAACATTTAGCTGAAATTATGTTTGATGCGCCAGTAAATCTAGATGACCTTCCGGACTTTTGGTTTAACCACAATCAAGTTATAAAAGGCCTTAAAAAACTCGAATTCAACTCCCTTATCCGCAAGCTCGAAAAAGAAGGTTCTAGTGCAGCCCAACCTGACGATGCTAAGCATGGGCGGGTGATGCCACCGGAGGAGGTCCTCCGCGAAAACCGAGTAGAGAAGGAGACGGTGGCAGGCTCCACCCATGGTATAGCTCAACAGGATCCACCCAAAATTATCGATTGGAACGTAAAATCCTTAATGCATGCCAATACGGAAATTGCCAAAGAGATTTTGAATGACAAAGATTATTGGGATCTTGGTCAAGCCGCCTTTTTGCTAAACCCTCTAGCCAGAGAAGAACCACATTTGTCAGTTCCAGAAGAAGAATATCAACGTCAGTTTGCTGAATTTCAAAACTATCCACGACTATATAATATATACACTGACTTTGATCTACCTCTTATCCCAATCCTCTTCAAGATGGAAGAAAAGGGAATGCTAATAGACCGCGAGTATTTTGCCAACCTCGAAATTGAGTTTAGATCTGAAGTTTCTAAACTAGAGCAAAACATCCAAGAGCTTGCAGGTATTACGTTTAATGTTAACTCTCCAGTTCAACTGTCCGAAGTATTATTTTCTAAGTTAAATCTTCCAACCAAGGGTATCAAAAAAACTACTAGGGGTTACTCCACCGGTGCTAAAGAGCTAGATAAACTAAAGAATTCCCATCCAGTCATAAGCAAAATCATCGAATACCGTGAAGCGGCTAAGTTGCTAAACACTTATATAATACCAATCCCAACGCTTTCCGATGATACTAATCGTATTCATACCACTTTTACACAAAACGTTACTGCTACCGGTCGCTTGAGTTCAAAGGATCCAAATTTGCAGAATATTCCAGTGCGTACCGAAGAGGGAAAACGTATCCGCCAAGGATTCATTGCTCCTGAAGGCCGTGTCCTGGTTTCAGCGGATTACTCTCAATTTGAATTGCGTCTTGCCGCAATTCTATCCGGCGATCAGGCCCTTATAGATGATTTTAATCAAGGATTAGACATTCACACCAAAACCGCAGTTACCGCATTCGGTGTTCCAATCGAAAAAGTCACTAAGTCTCAACGTCGTGCTGCAAAAGCGATTAATTTTGGTATTATTTACGGTATGAGTGTGAATGGTCTTGCCGAAGCGACTCATATGAACTATGCTGATGCTAAAGAATTTATGGAAAACTATCATAAATTGCGTGCACCAATCATGAAATATATGGAAAAAACATTAAATCAAGCCAGAGAAAAAGGATACGTAGAAACCTATTACGGTCGCCGTCGTCCTACTCCAGATGTAAAATCCAGCAATTTTCTCATTCGCCAGGCCGCCGAAAGAGCTGCTATAAACATGCCCATTCAGGGAACAGAAGCGGACTTAATGAAACGTGCGATGATCACGGTAGATAAGGCTTTGCCGAAAGGTGCCGATTTAATCATGCAAATTCATGATTCTCTCATTGTTGAATGTAACGAGTCACAAGTAGAAGAAATAAAGCAGATTCTCAAATCCAAAATGGAATCAACTGCCCCAGAGCTAAATATTAAACTAGAAGCAGAATTATCCACAGGCCAAAATTGGGGCGAATTATAATTTGAAATAGAATTTAGCGAAAAATACTTGACAAAACTATCCATAACTTCTATACTCTAATTAGAGTATAGAGTTAATCAAAAAAAATATTAAATATTAACAAAAATATTAACAAAAGGTCATACAAAAATGTTTTTATTAAGGTGTTTTTTACCACGAAAAAAGGCGGCTTGGTTTGTTCAGCTAGCTTTTTTGTTTTTATGTTTTAGTTTAATTGGGTTTACCACCCCCACCTATGCCGATGTCTACACTACATCACTCACCACTTCAGGCGATATCACAGTAGACGTAGACACTATTAAAGGTGCAGCTCTAAGTACAGACGAAGTAACAGTAAACTCAACTTGTCCACTA
>CAMOIR010000021.1 GCA_946616455.1 uncultured Candidatus Saccharibacteria bacterium | reverse complement strand
GCTGTTGGTGGTGATGGAACAACTGTAAGTACTGTGCTTGCTGGTGCAGGAAATGGTTCTGCTGCTGCTACTAATATTGCTACTAGTACTACCTTTGGTGGAGAAAACTCGGCTTGGGCAATGCAAGTAGTTGGTAATGGTGTAACCATCCAAGGTGGTTTTGACTCAGCAGACTTCCATGTAGTTCCTGGTCAAACTACTCTAGTAGCCGAAGGTAATGGTAGTGCTGCTGGTGCGTTCACGATGTCCTACAAGGTTTACATCAACGACACTCAAGCTGCTGATACCTACACTGGTCATGTGACTTACACTTTGACTAACCCAAATGCGTAAAACCATTTAATATTAAAAATACGACTCCTTTTGGGGTCGTATTTTTTTTGCAGCTATTATGTTGAAGTTTTAACCATAACATGATAATATATAGATAGAAAATAAGCGAGGTAAAAAATGAGTAATAAGCAAACTAAATCTATAAGATGGTGGGAATGGCTAATCTGGACGATAGTGCTACTGATTATAATGATTCTATGTGTTGTCCTTTTTAAGGGAAATGAAACGCATACATCAGAATCTCCTAATAATGAAAAAACTGTTGCAATAGAGTGTACTATTTCTAATCCTGAAGATGGTTTTTTTGATACTTCTCAAGGTCAGAATATTCAGCATGTAATCAAAGCTATATTTAAGGATAGTAAAATAGATAAGATTTCGTATAATCTTGAGGCGAATTATGATTCTGAATCCATTGCAGACACGTCAAATGCTATTATGCATGGAAAATATAATAAATATATGGCAAGTAAGAGTCTGGATCCGGATATTTTAAAACCTTCTTTTAGATATAATGGTAATACCGTGAAAGTGTCATTGCTTGCAGAGATTAAAAATTTGAACAACGAAACTATAGAGTTCTTTTTCTTAAACATGGATGATTTTCAGAGGATAAAAAGCTATGATGCAGAGAAGTTGGCGAAGCTTTACGAAAAAAAAGGATTGTCTTGTATTGTTAATAATTAAAGTGATATAATAAAATAATAATAAAGGAGTGTGATGAAAAAAATCTTTCAAAAAATTAGCTTATTTATGATGGCATTAGTAGCAAGCTTAGCCTTGGGTACGGTGAATGTTAATGCAGAGAATCAAGTACAGTCTATGCATGTGTCGCCACCTACTTATAGAATTTTGCTTATGCCGGGAGAAAAATATAGCGATTCTATTGTTGTCTCGAATGGTAGTAGTAGTACAAGAGCTTTAAAATATGAGCTTTCTATTGGTTCGTTTAGTGAGAAAAGTAAAGAAGGTGGACAAGATGATTATGGAACGGTGGATCATATAAGTGTTTCTAGCTATAACCAAATGATGGAGTGGATTACACTTGAAAAAACGAATGGTACAGTGGAACCAAATGGAAAAGACATAATAGGATTTACTATAAATACTCCTCAAAATGCGCCTGCGGGGGGTCAATACGCTACGATAATCGTGAAGGATGTTACTGATAGGGATAATACGAATAATGGTAACGTTTCTGTTCAGAGTAGTTTTCAATTTGCGTCGATTATTTATGCTGAAGTAGCGGGGGAGACAAAAGAAGAGGGTTCAATTTCGGAAAACACGATTCCTTCATTCTTATTAAATGGATCCTTGACAGCAGAATCAATGGTGAGGAATAATGGTAATGTTCATACTGATGCAGAATATACATTGCAGGTATGGCCTATGTTTTCGAATGAAGAGATTTGTACCAACGAAGAAAAACCAGAAACGAGCTTGATTTTGCCAGAAACTGAAAGATATCATGCACAGACTTGTGAATTGCCTGCGGTTGGTCTTTTCCGTGCGAAGCAGACGGTAAAAATCTTTGGTGAAACTTCTGTCGTAGAGAAAACTATAGTTGTGTGTCCGTTATGGTTACTGTTCTTGATTGTATTTGTGCTTGTGGCACTTGTATTATGGATTGTGATGAGAGTCAGGAGTAGTAAACGTGGTAGGAGAAATCAGTCAGAAGACTAATAGTTTCTTTTAATGTCAATATCGCCTGGAGGGAGGCGATATTTTTTGTTGGTAAGGCTTTTATTGGTTTAAAAAAATGGGTGAGTTTTTGACTGAATTAGATTGAATAAGATTGAATTGAATTAGATTAGATTGAATTAGATTAGATTAAATTGGATTGGAATGGAATGGATTGGTTTGGTTTGGATTGAGATCTTTAGATGTTTAGCATAGGTAGTATGATTTGGTTGAAGTATTTTGTGAAATGTGTTTAGAATTTGAGGATGATGAAAAAGAAAGATAGGGTAGTAATATCAGTACAAAAGTGGTTTCATGAATCGGTTACTTATAAAAAGGAGCCATTTGCACTTGACTATAAGCAGGCGGCAGCAGTAGTGGATAATTCGAAAAACACGATAGTGATAGCGAGGGCTGGTTCTGGTAAGACACGGACATTGGTAGCAAAAGTGGTGTATCTTGTAGCGAAATGTAATGTTTTGCCAGAAACAATTATGGTATTTGTGTTTAATGCTAATGCGGCGAGGGAAATAAATGAGCGATTAGCAAAGATAAGAGTAGATGGAAAAACGATTATTGGTGATATTGGGATTGCAAGTACTTTTCATGCTTTTTCTCGTAAAATTGTATATGAGAATTGTAAAAAGGAACTAAAAGACAAAAAGATTTTGGCTGAAGAAAAAGAAGCATACGTATTAGGTATTTTAAATAAAATGGTTAATGAAGATGAATGGAAACAAAGAATAATGCTGTTTGTGGAAGAAGAATGCGGAATGAGCTGGCAAAATACGAGTGAAAAAATGAATGATGAAAGAATAAGGAAATTAGCAGGAATGATGACGCAGTTTGTAAATAGGGCACAACAAAAGTATCTAGGCGGAGATTTGACTGTGGGAGAAGCTGCGAAATCGCATTTAGAGAAGATAAGTGTGAATATGGAAGGGCGGGATGATAATGAGTGTAGTAGGAAGGAGGAGATATTCATTGAGCTTGGTGTGGAGGTGTTTAGAAGGTATCATTGGTATTTATTAGATTCTAAGCATGGACTTGATGGATTCAATGAGTATGGTACGGATTTTAATCTAATTGTGTCATGGGCGAGTAAGCTGATTTTTGGTGGACGATCGGAGGTAGTGATGCCACTTAAAGAAAAGAAGTATATATTGGTGGATGAATATCAGGATTTTTCGCAGTTGTTTCTTGCGGCAGTGATGGCAATCAGGAGTGTAGCTTCTGGTGCTCGGCTTTTTGTGGTGGGGGATGATTGGCAGGCAATTAATCGGTTTGCTGGAAGTGAAGTGGAATATTTTAAGAGGTTCGATAAGTATTTTGGAAGTAATTGTAAGGAGTTTTTGATAAGTGGTGATGATCGTATGAATAGTTGTACTAAATATGAGATTTCGACAAACTATCGGTGTGATAGAATGATAGTGGATGTGGCACGTAGATTTATGGTGCGAGCAATGAAAGAAAAAGGTAAATTTAAAGCGTTTAGCAGGAAAAATGGGAATGTGGTTGTAGTGAATCCACGAGAGGTGGAAGTGGGGTATGCGCTTGTTCCGTATGATTTGAGAATTAGTGTGGAGGATAGGATACTAAGAGAAGCAGCAGAGAGAATGGGATGTGTGGTGGTAAAACGGTCGATGGTGCAGTATTTAAAAACGGTAGTAAAAATAGTAAAAAAGAACATAGGATTAAGTGACGTATTGATATTGCATCGGAATAATGAGACAAACATCGGAGGAGTAAGCTTGGCTGGGTTTGGAAATGGGCTAAGATGGGGATTAGATAGGCTAGGTATTTTACCTGAAGAGAAATTTGACGGATTTATACATTTGATGACAATGCATAAATCTAAAGGTTTGGAGGCAGACGTGGTGATTATTTTGGAGGCAAATGAGGGTGTGATACCAAAGTTGCATCCGGATACACTATTATATGGAATGTTTGGGGAGACTTTAGATGTGGCGCTCAATGATCAGAAGCGGTTGTTTTATGTGGCGATGACGAGGGCAAAGCACCGACTATATATATTGTCGGAAGGTGGTGGATTTATGAAGTATTTGGGGAAAGGGGTGGAGAGATGGGGGGAGTGAGATGTCATTGTGATACAATAGAAGGTATGAGAATACTTGATGCGCCTATTACGAAAAAAGCATTAATTGAGTCGTCGTCGTGCTTTATTGATATTGATACGATAAAAGCGGCGGTGGATGTTAAACGTGAAATATTAGCGGTGGATGCGCCGATGCATTACGAGTGTGAACAGCTATTGCTGGAGGATGGCTCTAGGCAGTCTGATGTTTGGGGGATAAATTTGTATCTCGATGAGGATGAGATTGATGACGTAGTGGAGTTTGACTCGATGATAAATATCCGTCCACGACAGAATAATCGTTCGAGAGGGGTGGAGGATCCTGAAATTCAGACGAGGATTAAAGCAGTGGTGACAAAATGGATTCAGTAGAGTTGATTCATGGTGAAGAAGCACATCGTAATTGGTTGACGCGACCAATTACTTATCAGATGGGGAATATTGGAAGTGAAGTGTCACGCGCTTTGAAATGGGATGCTAAAGGTAATAAGGCGCGTGCTGACAAGGCGATTGATCGGGCGTTGGAATTATTTGACTTTACGATTGAAGCGAATGTAAGGAACCATGCGAGACTTGCGGAAATACTGATGGCTCGGGAGGAATTTTGTGATTATTTTTTTGGTGGAAATAGTTTTCATACGGAGCCGGATAAAATGCAGCGGTATTATGATGGGTTTGTAATGATGGAGCAGTTGCGGTAATGTGGTTTTTTGAGGCTGATAGTTTGAACTGAGCCCTATTGTCGTTATTTGATTTGGGTTTTGGGGTATTGACAACTCCGCGGGGGGGTAGTATTAATATAATGATTATGTTAATATATAATTATATATAATAAATAGTCATATTATTAATAACTATAATAAAAGGATTACCATACATGAGCATAGGCGCGATACTCACCAACAAACCACAGCTTTCTATAGCTACATCATTATTATCCATAACTACACTAGCTAGTATCACTATACTAACTGGCAGTATACTAGCATCTAATACTGTCTCAGCTGATGACAACACTTCTGTAGTAGACGAGATTAGTATCACAGTTCCCATGTCCTGTACGATGTCTGGTACTGGAATGGATTCCCATAATGCTAATATCAATAATGGTACCTATACTCCTAATATTGGTACTACTACTATGCATGTATTCTGTAATGATAATGAAGGATTCGCTATCTATGCAGCAGGATATACGGGTGATGAAATAGGTGGAGAGAGTAGTAATAAACTAGTCGGAACATCAGCTAGTGGTAATGCCGCTATAGAATCAGGACTTGCTACATCAGCCGGAAATCCTGATGTATCTAACTGGGCGATGAAGCTCGCTATCACTCAGGATTCTGGTGATACGACTGGTACTAATGCATTCGTGATAGACTCCGCTCCTAATGTAGAGAATGGAGAAGCAGCTAGCTTTAGTCAATATCATGTTGTACCTAACGAATATACCAAAGTAGCCCATAAGGCTACTTCCACTGATATGACGACAGTTACAGGCGGGGCTAAAATCACTACCACCTATGCAGCCTATATCTCCAAGACTCAACCAGCTGATACCTATTCTGGACAAGTAATCTATACCCTAGTCCACCCAGCTACTGCTCCAGCTCCTGTAGTATGTAATCCTAATGGTACTACAATAGGTACTAATACGAGTACTGATATTAAATGTATGCAAGATATCTCATCCACCAATAAATCCACTGTACTATCATCTATGACTACCGGTACACAATATACCCTAACCGATAAACGTGACAAAAAGACTTATACCGTATCCAAACTAGCTGATGGCAAAGTCTGGATGACTCAGAACCTAGACCTAGACCTAGACGCAGGTACCACCTATACTAATCTAGACACAGACCTTGGCTGGAACACATCTACTAACCAATATGATACTGCTTCTTGGAGCCCAACCCGCTCTACTTATGCCACTGCTACTAATAACATTCACGAGTGGTGTCAAGGTGGAACCTGGAACTCGGGTGGATACTGCGAACAAAACCATACCCCAGAATCCTACGACCCAGGCAACTTATACTGGAACAGTGAAACTAGCGACTGGTCAGACTGGGAAGCATACTATAATTCCTGCGACTATTCCACTAGTACCCCATCCTGTAATGAATCACTTAACCCGCTTTCTACCTACGCATCTAGCACTGGCACAGCACAATATCATCTAGGTAACTATTACAACTGGCCGGCTGCTATTGCTTCAAATGATGCTAGCATTTACGGCACACAAAACGAAACTACTGGCGAATACGAAAACCTAGAAACTCACCAATCCATCTGTCCGGCTGGCTGGACATTACCATATGCATCTTACAACAGTAATACGGGACAATCTGAGGGTGACTTTGCTAACCTATGGACTGAATACGGCTGGACAGACAATGATGGCTTTAGTGATATATCTACTATCTGGTCAGCTCCGCTTTACTTCGCTCCCGCCGGCGGCTTCTACGGTAATCTCGGGGGTGTTGGGTACGGCGGCAGCTTCTGGTCCTCCGTTGCGGACGATGGCAGCGGTGCCCGCAGCGCGGGCTTCAATGTGGATGGCAACGCCTACCCAGCAGGCAGCAGCGACCGCGGCTACGGCAATTCGGTCCGATGCCTGCTCCGCTAGTTCCAGGTTCTCCCTTCCAGCCTTTCCTGAAACCTAAAGAAAAATGCAAAATAGTACCAAACAGATTTCGGAAGTAATGGATTAAATAAAAACAGATAAGCCAATGAAAATAGCTGATTTTGCAAAAGAATTGTATGGTAAACGAAGTGAATGAAAAATCGGTAGCATCCATTGAAAAAAGAATTGATGAGATTCGTTCTAGCGATAAACCAAAAACAAAAGCTAACCAAGCAGAAATAAAAAGACTGCAATCAACATTGAATAGGCTGTATGTTGAGTACAAACATAAGCTAATGACTCTTGAAAATAGCAATAAGGACAAGTTGATGTTCTTGCGGTCTACGAAAGGTTTTCACAAATTGTTCGGGAATTCAGTGTATTTTTACGCTTTTAATATTGCACCGAAGCTGAACATTGACGCAAAAGTGTTTTCGGATGGTGACTACGAAGACAAGTCGGAGGCTGGAGTAGTATCCATAAGGAATCTGGACGAAATAGAAAAACAACTTTTGAAGCTGAAGATAATACGGGTGTCGACTAAGGATAAAACTGGCAATATCGTGATATTCAAATTGCCATGGAGCTACACTGACGAAGAGATTCAAAAATACATTGAACAAAATACATATGAACTAAGTAAGTATAATCACGTGATTGTAGTAGAAAATACGATTCCAGTGTTGTATTTGAATTTGAACGAACTTCTGAAAATCAGTTATGAGAATGTAAGAAGATTAGAACCAGTGGCGCGCGAGACGCTGGGAAACTATCTTATAAATGTAGAAACGGAAATGATAAGAGTATACATTGAGATGACGAATGGCAGAACAGACGAAATAGTAGGATTAAAGAATATAAAGATAAGGCTTAACAAAATAAAATCACAGGTTAAGATACTCGCAGATTTAAAACTATGGAATGCGAGAACTTATGCCAGAGTTGGAGAATGTTTGATAAAAATTCAAGGGATTGTTGATTTAAGGTTAAAGAGCTATGAGTGAAATTGGTCAGAAAGTTAGCTTTAGCGAGTGGCTCTTAAAAGAACTTATAGATGCTTATTATGAGGCGCGGAAAAATGGTAAACGAAAAACCAAAAATGAACATGAACTAGAAATGAATGAAATTGAAAATATTATCGTGCTTAGGGATGCAATAATAGCTCGGCGGTATAAACCTAGTAGGGGGATTGCGTTTATAATTCATGATCCAGTAATCCGGGAGATATTTGCGGCGCCGTTTGTAGATAGAATCGTGCATCATTTTTTATTTAAACATGCAATTTCCTGGTGGGAGCCGAGATTGTGGCGAGGATCATATTCTTGCCGGAAAGGAAAGGGGACAATGGCAGGTGTGATAGATTTGCAGAAAAATATGAGAAGAGTGTCACAAGATGGGCGAATTCCCGCAGTAGTAGTAAAACGTGATATTCAAGGCTATTTTATGAGTTTAGAACGGCAGAAATTGTATGATAGAATCTGCTGGGGGCTCAAGTGGCAATATCCCGATAGTGGCGAATTATACAGGACACTAAAGTTTTTATGGAAACAGATTATATTCGACGATCCGATAAAGGGGGTCAAAAAGAAAGGCGATTTGAAAGAGTGGCGGGAGCTTCCGGTAAGTAAGAGTTTGTTCTATCAACCGGAGGGTCTTGGTATTGTAATTGGTAATCTGACTTCACAGCTTTTGTCTAATATTTTCCTAGATATGCTGGATAGATTTATTGTGTATGAACTTGGATACAAGAATTATGGGAGATATGTAGATGATTTTTATATTGTGGTAACACAAGACAAATTGCCGAAACTGATTGGGGAGGATATGGCAAGAATTGAGGACTTTTTGACGAGGCTCGGGTTAACTTTGCATCCGAAAAAGCAGTATAATATTCCAGTTTGTAACGGCGTGGATTTTTTGGGAGCGAAAGTTTACTATGACCATATTGTACCGGGTGAACGGATAATCCATAATTTAGCGGATAAAGTGTATAAGTTTGCTACTACGGGTGAAGGAAAAATCGAGGGGTTTGGCTCGTATGATGGTTTGATGGCCTACTATGATGGCGAAAAGATAACAAGGAAGATTTATGCTGGCGTAGGATGGGATTATCAGAATAAGCCAAATAGAGATTAGCGGTAATCGGCTTTGTTTTGGAAAGTCTGGAAGGGAGAACCTGGAACTAGCGGAGCAGGCATCGGACCGAATTGCCGTTGTTGCGGTCGTTGTTGTTTGCTGGGTTGGCGTTGCCATCCACATTGAAGTTCGCGTTGTGGGCATTGTTGTCATTGTTCGCAACGGAGGACCAGAAGTTGCCGTTGTTCCCAACATTCCCGAGATTACCGTTGAAGTTGCCGGCGGGAGCGAAGTAAAGTCTCTGACTGTATTGAAAGAATCTTTTGACCTCGGTTTATTCCTTGAAATAAACGATGGAACAGTAGGAGACCTGCTTTGCTGTGATTTAACTAGGCAGGTAGATTCTTTGCCTTTCCTTTTGATAATCTAGACTTAGTGTGAGCATCGTCTCGGGGCTAAATCTAGATAGTGCGATTACCGCCAATATTATTTTACTTTTGTTTCATAAAAAAAGTCCACAAAAGGTGTTGACATTTGAGTTTTGGTGCGATATAATAGAGGAAGTTTAAGCAAGTCGGCTTTTCCGACCTCTACAAAAAGAAATGGAAAGCGAGGTAATGTTTTGAGGTCGCTAAAATGACTTCAGAATATTCTTAAAGACTTTCTAATTAACAATTTGGAAACGATAAAGATTTTAAAGACGACATTGGCAATCGAACGTCGATTGCTAGTTAAGTCAATGCATAAAAAGGTAATTAAGGGCACTGATAGTGGATGCCTTGACAATCAATACCGATGAAGGCCGTAGAAGTCTGCGATAAGCCTCGGGGATCTGACAACGAGAAATGATCCGGGGATTGCCGAATGGGGAAACCTAATACGAGTCATGTCGTATTGCGCCTGTTTGAACACATAGAGCAGGAAGCGGGTACCGACCGAACTGAATCATCTTAGTAGGTCGAGGAAAAGAGAATAACCAATGATTCCGAAAGTAGTGGCGAGCGAAATTGGAGTATGCCTAAACCTTACAAGTTCTACCTTGTGAACCAGTTTACTGGAGTGGGGTAGTATGGTTTAACGGCCAATGCTTGAAGGGGTTGCGAAATCAGATAATTTTTATGTAGAGTTGCGGACTATTCCGAGATTCTGCATAAGAACCAACAGCGTTAACTGAGTGGGTAAAGATACAATCCTTTAGATCCTAGCAGAAGTACTTGGAATGGTACGCCAAAGAGGGTGAAAG
>CAMOIR010000020.1 GCA_946616455.1 uncultured Candidatus Saccharibacteria bacterium | reverse complement strand
CATTTCCTGCACCAGCAAGCACAGTACTTACAGTTGTTCCATCACCACCAACAGCTTCTAATTTCCAAGAAGTAGCAGTACCAGTAGTAGCAGAATCGTTACATACAACGTTAATTACACTAGAACCAGCAGTTGCTGAACCAGTACCAGCAGTACCACCGAGAACTGTTGTCTCACCATTTTGCATATTAGCAGAGTACTTATTCTCAGTTACAGTACCATCACCGATACCGTCACTAGAATCAGTAGTATTCGAAGTAATAGCACATTCCTTTGCAATAGTAACTTCGATTTCGTCAGTCACTCTTGAAGTTGCGGCAAATGCACCAACTACAGGCATAGCTGCGAGTGCCAATGAAGCTGCGCTAGTTACAATTAATGATTTTTTCATATTTTTCTCCTTCCACTCTTGTGGAAATTAGTTGTTATTTTTTGTTAAATGTATTGCGTATAACCTTTAACATTTTCTATTATAAATAAGCATTAAAGCAATGTCAATATTTATTTTTATTTTTTTATTATGACTTTTCCACAATTTCGCCACTATAATCTATAATGACTCTTCCATCCATCTCTTAAAACTATCATAATAATTATATTCATCCGCATCTTCACTACTATCTGCTCTTAAATATTTCGTCACTTTCCCTTTAGATACCAACACAACTGACGGATAGTATTTTACATACTCATGTAAAGATGTTTTCTTGGCCTGTTCAAACATCATCCGATACACTTTTATTCCACGTTCACGTGCATAATCCACCATAAAATCCTTTATCCTATCAGCAGTTTTACAACCACTCTGATCAATCAACACAATAAATGATTTTTTCTCATCAATCAATTTCTCATACTCTTCGCCTGATAATTCCAAATATTCATCATCGCATTCCTCCCCACAATAATACTCCGAATCCAATGTTATTTTTTTATTACTAAACCATCCACCTACCGCTCCTAGAAAAAGAACTACACTAATAATTAACACACAAAGAATAAATAACAACTGCCACACCTTCAACTTCGCCATCTTCTGCTTCATCGAATCAGATTTTTGATTTACTAATCCTTGCTTTGATCGTGTCAAATCTAATTTACGTTTTACCAACTCCGATTTCTGTCTTATCGATTTTGATTCTTTCTTACCCACCCTATTTCTCCGTTAATTCTTCAAAATCAATCTCATGTACTGGCACTTTATAAAAATCGTAAACAACTTCACCTTTATTATTTAATCTCTTTACGTCTACATTATTATTGCCATCATAAAACCAGTATCCACCCACATCGTATATTTTAGATGCGTCCCAACCAAGTGTTACTAGCATATTTTTCATCATACCAGAATATCCACCACCACCACACATTAAGAAAATAACTTTATCTTTAGGAAACAAAGCCTCCAGTATCGCCATAGATTCCTCATAATTTTCTGTATATGCCCCATCCGAATGTTGACGGAACAGTGTTTTACCAGTATAAGTATCGCCTACTTCGTCTGGCAAACCAATCACATTAACAATGTATGGAAACGGCACCAGCTCAAACCCTCTCACAAATCCTGACAACTTCGAGTCACCCCCAATCGCCTCATAGTTTCCTGGATCTTCAAGCATTCTAAGATCCCTATATACTGCGTCTGTTCGGCCCAAATACGAATCAATTGTCGCCTCATTTATATTTTTATCAATTCCGAGTTCACCTCTCTGCCCCTCTGCTAGTTCTGGAGCTGGTAAACTTATTATGGTATTCGGAAAAGCAAATCTACCAAGTAAAAATGCACCAATGATAAGTATTAATCCCCCAACAACCCCACTCCAAATATATTTTTTCATAATTCCTCCACTTAACTGTCCTAATTATAACATGAGAATCTAAAAATCCTTGATTCTTTCAAACTATTAATGAAATTAATAATACTATTTTTATGAGCATTGAACGAACCAAGTATTTTTTAATGGTTTTTAGGAAATTTTTGCAGCGTGACCCCCCCCTCCGGCGTAAGACGCAAAAATTTCCGTTAAGAAAATCATTAAAAAATACTTGACGTGAGTGAACCGCGAATAAAAATAGCATTATTAATCTCATTCCGTTTTTTAGATTCCTATTGCCGGCTCACTAGGACAATTCGAAAGAACCCTAAGAACTGCATCTTTCTCAGCCTGTGTTACCCATAACGAATATTTATATTTAACCGACACCTGTCTCGCTACATATTGACAGCGAAACTTCTTATTCGCCGGAAGCCATGTCGCCGCATCCCCATCAGATTTCTTTTTGTTTGCTACTGCATCCACCGCCAACAAATTTAATGGATCTGTCGCGATCGCATATCTGTCCTCTGCCGATAAATACTGTGCGCCTTTTTGCCACGCATCAGACAAAGCCACTACATGATCAATTTGTACACCATCAGAAATTTCCGACCTTTCTTTAAAAACTCTATGTTCACCAGTGTATGGTTCGTCATACTCTCCCGCCACTACATTGCATCCATCTAGGACAGCAGTCTCATCAAATTCCCGTTTTATAATTCTCTGACGAAGCGAGCATCCATCTACATCTGGCCAACCATCATAAAACTGTTCCCTTGTATAGCCAGTTTTAGGCGCTCGCCCTTTTACTTCCAGCTTTTCCAGTATCTCAATCGCAGATCCAGCATTACCATCCGGCTCCAAATTTATTTCTTGGATACCAGACTCTGCCCCAGTGTTTTCCACCCTAGTAAAAATCTCATCATAGCTTGCCGAATTAAGTACGATCCAAATCGTAACACCGATTAATGTGACTAAAACTGCAGAAAGCCTACGAGTTTTAAGCTTCACTCCACCCCCTGCGGCTCCACACTTGAATTAATCATAGTGTTTAGTTTGTCACTATACAAAACATCCTCGTTATATTTTTCAACCTTTAAATTATAATCATTTATTAAACCATCAATTTCCTGATAAAGACTCTCCAAATATGACTGCTCATTTACCAAAACATATCTCCTTGAATAAAATTCGTTTTCACTTTCAAAACACCCCATCGTCTCAGCACATTCGTTAAAATCAGTAATCTCCATGTTTAGTTTCTCGATTCTTTCCTCGTACTGCGATATCTTGTCGTTAATTATGCTATGTAACTCTTCCATTTCACTCGATAATTGTTCCATTTCATTTTCTAGTTTCCTAAACACGCTAATATATTTATCATATAAATCTACTACGTTATCCTGATTATTAAATACTTCAGCATAGTGTTTTTCGAGATTATTGGGCAGCTTCTTCACTTCTGTACCAGCCCTCACATACAATTCCTCCTGACGCTCATATTCTTCATACGTATTCAATTCATCTTCCAAAAAACCACGATTATCATTAAAAACCTCATCTAAATCTGCTGATAATTCTTGCTTCTCTGAATCACTCATTCTTGCCCACACCGTATGAAGCAGTTCATGTGCCGTAGTTAGCTCCCTAATACCATCAAGCTCCTCATTTGTAATATTGTACACAAAAATATCACCTTCCGCATAGCAGCCAAGCACTGATATTTCAACATCAGCCTTACGACACTTTTTATTAAAATCTTCCTTCTCAAGCAGTACTGGCTGTGCCGCATTGAACCAAAACTCCCCCTTATCAGTCAAATCCAATACTTGACGTATTCTTATCATTTCCGACGAAGGTTGGTAAGAAATTCCTCTAAAATAATCTTTTATCCATTCTCTATTAAAATAGACTATAGCGGTAAGAACCATCAAAAACCCAATCAGAATCCAGCAAATAATTTTCCAAGTTTTTCGTTCTTTATTCACTATATAATTATCATATCACATTATAAAAGCGGCCCCAAAGGACCGCTCTTCGTTTTACTCATCTTTACCTCGACGAATCTTCTTTGCCATCTTATTCCAATAATCTTCAACTCTTTCGATTTCTTCTACTCTCTTATGAATGTCATCTCCCCAATCAGGACTACTATTAGCGATAAGAATCCCCGCTACCACACGCTGATTTGCAGCCCTTGCTCTCGCAAAGGCATACCGATAAGAAGGTTTCACAGCAGCCACAACCCACTTAGCGATCTGCCACTCAGTCAACTTCTTACCCTGACAAATATTAGCGTAAAGAGCCATTTCGAGCAAAGCCGCATAGCCAAAATACCACTCCGGTATATTTCTGTCAAAAATAAAATCAGCGTTCTCATAGTCATAATTCAAATGCCATTTGCCATCATCACCATGCTGCTTCGTATAAATTCTCTCCACAAAACCATCCGAAGAGATTGCATCCTTAATTTGCGTAGAAATATCCTGCATAAGTCCAACCATGTAAGCCGGATCAATATCCGCCAATTCATCCGCAATCCATTTAGGATATTTTTCCTTAAAATAATAGTCATGTGTTTCTTCGGATACATTCTTCCGAGAACCGTTTACAATAGAACCATAACATCCTGCAAACCATAACCTACCAAAGCTTTCGTGAATAATTTCCTCTGGAGTTCTATACACCATTTTGAACCCTCCTTTAGTGTGATAGAGTAACATGAGTAAAACCATTAAGTTACTAGCCCATAAGACTATCCCGCTATTATAACACGTATCGCTAAAATGTCAAAAACATAAGGATAATACAGCATCGCATTCATGCTTGTTGAATTACCCGAATATGGTTTATTTAATTATCTCGTCGATTATTCCATACTTCAAAGCTTCTTCCGCACTCATCCAGTTGTCACGATCCATATCTTTTTCTACTTGTTTCAAATCCTTACCAGTATTTTTTGCAAAAATTTCCGCAAGGCGCTTCTTCAGAAACACACCTTCGCGAAGCATTATTTCTTGATCAGTAATTTTACCTTCAGTACCAGAAGATGGCTGATGGATCATAATTCTAGCATTTGGAAGACAATATCTTTTACCTTTAGCACCAGAGCTAAGCAACATTGCCCCCATCGAAGCCTGTAAACCAATTCCAATTGTTTCCACATCCGGCTCAATATAATTCATCGTATCAATTATCGCAAGCCCATCATAAACACTCCCACCAGGCGAATTGATATAAAGCTTAATTGGTTTTTTATTGTCTTCGTGTGCCAAGTATAATAATTGTGCAACCACTAAATTTGCCGTATGAGAATTTACATCCTCACCGAGAAATACAATTCGATCATTTAGGAGCCTCGAATATATATCGTAAGCTCTCTCCCCCTTATTTGTCTCTTCCACCACAGTTGGTACTAAATAATTCTTTGTCATTTTACTCCTTTACTAACTTTAACTTCTTATTTACATATTTTAGCGTTGGTATATCACCTTTCTTTAAATTCTCAGCAATAATTTCTTCGGAAAGCAATGACTCCACTTCATCCTCAATCTTACGTCTTAGAGGGCGAGCTCCATTCTTTGGATCATAACCTTCTTTTATTAAGTATTCTTTAGCCTTTTCGTCAATTTTTAGACCAATCCCCTTCGTCGCAAGTCGTTTCTTTAAATCATCGATCAAATTATCAAATATCTTTTCAACATTCTTTTTTGTCAAAGCATGAAATACCAAAATATTATCCAAACGATTGATCAATTCCGGACGCATCACCTTTTTTAGTGCTTTCATTGCATAGGATTTATTTTCTTCGTATTCCTCAGCCAAAGCTTTTTTATCTTTAGCTGTCCTTGCCGTAAACCCAAGTTCAGATTCACGATACATATCCGCCGAACCAAGATTAGATGTAAGAATCACAATTGTATTATTGAACTTGATTTTGTTTCCTTGACCATCAGTCAAAACTCCATCTTCTAGAATCTGCAAAAGCAAATTAAACACATCCGGATGAGCCTTTTCAATTTCGTCAAACAAAATCACCGAATATGGCTTACGCCTCACTGCTTCGGTTAGCTTCCCACCATCATCATAACCAATATATCCAGCTGGTGCACCTACAAGCCTTGAAACATTATGTTTTTCACCAAATTCACTCATATCAATCTTTACTAAAGCGTTTTCACCACCAAACACCTCTCTTGCAATCACTCGTGCAAGCTCGGTTTTGCCAACACCAGTAGGACCCATAAACAGGAATGAACCAATCGGTCTTTTTGTGTCTGTAATGCCAGATCGTCCTCTCCTAATCGCCTTTGCTACAGCCTTAACCGCTTCGTCTTGCCCTATTATTGATTTCTTAAGTTCATCCTCAAGTCCAAGCAGCATCTTCATCTCAGAGCCATGCACTTTAGATACCGGAATACCTGTTTTCAGAGATACTGCCGTTGCTAAGTTTTCCTCCGTAAGTTTTGGGCTTTCAGTCTCTTTAATACCGGATTTTTCTAGTTTCTTAATCTCCTTTTCAAGCTTTGCTAATTCTGTTTTGTACTCTGCTGCTTTCTCATAGTTTTCCGCTTCAGCCGCTTCCGATATTTTATTCTCCAGTGTTGATTTCTCAATTTTCATTTTTTTATACTTACCACCACCTTTTTTATCTGCCGCAACTTTACATATTGCCGAAGCCTCATCGATGATATCAATCACCTTGTCTGGCATGAATCGATCATTTATATATCTTTGCCCCATATTAATAGCCGTCTCTAGACAAGAATCAGGAATCACCACACCATGATGTTTCTCGTAATGCCCTTTAATACCCTTCAAAATTCTTAACGTCACTGCTGCCGAAGGCTCCTCAACCATTACCGTCTGAAACCTACGACTAAGTGCTTTATCCTTTTCAATTGACTTACGATATTCATCAAGAGTCGTCGCACCAATCAGATTAATTGAGTTTCGAGCAAGAGCCGGTTTCAAAATATTCGCAGCATCCATCGAACCCTCACTTGATCCTGCACCACAAAGCAAGTGAATTTCATCGATAAACAACAAAACTGTGTCATCACCGATTGCTTCATCGATCACACCTTTAATACGCTCTTCAAATTCTCCTCGGAATTTTGTCCCAGCTACGAGTGAAGATAAATCTACCTGATAAATATGCTTACCAATCAAATTTCCCGGTACTTCCGTTTTTGCAATCCTAGTTGCAAGCCCTTCCACTATTGCCGTTTTTCCTACGCCAGCCTCACCAATTAATACCGGATTAGACTTAGTTCTACGTGACAAAACCGTTACCACTCGCTCAATTTCATTTTCGCGTCCGATTACCGTATCCAAATGTCCCTGTTTTGCTTCTTCAGTCAGATCTTTCCCATACCGAGTCAAAAAACGAAATTGTTTCTTATTCATATATTTAGCTTTTTCCGCTTTGAGTCTTTCGTCTTTTGTTTGTTCCTCAACCAACTTCTCAATTTCATCCAACACTTTTTCATTATCAACTTTTAGACCAGTTAGTATTAAAGACGCCCGTGAATTTGGCTGGCTAAGCAAAGCATACAAAATATGCTCCGTCCCAATTACCGTGAGCCCTTGCTCTTTGGTATAGTTTCTTGCCATCCTAAGCGTCAAAATCACTGCCTCAGAAAGTGACATCATTGCCATATCCGACCCAGGTACTTCTACTGCTACCTTATTTAGTGCTTTTTCAACTTCCTCCATCGTTACGCCTTCCTCTCGTAACATTTTCGCACCCGTCGAATTATCCATCGACATTATACCAAGTAGCAGGTGTTCCGTTCCCATATAACCATTGTTGTATCTTTTGCTATAATAATCCGATTTCTGCAAAGCAAACCTTGCATTCTCGGACAATTTATTCATAATTTCACTAAATTCTTCCTGCATAATACTCTTATTGTAACAAATTAGCACTCCAACGTCAAGAGTGCTAATTTACTCCTTGAAGCCCCTAATTTTTTCTCGTTAAATCATTTAGTTTTCTCCTAAAGCTTATCATTATGGCATAATCTATGTTATAATATAGTCATTCAAAAGTGAGGTAATATGTTAAAAATTAAAGGTAAAAAGAAAAGTCCGCTCGTTCCGCCAATCAGCGTTTCGGCATTATTCAATCTATCAAGCTTTCGTCATTGGGACGATATAGTTGTCAACCAAAAAGAAATCGATTTTACTCGCCGTGAGTTAAAAAAAGACAGTAAAATTCTCGCCAAAGCCTTTCTGGAGCTTGGCATCAAAAAACACGACATTATTACCGTCGCTACTGGACGTCCCATGTATGAGAGTATTCTCATCTTTCTTTCCGCCAATCGCATTGGCGCTATTGTTAGCTTCCTGGACGAAAGGTCTACTCGCGACACTATTATCCATTATCTCGAAGAATTCAAATCCAAACTTCTCATAACTTATAAATATAGTGACAAACGTGTCCATGATCTAAAAAAAGATGTCAAATCCTTAAAACATATTATCAACCTTGATGGTCGTACGATAGATGAAGCCGGCCCAGATGAAGAACAAGAAGAAGATATTGAATTTCATGCCCTCGACGGTTTTTGGCTTGGCAAAACCAACATCGCCGTTATCGCCGACCGCTATCACGGCAGAGTACCCAAAAACATCTTAAGTCCCCATAACGAAGCTCTCATTTCTTTCACTTCAGGCTCAACTTCTGGCCCCAAGCCCATGGTTTTCACCAATCAAAATCTTATTGCTTCAGCTATTTATTCCAAAGTCGCATCAGAAGTCAAAATGTGGGACAAAAATCTTCATACCTGGATGGAATACGTCAAGTTTGATTGTCCCTACGGATTCGTTGTTTCCACCCTTGCACCAATTTGCGGCGGTGGCGAAGTTATTCTCACCCCAGATATTGATGACGACAATCTAGATTATTACATTGGCAAAAACCCAAACACTATTTTTGGTGTCCCTCCACTTCTCGAATCTATGCCTAATTTAAAAGAAACTACCGATATCAGTAACCTCAAAATGTTTGCCTCTGGCGGTGAACGCCTCGAAAAATCCACATCTCTTTCAGCCTTAGAGTTTTTCAAATCACGAGGACTAAATAATGTCAAAATCAGTAACGGCTATGGTGTTGGCGAAGCGCTCGGCCTCATTTCTACTGCCGTGGGCGGTTCAGCCTACAATCCAGATTCTGTCGGCATTGTTCCGGCCGGTGTTGATGTCATGGTTCTCAATACCGAAACTGGCGAAGAATTAGATTTTGGCAAAACCGGCATCCTTTATGCTACCGGAAAACACATCCTTAACCGCTATTTCAACCGTCCGGAACTCGATCAAGAAAAAATCATTACCATTCATGGTAAAAAATTTATCAAAACCGGTGATTTAGCCTATGTCACACCAACTGGCTATATTACTCTCGTCGGTCGTGCAACCTTCTTTATTAATAATCTTCCAGCCAAAGTTTACTATGAAGTTGTACGCACCGCCGTATCCAAATCCGAAGTCATTGATAAATGTTATGTCGTCAAAGGACCAGATAAAAAATACAAACTTGCCCCTTACGCATTCGTCGTTACCAAAGATGGCGTTCCACACAATGAAGAAACTCGCAAACAAATTCGCGTCACCGCCAGTGAGCCTTTCAATCTTGGGCGTCGTCGCATTACGCTCAAACCTTACGAACTCCCATCCAAAATCATTTTCCTAGACGAACTCCCATTAACCCGTGCCAACAAAACCGATTTTCGTAAACTTGAAAAAATGGCCAAAGAACTCTAAAAAGAAGTTTTTGAAATATTTTTGTACGACGCCCATTTCAACGTTAAAAAACTTCTATCCAGAGTTCTATATGCTATAATTATCGTATTATGATTACAAAAGCTATTATTCCGGTAGCAGGCTGGGGCACCAGACGTCTACCAATCACCAAAATTATCGAAAAATCTATGTTACCAGTCGGTAATCGTCCTCTTGTCGATTACTCTGTCCAAGATCTTATCAAGGCGGGAGTCAAGGATATCTACATGGTCATATCAAACGTCGAACCATGCCAAGTCCAAGAGTTTTATAAAGATAATCTAGCCCTAAATCAATATCTCATCGACCGTGGCAAAGAAGATCGTCTAAAACTCGCTAAGACTTTACCTGATGATGTCACAATTCATTACACTATCCAAGATCCAGCCGGCAAATACGGCACCGCAGTTCCAATCGCTTTAGTCGTCAAAGAATACAGCATCAATGAACCAGTTCTTGTCTTTATGGGTGATGATTTCATTTGGAATCCAAACGGCGAATCTGCTGCCGAAGCCTTAATCAAATCCGTCCAAGAAGACACCGACTCCGCAATCTTAGGTGTCGAAATCGATAAACAGAATGTCGAAAAATACGGTGTGCTCTCCGCCAAAGATGGTAAACTAGTAGGAGTCGTCGAAAAACCAACCCCAGAAGAAGCCCCATCAAATCTTATTAATGTCTCTAAATACATTCTCGCACCAGAACTTCTCCAAAAAATCACTAATTATGTCGACGAACACGATTTTGGCCCACTAGACC
>CAMOIR010000019.1 GCA_946616455.1 uncultured Candidatus Saccharibacteria bacterium | reverse complement strand
CTTCTCCAAAAAATCACTAATTATGTCGACGAACACGATTTTGGCCCACTAGACCAAGAATACATGATCACCGACCCAATTGATGACTACATCAAAAACGGTGGCACCATGCGTATTGCTACCACCAAAGGTGAATATCTTGACGGTGGCTCTGTAGAAGGCTGGCTCCACGCCAACAACGTTGTTTGTGGAAATAAAGATTAAACAAGTTAATTACTAGTTTTGAAACATTTCAAAACTAGTAATTCGGCTCTACCTAATCTTAATTAACGGCGAACTCCACCCTTCAGGGTAATCTTCTTGCCCACAAAGCAATGCAATCGTAGACGCCACATTAGCAAGACCAGGGTTATTCAATTCGTTCAAACTATATTTACTTCGATTCACTGTATCATCACAAATTATACACGGCACTCGATTTGTCGTATGCGAAGTTTTTGGTTTCCCATTTTTATCAATTAACTCTTCTGCGTTGCCATGGTCTGCCAATATCATCAAAACGCCACCCAGCTCACGCACTTTTTCATAGATTCGCCTAAGACTAATATCAATCGATTCCATCGCAATAATTGTGGCTTCCATATCGGCTGTATGCCCCACCATATCACCACCAGGATAATTAATTCGCACAAATTTATAATTAGGAAGTTCCTCAATTACCTTATCAGTTATTTCCGCCGAACGCATCCATGGTCTAGTCTCAAATGGCTCCGTATAAGAGTCAATTTGGACAAAATCTTCTTTATCGGCCCTATCATAACTATTACCATTAAAGTAATATGTCACATGCCCAAATTTTACTGTCTCTGAAATTGCTAGCTCAGACAAACCTTTAGTACTCAAATATTGATTCAAAGTCTCATTAATCTGAACTGGCTCCACCAAACGATGCTCCGGTACATGAGTATCTGAGTTATACTCTGTCATACCGACAAAATAAACATCATTAGGTGTATAGTTCCCTCTGTTAAAATATGGAAAATCCCAATATGTAAATGCCTGAGCAATTTCAATCGCCCTATCAGCTCTAAAATCAAAATAGATTAACGCGTCTCCAGTCATAATCCGACCTATCGGATTATCAGATTCATCCACAATTACAAATGGAGGCAAATTCTGGTCTTGCACCTTCGGATTAATTCGTCTAAGCGTCATTACAGCCTCTTCCGCAGTCTTGAAATAATAATCCACCTGCGCATTCACCATCATATCCCAACCTCTCGCCACCACAGACCAATCGTTTTCATATCTGTCCGCCACACAAACCATTCGTCCACCACCAGACGCAATTCTGATATCAGCACCAGAATATCTTTTTGCAAATTCCTCAAATCTTCGAATAAAAGTTGGCTCAGCCTGAGGAGGCACATCACGACCATCAAAGATTGCATGCACCCGTATTCTACGTACACCCTCTTTATACGCCCTATCAATCATCTGTTCTAAATGCGAAATATGACTATGTACCCCACCGTCTGAAAAAATACCTGCAAAATGCAATGTAGCAGGCCCAATCTCTTCATTATACCACATATCGCTAGTTTTGTCAACCACGCCTCTATTTCGATTCTCTCCTAATACTCTAGAAATAGCACCCCTCCAAGCTTCCGAACCAAACACTTCACCATTATTGAAAGCTTCTTCAATCCTCGCAATACCCTGTTTAATAATCCTTCCAGCCCCCATCGTGTTGTGGCCAACTTCGGAATTACCCATTTGTCCAGGCAGAAGCCCCACCGCTTCACCAGAAGCATCCAAAGTCAAGTGTATATAATTTCGTGCAGCTGTACCAAGAAAAGTCGTCCTAGCTTTCGAAACTGCATTACCTGGCGCATCTGGCGCCAACCCAACCCCATCTAGAATTGCGAGCACCACAGGCCCATCATACTGTAGTTTATCCATAAGTTTATTATAACACGCCTAAAAACAAAAATCTACTTTTCGTAAAGCGAATAAGCTCAAGATTATCCATTATAAATAATCAAAGCCAGCAAACCACAAACGAAAAGTAGATTTTATTATAAAGAGCTATAGCGAGAATAGACAAAGCACTACGATATTTACAACCGCAATACATGCCACTACGCGAATTCCCCACTTAAACCAAGTCGAGTAATCCACTTTGGCAAGAGCAAGTCCACCCATAATGGCCCCACAAGTCGGCGTAATCAAGTTTACAAGACCATTTGCTGCAACAATCGTCATCGCCGCCACATTGGTACTGTATCCAAGATTTGCTGCTACTGGTGCAATAATTGGAGTAGAGAGAGTTGCAAGACCAGAAGACGACGGCACCAAAACTGATAGCACTACATGAAGTAGGTAATTCAACGGCACAAATGCCATTTCTGGCAAATTCCTTAATCCTTCAGCTGCATTTACAATGATATAGTTATCAAGTGCTGTTTGGGACATTAAGACTGATGCACCACGTGCCACCGCGATTACAAGAGCTACCCCAATCATATCATCAGCACCATCTACGAATGCGTCTACAAATCCATGTTCACCTTGGCGGTTAATAATTGCAATGATTATTGCGCAAATTAGGAACCAAAGTGCCGCCTCGTAGAACCACCAATTGCCAAGCGATGCACCAGTGAGCCATCCAGTCCATGAGTCAAAGAAAGTAATGCCAAATTCACCCCAAGGGATAAATCCTACAATCATCACAAGAAATGTAATGCCAAACACCACCAAAGTTGCAATTTGTTTACCAGATAGTTTTGCAGCATCATCCTGTGATTTCAAAAACTTACCATAAGCCTTTGTCGCAGCAGCTTGCTCCCTTAAACTAAGGAACGTAGAACCCTTATCGCGTTGTACTTTTTTGGCATATTTAATGACAAAGAACGCCGAAATCGCAAGCGTTGTAAGCCAAAGTACAACGGCAATCAAAATCACAGTTCCCTGACTATATTCAATTCCAGCATCCTTCATTGCAGACAAAGCGACACCTGTTGCAAACGGGTTAATCGTAGATCCAAGCACACCGGACCCAGCACCGAGAAGAATCGTTGCCACGCCCACCAAAGGATCTAATCCTGCCGCAAACATTGTTGCTGCAATAAGCACATAAAACCCAACGCTTTCTTCCATAAATCCATAAGTAGTACCAAGAACAGAGAATAAGAACATCAAAAGCACAATTAGCAAGTACTCCTTACCGTGTAGCTTTTGTACCAACAACTTAATACCGGTTTCGAGGGCTTTAGTTCTAGAAACTACAGCAAGCAAACCACCAAGCATCATAATAAAGATACATACGTCAATTGCATCTGCAAATCCTAGAATCGGTGCCATCAAAACTTGATAAAGTGCAGCACCCTCTACGCCAGAGCCATCTACGATCATACAACCTTCTTCGCCATACACTTCTTCGCAGGCTTCCAGCGTATCATAAGTCTCAGCTTCAGTCGCACCTGTAGTTTCCGTCGTTTCATCAGAATCAATCGGCGCAACTACCATTTCTTCACCAACCACCTCCTCACCATCTACATCAACCGTCTTTTCACTTTCAGAAATCAACATTGTATCTTCGCCACTACGATTAGACATCGCATTCTCATCTACTGGCTCATCTGTGAGCATTCTGCTCTTAGACGTATCACCAGTCACTTCATCACCGACTGTTGGTTCAAAAGATTCACCTTCTGGTAGCTCCATTGGCTCACCCTTAGGAGGTATTTCTGTTTTTAGCTCCGCTGGTCCGCCAGTCGGCATTTCACCTTCCCATTCACCAGGCCCAACCTCAACACTAGCGTCATCTATATCAGGCACATAGGCTGTGTATTTTGCTTTTGGCAAAGTATGCGACAAAATACCAAGCAAAATAATTAAAATCATAATAATCGAATACGCCGAAAGCATCGCACGTGTTCGCTTCTTGCTTCGTTTCTTCTTCTTAAACATCTTTAATCCTTTTACTATTATGTTATTAGTTTCGCTTTTGTTCTGTCTTTATTTCTTTTCTGTTTTCGCCTCTCGTTTATCATCAAACTACCCTTTTTTCGCCTCCTCTCTGACGAGCGCCATCGTCATGCAATGTGATCCTCCACGACCTCTAGAAAGTTCAGAACTTGGTATCTCAATCACCTTCACTCCATGCTTCTTCAAAGCCTGATTTGTTACAAAATTACGATCATATGCAATTACTACGCCAGGACGTACACAAATCAAATTCACACCATCACTCCATTGCTCACGCTCCGCATCAATCCTGCGTCCATTACCACACTTAATGAACTCAACGTGCGACAAATGTAAGTATTTCTCTAATATTTTCTGCAAATTTTGATGAATTTCAACAATGTCAACTTCTCCTCCATGCCCAGGCGTTATTTCGTATACCGTCGAAATATCCATCACTGCATCTTGCACCGCAAATTTATCTACATCCACTTGAGTCATCACGGTATCAAGATGCATAAAGCTTCTTTCGTCTGGAATATCGATTGCTAACACATATTTGAAATCATTAGACTTATCTTTAAACAGTTTCTTAGCAAAATTTGCAATAGCATCCGGTTCAGTCCTTTGTGATATCCCTACTGCCACCACTTCGGATGAAAGCACTTCGATATCACCCCCCTCAATAGAGTATGGTTCAGTTCGATCATAATACGACTTCACATCATCATAAAAAGGATGGTATTTAAATAGATATTCTGCAAAAATTGATTCTCTAGTCCTCGTCACCGACCACATTTTATGTAGAGTTACTCCATGTCCTACTGTCGCCATTGGATCACGCTGATAAAGAATATTTGGTATCGGATCAATTATCATCTTGCTCATATCACGTGCCGCATAAAACCCACTGGTTCCTTTTAGCTTTTTTATCTCCGTAATGTCTATTCCAGCGATGCATTTTTTTATCATGTCACGAGTATTTTTTATTCCATTCAAATAATCAAAACAATATTTTGCGATCTTTGGTGAAGAAACGCCTGCTTCTGCTATGAACTGCTCCAAAAACTTCTTTCTTACCGTTCTCCCACCATTTTCAATAGCCTCAGCTACCAAATCCGTCAAATACACTACCTCTACGCCTTCACTGCGCAAAGCATTCGTAAACGCATCGTGCTCCATCTGTGCCACTTTTAGATAAGGTATATCATCAAACAATAATCTATCCAAAGTATTAGGAGTCAAATTCAAAAACTCATCCCCTGGCCGATGTACCAATACGCGTTTAAGTGGTGCTATTTCACTGAAGTTTGATATCATATTCTTCACTATTTGTTTCTCCTTTCATATAGTGTTAAGAACATTACTGCTTTTATCGTATGCATTCGATTTTCCGCTTGCTCAAAAACTAGTGACTTTTCTGATTCAAAGACCTCATTGGTTACTTCCATCTCTTCAATTCCAAAAACCTTATTTACGTCTTTTGCTATTGACGTATTTAAATCATGAAAAGAAGGCAAACAATGTAAGAAAATAGTCGTTTCCTTTGCTGAATCCATCATTTTTTTATTAACTTGGTATTGCTTCAGAAGTTCAATTCTTTCACCCCATTTTTCCTGTGGCTCACCAAGAGAAAGCCATACGTCCGTATAAATTATATCTGCTTTGTTATTTAATACTGCAATATCCGAAGTAATTGTAATTGTAGAACCATTCTTTTCAGCAATCGGCTTGCTCCGATTAATCATATCATCCGAAGGCCTTAGTTCATTTGGCCCACACGCTATGAAATTTACCCCCATCTTCGCACTCATCATCATCAAACTATTCGCAACATTGTTTCGTGTATCACCCACAAAAGCAAGTGTCAAACCTTTGAGTTCACCAAAGTGTTCTTCTATCGTCATAAAGTCACCAAGCGCCTGTGTTGGATGACATTCATCCGTCAGACCATTCCATACCGGCACATCTGCATACTTTGCCAAATCATCTACCACCGCCTGATCAAAACCACGGTATTCTATTCCATCATATAATCTGCCTAGAACTCTTGCTGTATCTGCAATTGATTCCTTATGCCCCATTTGAGAGCCAGAAGGATCAAGAAACGTCACCCCCATGCCAAGATCGTATCCAGCCACCTCAAAAGAACATCTAGTCCTTGTAGATGTTTTTTCAAACAAAATCGCAATGTTCTTATTTGGAAAAATTTTATGCGGTTTTCCCTCCTTTTTCATTTTTTTGAATTGGTGCGATATCTCTAGCATGTGACGAAGCTCAGCCTCGCTAAAATCCGCTATTCTTAAAAAATCTTTACCATAAAAATTCATTTGATACCTCTCTACTTTATTTAATTATATATTAGATTTCTTTTAAGCACAAGTGTTATAATAATAATATGAAACCAAGAATTGTCCTTGCACTCGGTGGAAACGCCCTTCAAAAAAAAGGCGAGAACACCGCCGAAGCCCAAAAAAAAGTAGCAAATAGCGTTGGCGCAATCATTGCAAAGCTAGCTAGTAAATATGAAATCATCGTCGCACATGGTAATGGTCCACAAGTTGGTAATATCCTAATTCACGAAGAACAAGCGGCCACCATCAATGCCCCAGCTATGCCACTAGAAACCGCTGTAGCAATGAGTCAAGGCCAAATCGGCTACTGGCTCACTCAGGCAATCAACAACGCCTTTCTAAAACTTGGTAAGAATCAAAAAGTCGCCACCATTATTTCTCAAGTCGTAGTAGACAAAAACGATCCAGCCTTCAAAAATCCCACCAAACCCATTGGGCAGTTTTATAGCAGTACGGAAGCCAAGTCGCTCGCCAAGAAAAACCACTGGGTAGTCAAAGAAGATGCAGGTAGAGGTTGGCGCCGAGTAGTTGCCAGCCCAAAACCAATCGACATCGTTGAGAAAAAAGCTATCATTGATCTAGCCTCGAGTGGCATTATTGTTATTGCTGCCGGTGGTGGTGGCATACCAGTTTATCGTACTAAAGTCTTGAAGCGTCTAAAAGGCATCGACGCCGTCATCGACAAAGATTACGCTGCCGCTAAACTCGCCGATCTCACTAAATCTACCGTTTTTGTATCTGTCACCGCTGTGCCAAACGTTTTTATTAATTTCAAACTGCCAGGACAAACCCCTATTCATCACACCACCCCCAAAGAAATCAGTAGCCTTATTAAATACGGTTATTTCAAACCAGGCTCTATGCTTCCAAAAGTCGAAGCCTCCATCGCATTCGCCAAAAAACCTGGCCATACCAGCATCATCACCGATATAGACCACCTCACTGAAGCCCTGCAAGGCAAAGCCGGAACTATTATCACTAAATAATTACAGTAGTTCCTGCAACTTCGCCTTATATGCCTCCACCCCTGGTTGATCAAATGGGTTTACTTCAAATAGGTTTGCACTAATCGCACAAGCTAGTTCAAAGAAATATATGAGCTCTCCAAATCCTTTTTCGTCAAATGAAGATACTCTGATATCAAGTACCGGAATCCCTCCCCCAAGATGAGCTGCTCTTACCGCCGAAACCACTTTAGCGTTCATTTCATCGGTTGGATAATCTACAATCGTTTCGAACAAATTTCTTCTTCCATCCTGCATAAATTGCCCTAAAGAATGTAAATCCGTTGAGTAAATCACTGATGTAGGCAAAATTCCCTGCTTATTCTTTCCCTCCGACTCACCAAACAATTGTTTTAGCCACTCATTAAAATATGCCGTGCTTGGTTCAAAACTCGCAAATACCTCTGTATCATAATTCTTCTTGCCAAGAGTATATCTCATCCACGCATATTTCGTCGCCTGCCCCACTATTTCACCCACAGCTTCTGCTGCACCTTCTAGTATTTTGTCCACATCCACTCCAGCTACCGCCATAGGGAGAAGGCCAACGGCGGTCAAAACCGAATATCTACCGCCAATACTATCCGGAATCACAAATCTAGTATACCCACATGCTACAGCTTCGTCATGAAGCGCTCCATGTTTTGCATCAGTTGTTGCATAAATCCTAGAATATGCTTCTTTTTCTCCGTATTTCTCAATCAATTTCTTTTTAAACTCACCAAAAGCCACTGCTGGCTCCAGCGTAGTACCAGATTTAGAAATCACGTTTACCGAAAAATCATGATCACCTACCTTAGCAAGTGCAAAGTCCAACTCTCTTTTAGATAACGAATTACCGGCATATATAATCTTAGTTTCTGATTTTGGCCTCAAGGCTTCTATTACCGCTCTATGTCCCAAATACGACCCACCGATACCAATGCAAACCAAATATTCACTTTCATCTTGTATCTTTTTGGCGGTCTCCTTCATCCTAACAAATTCGCCAATATCGTATTTTTTTGGAAGCTCTACCCATCCCCCCATTTTATCCTTCGCAATTCTTCGAATAATCTCTTTCGTCTTTTCCAAATCAACTTCCGGACTACAGTTAATATCAATCATATAAACCTCCAATTACTACTATATATTATATATAAACCCATTACCATCGTCAAATTATTGCATATTTCTAAAATTATGGTATAATGATACAAAATCATCTCGGGGAGGGAGTATGAAGTACATTATTACTGCAGATATATCGATCTTTAACTCAAAAAACATCCGCACGATTCTTCAGGATCTCGGATTTGGACTGTTCAGGTATAACCGCCTCTTGGACAAACTAGAGTTTGTTCACGACAAAATGATTAGCGAAGAAAGAGTTATCAACTTGTTTGATGACGGCACTATTTATCACTGTATCTATAATGGCTCTGAACTGCCAGGCGAAAACATTCTGCAAATACTGGAAAAGGATCAAAGCGTTTTAAGCTACACTATCCAAAAACTCTGAGCCTTTGTCACCCCCTTCTAGCTTACAACCTTTTCCAGCACCCCCAGATATGACTTCTGGGGGTTTCTTATTTCCAACAATCTAAAAATACAGCTATAAAGCTTTGACCTATATTATCCCGACATACATTTCTGGGGTTTTCTAATCTCTCTTAAAATGCTATAATGCCTTTAGGCCCGAGTGGCGGAATTGGCAGACGCGCTAGCTTCAGGTGCTAGTGTCCTCACAGACGTGCAGGTTCAACCCCTGTCTCGGGCACCATTATTTCTTATCGGCCTCAAGCCGATAATTTTTTATAGCTTCCTTCAGCGCATCATGCCCCAGCACAGAACAATGAAATTTATGTTTCGGCAAATTCCCAAGATAATCATCTATCATTTTGGCATCAATCTTAAGTGCCTCATCTAATGTCTTCCCCTTAGCGAGTTCCGACAAAGCGGAAGTTGACGCAATCGCCGACGCACAGCCATAGGTCTTCCAGCGAATGTCAGAGATTACATCGTCTTTTACCTTTATGTACATCTTCATTTGATCGCCACATATCGGATTTCCCACTATTCCAACAGCATCATATTTAAACTTGCTTTCGTCTCCCATCAAAAAATTTCTTGGATTCAAAAAATGCTCTCTCACCGTCTTAGAATAAACCCAATCTTCGTTTTCCATTTAGCTCTCCATTTTTATTGTACTTATTTTTTGCAATCTATCAATAATACCAGGCAGCACCTCCATCACCCTATCCACATCTTCCATACTATTATCAAGCCCAAACGAAAATCTAATAGAAGAATGCGCAACTTCAGCATCACCAGTTTTCGCCATTAATACATGGCTAGGCTTCGTATCACCAGCCGCGCAAGCTGATCCGGTTGAAACAACTATTCCTTCAGCATCCAAATAAAGCTGTATAGATTCCCCCTCCGCCGCCTGAAATGATGCGTTTAGTATATTTGGAGCTGACTTATTTCGCCTCAAATCAGTATTCAAGCTGCTTCCTTTTATTTCTTTCAAAATTCTATTCGCCAGCGTATCACGTAGTTTTCGGATTTTTTTATCGTACATTTCTATACTATTCTCTTTTACAATTTCCTTCAGCGCCTCTCCAAACCCCACAATTCCCACCGTATTATAAGTTCCACCCCTTCGTTTATCTTCTTGATTTCCACCTACAATCAATGGCTTAAATGGCACTCCTTTTCTCACATACAAAGCCCCTATTCCTATCGGCCCACCAATTTTATGCGCACTAAACGTCGCGTAGTCTAATCCCAGTTTTTTTACATCTATCGGAACCTTTCCCAGCGCCTGTGTAAGGTCCGAATGTACATAGCCTCCCTTTTTATCTGTCACCAGAGGCTTACCCCAATCGTTCTTAGCTTCAAATAGTTCAGATTTCTCTGGTGCTTCTATCTCTCTTGCTTCTTTCACGTTTTTTTCTAGATCCAAAATGTCTCCAGTTTCGTTGTTTACGAGCATATATGAATAAAGTTTTGGTAGCTTTTTACCCATATATTTTTGCGCAGTTTCGATAATCGAATGATGCTCCAAAGGCGAAGTTTCAATTTGGCATCCTTCAAAAGTTCTGATAACAGTATTATTCGATTCGCTAGCCCCAGAAGTAAAGATAATCTCGGATGGTTCTGCATTTATGTAACTCGCCAAAAGCTCTCTTGTTTTTTCTATCTCATATTTCGCCAAATGCCCAGGCGTATGCAGAGCCGATGCGTTTGCAAAGAGTTTCTCTTCCGCATCATGCATCGCTTTTCTCACACCAGGAAGCAGCGACGCCGTCGCCGCATAATCCAAATATACCATATCTATATTATACTATTATTTCGTAATGTTGTAATTAGTAAAAGTACCATACTTTTTTCCAAAGCAAAAGATAAACAAACAAATAAGAATTACCTATATATTTGTTTAGCACCATCCCGCATTTTTCTCTAGGTTTCAGGAAAGGCTGAAGGGACAGAACTTGAAACTAGTGAA
>CAMOIR010000018.1 GCA_946616455.1 uncultured Candidatus Saccharibacteria bacterium | reverse complement strand
GTAGCTCAATGGATAGAGCAGCTCCGTCCTAAGGAGAAGGTTGTGCGTTCGACTCGCACCCGGGTCACCATTTTTTGCTTTGCTCCAGGGAATTTTAATGAGTTGGGAGTCGAATCTAAAGATGCGACTCGCACCCGGGTCACCAAATTTGGATTAAAAGCCGGCATCTCGGCGTTTTTTTATTAAATGATGTATAATATTATTATGCATAAGGCTAAAAATGTTTTGTATTTGGTGCTGTTTTTGGCGGTGACGATAGGGATGGGAGTAAGCGTTTATTTTTCGATTGCGGATGAAAAAAATGCTGATTATGTGGTAGAAACAAATGTACCATTTACACCATTTGAGTTTTATCAAGATCGAAAAATTGTCGGTGTAGACGTAGATATCGTAAATCGCGTGGCTAGTAAAATGAAGAAAACGATTCAGATTAAAAACGTAGAATTTGATGTAATAATAGACAATGTTGAGGCTGGAAGAATTGCTGATGCAGGGGCAGCTGGGCTAACCATTACACCAGCGAGAGAAGCAAAAGTAAACTTCACAATCCCCTATTATACTTCCGTGCAATACGTCATCTTCAATCGCGAATCGCCCCCACCACTCCGAGATGACCATGTGGTATGGGAGGCTCTTGCTGGAGCAAGAATTGGTTCACAAATTGGAAGTACAGGGTATTTGTTTGTCGATAGCGAGATCAAGGATGGCGTTCTTTCCCAATCTGGGGCCACCATTAAAGGCATCGATTCACATCAGCTCGCAGCGGATGCTATCCAGGCACATATTGTCGACTATGCTATTGCAGATGAATTAGTTGCGAAGTTCATTATTGAAAAGAATCCAGGCCTCGACGCTTTACCTCTGTATTATGCAGGCACTACGCGTGAGGATGATTATCCAGTAGAAGAATCTTATGCAATTGCTGTAAATAAAGACAGGACTGAACTTTTGGAGGCATTTAACGAAGTGCTTAGTGAAATGCTAGTGAAAAATGAAAATGGAGAGACTGAAATTGACCAATTAGTATTAAAATATATGGGGTTAACAGATGAATAATTTCTTTTCTAAGCTTGCAGAGTTATTTAGTACACCTGAGTACATTGATTCCCTTTTGCATGGATTTCTTCTCACGATGCAAATATCGTATTTTGCATTGCTGATTGGGCTGATACTTGGGACAATTATTGCTTTAATTGATACGGCAAAACCTTCAAAATGGTTAGTGTTGCCAAAATTTATTTGTCGCGTTTACGTAGGCGTAATACGTGGTACACCAATGGCATTACAGCTCTTTATTATGTTTTTTGTGATTTTTGCGATAAAAGGGTTCCCTAGTATCATTATTGCGATTGTTGCTTTTGGACTAAATTCTGCGGCTTATATGGCTGAAGTTATAAGAGGTGGAATTCTGTCAGTTGATACTGGACAAACAGAGGCAGGGCAAGCACTTGGGTTATCTGGATTCACTATTTTCACAAAAATAGTTGCACCTCAAGCAATCAAAAACATTATCCCTGCACTTGGCAATGAAATTATTACTGTCATCAAAGAGACTGCGATTGTAAGTATGGTCGGAATGTATGATCTCAACATGGCAGCAAAAGACATTGGATCTGGCCAAAATATGGCAAGCTACATCGTGCCAATGTTTGTGGCGGCACTGTTTTATCTTGCGACGATTTACCTGATTACCTTTATTGTAAAACAAATAGAGAAGAGCCTCCGAAAGAGTGATTTAAGAGTGGAGAAATGATGGAAAACAAGAATACAGATTTAAAGATTAAAGGACTTCGTAAAACATTTGGTAAAAATAAAGTGCTAAATGGGATTGATTTTGAGCTTACAGAGGGCGAGCGAGTAGTAATACTTGGGCCTTCAGGATCTGGAAAATCTACGTTTCTTAGGTGTATTAATTGGATGGAGGAGCCCACCGCTGGAAAAATAATCTTTGACGGAGAGGAAGTAACAGAAAAGAATATAGAGCGTTTAAGGCGCAATATAGGAATGGTATTTCAGCATTTTAATCTGTTTTCCAATATGACGGTAATGGAGAATTTGGTCCTCGCCCCAGTTAAACTGAAGCTCATGAAAAGAAAGGAAGCAGAAAAAAGGGCGATGGAACTCTTACGACACATTGGGCTTCCTAGTAAGGCTTTATCCTACCCTTCTTCCCTATCTGGTGGCCAGAAACAAAGAGTAGCTATTATTAGGGCGATGATGTTATCACCAGAGGTATTGCTATTTGATGAACCGACTTCGGCGCTAGACCCAGAGTCGATTGGAGACGTATTATCTTTGATACGTGAGTTGGCGGACCATGGGATGACCATTATGATAGTGACACACGAGATGAGTTTCGCAAAAGAGATTGCAACAAGGGTAGTTTTTATAGATAAGGGACGTATTATTGAAGAAGGAACGCCTGAGGAGTTTTTTTCGAATCCAAAAACAGAGAGAGTAAGGGAATTTTTGAAAAAAGTACTATAAAAAACGTCATTTTAGGTATATTTAACAGATATAACTCTGAAAATAGTTGTGTTTATATTGACAAAATTTGTAAAGTGTGATATAATGTGTTTAAGAGTGCGATGGTGCACTAGTATCCCTACTTAGGGAAAATTAAAAGGAGGTGCCTTATGAAAAAGAAGGCTATGATAATGGTACTGTTGGCTATGTTTTCTGTTTGCATTTTCGCCATCCCTGGCCGTGCTGATGCTGCAACCACCAGGTACAGCTACAAGGATCTGACCAAAAAGAACGTCACTACGTCCGAAAAGAAAGCTATTAACTACATCAATAGCTATGGCGGATTTAGAAGCGTTTTTCCCGGAAAGAAATTCCGGCCAACCAAGAAGATTACGAGGAGAGAGTTTGTAATCATCCTTCGGAATCTTTATGGGGCGACTTATGCACCTACGTATTATGAGGATCTCGTGAAGGCAAATCACAAGATTTCGGCAAACTTCGCTTGCGGCCGGATGGTTGAAGTATCCAAGAAAATCGGATATACAATCAAATGGAAAGCGGGAAAAGAGACACTTACCCGTGCAGACGCAGCAGAGTATATCTACATTTTTGCCACTTTCAGCAGCAAGCTGAAGCCTAAAATTGCAACCAAATAACAACCCTCCTCTTGCCGGGCTTTATGCCCGGTTTTTTAATTCATGTTTTTAGGCATGTAAAAAGCATTAGCAGCCAGCTGAATTCCAGATTCCTCCTGGCAATAGCCAGTTGATCAATGCCCAAGATATGGCGAACAGAAATAGTCCCAAAACTATTTCATACAATCGTCTTTTGGCCTTGGTAACACGCTGTTCATCACCACCTGCTGTTATGTACGTGGTTCCTGTCACCGAGATACCAATTATACTTGCGATGCCCACGATAGCGGTGAGTATATCTGATACTAGGTTTAGGATTTTAAAAACACCACAGCCTTTGCCATCGTCTTTGATACTACCAAAGAGAATGGTATCAATAGTTTTTTCTTCTGATTTGCTATTGTCTTTATTTGGTGTGCTGGATTTGTTAGATTTGCTTGATTTGTTGGTGTTATCGGTCTTGTCGGTATCTGCTGAATCGTTAGTAGATTTTGCAGTATTGTTATTATTGCTATTATTGTTTGTTTGGTTGGTTGATTGTTGCTTAGCTGACGAGTCTTTTGATGGATCGGAAGTATTGGATTCTTTTTTATTTTCTTTCATTCTATTTTTTGTGATTAGAGTTCCATCTTTAAATTCCATTACTTTTTTGCTTACTTTATAATAGATGAGTTTTTTATGTTCTGAGCTATCTTTAGTAACAGTTTTAGTAAATTTACAGTTTTTACCCTTATTGTCACATTTGTATGTTCCAGTCAAAAGAGATGTAAACCAGACAGATCCGTCGGAGTCTACCATAACATCTTCAACTTCTTCAATCGTATTGGGAAGTTTAAAAACCTCGCTTAACTCTACATTTTTTTTGTCGTAATCATAAATACGAATTTCGTTTGGCCTATGATTTGGCCCACCCCATCCCCTGATATAAACGTCGCCATATTGCGTATAGCCTTGTAGTAGACCAGAGTTACTGGATCTAGTAAGTTTTGTTGCAATAGTATTCTGAAGCTTGTTACTGCAATTATTCATTGATGTGTGTTTCAATGTTTTGACACTAATACACCAAGTTTGATATGGAGGATTGTAGTTCGCGTTGGCAACTAACTGAAATGCCGATGCTCCTGGTGTATAATGCAAGGAGCTAGCATGGCCATATTTCATTGTTTCCTTATCTCTTCGTTGTTCGCAGGATTTAGTGGCGGTATATTCCTGATTCTTATTTTTGCCACTTCTGCTACATTTAAAAATCCCGACTACACTATTATCATTATACCAGTCTGTAAAGATGTAATAGTCCTTAGTTAGAGTCGCTCCCTGACTACCACGATGTCCTGGCAAGATGAAGGTGACTTGCTTTTCGATTTCGTTTTCTACTATATTTGTGGTTTCTACTGCATACGCTGTGCTTTGTGGGATATATGTAAACAAAAACGCAACACTAATAAACAAAAGCCTGACACTGAGTGCGGTAATATTTTTCTTCAGTGTTTGGTAGTCATGGTGGAACATATTATTCCGTGCCAGAGCTTAATGATTCGTCGCAGTCATACACGGTGGTACCCTCAGCTAGCATGAATCCGGTAGTATAGAGACTTTTTTCGTTATTTGGTTGGTTTGTAGGTGTTAGAGAGATTATTTTGTCTTCAAGTATTTGGTAGGTACCAGAATCGAGTAACTCAGAATTTTGTCCATATTGTTCATATCGTTTATTGGCGTAGAACTGATATTTGACACCAGATTCATTGGTACAGGTGAGTTCCATGGCGATGAGATATCCATCATCATCATAAAGATACGTGTTACTTTCGGTGTCAGTATCGTCCTCGCTGTCCTCGTAAAAGCTTTCAGCATTATTTGTTTCTGCAAAATAATTGCCCGAAATGATGGCTAGAGCTATTGATTCGGCTAATAAAGCTATGGCGAGAATTACTATAATGAGAATTGGTAGCTTAGATTTTTGGGGTGCTGTCTGGTTGCTGGTAGTATATGCTGTGACTTGAGAAGTAGTGCCTGGATGATTCTTGGCTTCGTATTCGGATTCATGTTCCTGTTTCGTTTTTGGCGGATCTGTAGCCAAACTAGCACTTACATTTTGCATGAATTCTTGTTCAAAGCTATTTTCCATAAGCTTATTATAACATATGGATAGGTATTTAACGGGTGTATTTTTCGTTTAAATCAGAGTAGTCGTAGAGTTCGTTGCCGTTAAACCAGAGGTCAATCTCTTTTTTGGCTTCTTCGATAGAGCCGGAGGCGTGGACAAGATTTGGCACACCAGTGCCCTTGGCATCAGAGTAGCCAAAGCTCATGTGAGAGAAGTCGCCACGAATGGTACCCATTTCTGCTGATTTTGGTTCAGTAGGACCAACAATCTTACGTACGAGTGGCTGAGCCTCAACGCCTTCTAGAACCATGGCGATAACTGGGCCAGTCATCATGTATTCTACATTGTAGCGAAAAACCTGTTCACCACGACGTGTAATCATCTGGCCAATATCTTCATAGTGTTGACGATAGAGATGCTCATCTGGCATGACCATTTTCATACCGACAATTTTGAGGCCGACACGCTCGAAGCGCTGGATAACCTCTCCAATGATTCCCCGTTGTACAGTGTCTGGTTTCAGCACTACTAGAGTACGCTGAATGAAATCCTCGGATCTTGTTGATTTTGCTTTTTCTGCTTTTGCCATAAAAACTCCTTTTTGCAATTATAGCATAGTTTGATAACTATTTGCTTTTTTCTAAGGTTTTGTAGGTGTAGGCAGCAAGAATACCACCAATGAGAGGTCCTACAATGAATACCCAAACGGCTCCAAGAGGTGCACCATTACCGGAAAAGGCAGCGACGATGGCTGGGCCAAGAGACCTAGCTGGGTTGACACTGGTACCGGTTAGACCAATGCCTAAGATATGCACTGCCACCAATGAAAAAGCGATGACAATACCTGCTACGTGACCATGTTTGGCTTTTTCCGAAGTAACACCAAGAATTGAGATAACAAATATAAAGGTCAAAAGTATTTCTACTAATAAACCAATCCATGCGTTACCATTTACCCCGTTCAATCCATTTGCGCCAAAGCCACCGGTAGCGTCGACGAGATTGGCACCATTAAAGATAAGAGCCAACAACCCTGCACCCACCAAGGCACCGATAATTTGAAATACTACGTAACCGCCAAATTCTTTCCATGATATTTTTTTTGATACCAACATGGCAATAGACACAGCTGGGTTAATATGACAGCCAGATATATTGCCAATGCTATAGACCATGGTAAGAAGGCCAAGGCCAAAGGCAAATGCAGTCAAAATATAACCACTACCCATTGTTGGATCGCAGCCTACTGTCATGGCGGTGCCGCAACCAATTAGCACCAACACCATAGTGCCGATACACTCTGCTATGTATTTTTTCATATGATTCCTCCGTTAACTATTTTTATTATAGCATGGTTTATGAAAATGTTTATTATTAGAACGCAGAGAATAATAATAATTGCCGCAGTGTTTTGTTATAATTAAGATATGGATATCTATGACCTCATTAATGATTTTTTAGAGCATCTCGAAATCGAAGCTGGACGGAGTAAAAAGACGATCGATAATTACCGTTTATATCTCGAGAGATTCGCCGAAATAGCATTGGAAGTTTCTGGTAAAGATGAATTAAAGCCACAGGATATTACGAAGGAGCTTCTACGAAAATATCGACTTAAGCTAAATCGCTACGGATCGGAAAATGGAGAAGATGATTTAAAGGTGATTACGCAAGCTTATCATTTAATAGCACTTAGAGGTTTTCTTAAGTATTTAGCTAGAAGAGATATTAAGTCACTTGATCCGGCTTTGGTAGATTTGCCAAAAGTAATTCGCAAACAGGTCACTTTTTTGCATTTTGACGAAGTAGAAGATATGCTTGAGCAGATTGACACTTCGACAGAATCTGGTCTTAGAGATAGGGCGATTATCGAGCTATTGTATTCTGGTGGGCTTCGCGTGTCTGAACTTGTAAGCTTAAACAGAGATTCTATCAATTTAGAAAGACGTGAATTTATGGTTCGTGGTAAAGGATCAAAGGATAGACCGATTTTTATATCCCAATCCGCTGCAGATAGAGTACAAGATTATCTGGATGCAAGGACTGATTCCCTGCCGGCACTTTTTTTGAACAATTCGCGTAATAAACAGGCAGCAGACACGTCTGGTGATTACCGACGAATAACGGCTAGGAGCGTAGAAAGAATCGTCGAAAAATATGCGAGGCTTGCTGGTATCACGAAGCACGTCTCTCCACACACTTTACGACATTCTTTTGCGACAGATCTTTTGATGAACGGTGCCGACATTAGAAGTGTACAATCGATGCTAGGACATGCAGATATTTCAACAACACAAATCTATACACATGTAACAGATGTACATTTAAAGGAAATCCACGACAAATTTCACTCTGAAACTAGTTAGACTTTTCTGGATAAGGTGTGGTGACAATGGGCCACTTAAATCTTTTAGATAGTAATTGCAGCAATGGGGCTAGTTAAGTTTTTTCCAAATAGGGGCGATAACAATAGAGTAGTGGCCACTTGAATCGGTAGTAGTGGCAAGAGCATTTTGACTCACAACTAGTCTTACGGTGTATTCACCATTGTTTTCGGATATAGTGCACTGAGCAGTAGTTTTGATCTTGCTACAAATAGTGTTCTTGTTGGACATATAGTATCCGTCTAGAGCTTTAAAGACAAACTTAACTTCAACATTATCTGGAACTTGTTGGTAGAAATCGATTAGATCGGTATCGGTAGGAGAGTTAGTGCTACATTTGTTATAACTATTGGTGGTATTACACTTGATTGGTTCATCGTCGATGAAAACTTTGAAATAGAAGCCATCTTCTCCACTAGTACTAGAAGTCACAGAATCCACGGTATTGTTGACATCAACCCAGAAGTGTTCTCGATAAACCGGATACAGATAAAGCTTCTTAGTAGATTCGTCTTGTATATAGATGGTGTCATTAGGGCGATATAGAGTGCCGCCTTCACATTTGCCGTGATTACCTATGACTCCATCACTACTTGGCTTAGTACAAAAGCCAAGGAACGCGTGGTTAGTTGGTATCGTGAGTTTACTAATGTAATCTTTGACTCTGATAAAGTTAGTGGTTGGAACTTCGATATTGGTACCACCTACTGCTATAGTAGCCTCAAACGGCTGGGCGTTGGTTTTGACATCTGGATTATGAAGTCGGATTACGGTAGAGATAGTGGAAGGAGTATCAGTATCAAGACCATACCAACAACTACGGATATAAAAATCATAAAAGGCTGGATCGGAATTCGATATAGGGGAGCTGGTTTCTTTTTTATTGCTTCCATCGACATCAAATAACGTAGTGGTATCATGATCGGCTACGGCTACCACATAAATACCTTCTGCACTGAACAGATTACCGGTTCTATCATCATCGATGAGGTCCCCTGGCGATTCGCTATTATTAAACACTAAGCGTGGAAATGTAGTGGCGGGTTGGAGCTTACCACTATTTGTATCATAATATGCGTTATTAAGATTGCCTAGATCACCGATGTTTATAATGAAGCCTTTTTGCCTTTCAAGCAAGCTTTGGCTGTCTTCCCCATTCTGCGGATCGTAAATAGCAGAACAAGACGTGGGGGTATATTTGACAATTGATTTTTCGAATTCTTCATCATCATTTAAGGTAATCGCGTTGGCGGTGATTTTGTCTTTCCAAAGTCTATAAAGAACCGATTCGGTGTTACCTGAGTTTTTGTCGGCTATGTAGGCAGAATGAATAAAGCGTAATGCCTCGGCCTGTGCATCGATTTCTTCTCTAGCAAGAGTTATTTCTAGGGCACTCTGGGCACCAGAAGTGCCACTACTTAGCACCGCCGCCATGGCAATGGCAATCAAGGAGAATATTCCAACTGCGATAGTTACTTCGATTAGTGTATCACCCTTTTTTACCATAAGTTTATTATACTATTGCTAAAAAAGTTTGTAAAGATTGTGACGAGAATAAAAGCAGATACCAAGAAAGGGCCGAGATGAATCTTGGAGTTTTTGGACCTTTTGACGGTGGGAAGCATAATAATGCAAGCTAGGAAGTTTGTGAGGAAGAGGGCGATGAGAGATAGCCAAGGATAGTAGAGGGCAAGACTAATAGCCAGTGCTAGAAGCCAGTCACCATCGCCAACCCATTTACCTTTTGATACAAGATAAAGCGCTAGGTATAATCCACCAAGGATTAGGATGGAGAGCGAGATGTTGCAAATAATTGTCGTAATCATAGAAGAAGTTGTGTTAAGGATTACAAGATTTACGATTTTTAATGCAAGTAAAACTGCTGCTAATGCAATAGAAATAAATAGCATGAGGCTTGGGAGTTCGCCATAAATACCATCGTAGATTGCCAGAAAAAGAAAAGTTGTCGTAAGTAGAATAGTGATAATAAAGATGAGCCACGAAAGTAATGAGGTCGTAGAGATGGTAATGGTAAAGCTAAGTCCAAAGAATGCCAGACCCGAAGCGAATTCTGATAGAATTTCGGCAAGACCGATTTGTTTGCCACAAGAGCGACATTTCCCCTTCGAAGTAAGCCACGAGATGATAGGGAGGTTTTCGTACCATTTGAGTTGTCTTTTACAAGAAAGACAGATGGAGCGTTTGTTTCTGATTGGCTGTTTGGCATGAGCTAGATGTAGACGTCTGGCCTGGCAGCAAAGGAAGGAGCCAATACAGGCACCGATGATGAACATAATAGTGGCAAAAAGGTATTGCATAAAATAATAATAGCACAGAACTTGGGGTTGTGGTTTTTTAAAAATGCTTTATAATAAGCATTAGAATAATATGAAAAGGGTGAAGATAAAGTGAAAAAGGGTTTTACGATAATTGAAACATCGTTGGTTTTAGCGATTGCTGGGTTAATTTTCTTAATGGTATTTATTGCGTTGCCTACATTGCAAAGATCACAACGCGACGCTAGAAGGCGTGACGACATGATGACATTTGCTAGCAATCTAAAAAAGTATCAGACAAACAACCGTGGGGCTCTGCCGGTTTCCAGTAGGATAGGCCCGAGTGGACTATTGGTGAATCCAGATTCGATTGAAGAAAATGCTAGCGAAACAAGTTGGGCAGGATTTTATCGTGACTATATGAAGGATGATTTTGCTGATCCGGATGGTCCAAAGTATAAATTATTTGTTATAAAGTGTGATGCGTCAAGCGTAAACACCACATGCTCTAATACTACTGAACAGATGGGGGAATATCCCAATGACAATAAAATCGTGGTGACACTGCAGGCGCTTTGTTCAGGCGAGAATGCGGTGGCGGCAGCAAGCCCTAGAAGAGTTGCAATTTCTTATAAGCTAGAGGGTGGTGGTATTTATTGTGGCAATTCTTAGTTGAAGCTTCCCTTAATTAAAAAGCTCTTGCTTTTTTGGTTTGATTTGATATCATTAAATTAAAGGAATGCTACCTAGTGGAGATGGTAGCACTAAAATAAGTCAAAGAAAGGAAAGTCTATGACAAAAGAAAATATCAAATCTAAAAAAGGGTTTACCATTATCGAGGTAGTCTTGGTGCTCGCAATCGCTGGCCTTATCTTCCTTATGGTATTTATTGGTCTCCCAGCTTTGCAAAGGTCGCAGAGAGACACGCAGAGGCGTGATGATATGGCGAGGTTTATGTCACAA
>CAMOIR010000017.1 GCA_946616455.1 uncultured Candidatus Saccharibacteria bacterium | reverse complement strand
AGACTCTTGGTGATCATGAAAAGAGGCTAGCAGCACTTGAAGGCGCATGTAATGAGCCGCAGCCGAAACCTCAGGTACAGCCGACAAAGGATGTTGATCCGCAGCCGAAACCTCAGGTACAGCCGACAAAGGATGTTGATCCGCAGCCGAAGCCTCAGGTGCAGCCGACGAAGGATGTTGAGCCGCAGCCGAAACCTCAGGTACAGCCGGAAAAAACCGTCGATCCTCGGCCGGATCCTGTATCACGGTCTGCGTGTGCAGGGTTCACGGGGAAGGCCCTCGTTTTCTTCATCCATGATGCGGATGGACGGATTGATTACAGTCGTCCGTTCTACTCGCCCAATGTGGCAAAGTTGTACGATTGGCGTTACGCCATTGTGCCCTCATGGGTTGAGAATGGGGTATACGTCCGTCCTTTGACCTCGGATGAGGCCTCTGGCGTGGTGTGGTAATTTGTAACTTTTGGCTATGTTCTTTAAAGAGTCAATCTTCGGATTGGCTCTTTTTTCATGGGGATGAAATAGTATTCCATATGGTGAGTTTTAAATGAAGTAAGGATTAATATGGTATTTTGTTCTGATGTAATAATAAAGGTGGTTTAAATGGGGTGAAATGATGAAATAGACATAAGCGTAGAAGGTGTTATAATTATTGACAAAAAAGCGAAAGTGTGATACAATGTAAGTAGTCTGAGTTTTGGGAGTTTCATAAACGACGAAGACCATTAACAATCGAATCATCTCAGATTTCAAATGAAATCTGGTGCTATCTAACGTCCCCTAACATAAATAATTTTGTCTATGGGGGCGTAGGTTGTCCCCATTATTCGAAAGGAAGGTGAGAAGAATGATGAATTCTGTCATCATCGGATTACTGGTCGCGATTTCTATCGTGGTCGAATATATGCTTCTTGAGAATGATGAGGAGCGTATGGTGTTTTCAGAAAAATTAATGACTGGTGTAGTAATGGGTGCCTTAGTTGGCTGCATTAACTACTTCACCGTAAAGGTTGTCATCTTGACTCCGTTTTTCCTGATAGCGATGATTGCTCTGATGAGCTTACTGATCGCTTGGTGGAAGGCGGAAGGTGCAACCTTGGCAGAGTTAGTACCCATGGTTGCGCTTGCAATCATTTGTTTCTTGGTTGCTAAGAGCACTGCTTGGGCGGCGGCATCACTGGTGGAGTCTCCATTTTGGAGTTCTGTCGTTGTATTTATTCCTACAGCTATGCTAATTGGAACGATTGGGTTCTTCATCTCTGACTCTTTCCTTGACTATTCTCTTTTCAAAAGTGAGTCAGGTGAGGATGATGGCGCTTTTGCAGCACTTGGCTGGGGAACGGCTGTACTTGCAGCTATACTGATATTTTTCCTTGCAGTTTCACAAATTGCTTGGGGAGATATTGGTAGCCGCGTTGGTTATACCAATGCAAGCAGAGAAGAGGCTTCTCTTTCGTCGGAGGATTTTGTGTATACGGATGACACTGACGAATATGCTCCCGCCAAGACTGATTCTGATGAATGGTATGGTTTCTATAACCTGTCACTTCAGGATGATGACGATTCTTCCAATGACTATAACTTTGGTTATGAGCCTGAGGAAGAGTTTGATGCAGAAGCAATGGACTTCGAGCTTAGGGAGCGTATGAAACTTGACCCTGCTTTGGCCGCTGCTGATACTGCTTGGCTTGATGCCAACGTGGGAACTCGCTATCTTGGTGAGTTTTACGAATCTTGTAAGGGAGATTGGGCAAAAACCATCAACCTTGCCAAAATTCGGTTTATGGCGGATCAGTCAGCGTATTACAAGAATCTGGATGCATTCTTTGCATTCTTAGATTCGGCAGACGAAGTTAAAGTTGAGTATCGTGACTCTGGACTTGATGATCAGATGTACATGAATCCATTCACTGTAGATGGAGTACCGGACGTTATCGTCATGGAAACTCCTGATCACGATGGATGGTTCCTTGTGTATACGTTTGTCATCAAGGGTACTCCGGTAGACGTAGCTTACCGAATTGATTGTGGTTTCCAGCCTACTAATGTGGAGGAAGTAATGCATATTACTCCCAAGCCACAGCCTGAAAAGGTGAAAGAGCCGGAAACAACAAAGGCAAAGAAGAAAACTACGCCCGAACCTGAAACAAAGGCGAAAAAGAAAACTACGCCTGAACCGGAAACGAAAAAACCGAAGAAGCCTGAGCCGGAGACGACAAAGCCTGAGCCTACAAAGCCCAAGCCTACAAAGCCTGAGCCTACGAAGCCTGAGCCTACGAAGCCTGAGCCTACGAAGCCTGAGCCTACGAAGCCGAAGCCTACGGAACCTGAAACGACTCATCCTGTAAAGGATAAGAGTAAAGGAACTAAGGGAGATGTCGTAAAGCCAAATGATGATCCTGGTCCTGGTGAAGACACCAACAATGGTAAAGATGCCAAGACATCTAAGAAGGATCAGGATACCAACTCCAACCATTTTGATTCTTATGATGAGTATACCAAGGCTGTGAAGGAATTGGAGAAAGTCAATAAGGAGCAGAAGAAAGGTGGAGACGATAATACGCCTTCGACGCCGAAACCTAAGAAGGATACAAAAGTCGACAGCAATGCCGACAAGGATCAGGGGAATGGAAACATTGATACCCCTACTCCTACGAAGGAGCCGGCGAAAAAGGCTGATGATAATAAGCCAATCACTACCGAGCCTGCTGGACAATGGGACGGTCCGGCAGACTAATAGATAGCACAGTAAAAGGGTGAAGCCCACGTGGGGAGTGGACACCCCAAGTACCTTAATGCCGTAAGGCATAAAAAGTCCGGCGGACTATTCCGCCGGGCTTCACTCCATGTTTGAGACTGAGATGATTCGATTGTTTAGACGAAACTTAATAAATTGGGTTTAGCAATAACAATCAACTGGGTTTTATTTAAATAATTAATCATTATTTAGAAAGGAATAATATGAATAAAATCTATAAAGGTATTTTAGGCGTGTCTGCTGCTGCAGTGGTATTAGCTGGTACGCTTACTCCTGTGATGGTAAAGGCTTGGGGTGATTCTAATAATGGTCGTCCTAGTTATACTATCGCAGAGATTAACTCTGGTAAGATAGATGATATCATTACCTTTAACTCAATCTCTGATGGTAAAATCGGTGATGAGAAAAACTTCGTGGGTGCAAAAGTTGCAGGTGCGAGTGTAGACACTTGGAATGCAAACACGATTGAAGTAAAAGACGGTGAAACTTATACAATTCGTCTTTATGTACACAACAATAACCCTCTTGGGACTAAGGCAATTGCTGAAGGTGTAAAAGCTACCTTCTCAATTCCTACTACGGTTTCTGATTCTCAAACGATTGTGGGGTATCTTGATTCTTCAAATGCTACTCCTACCCGTTATTGGGATGAAGTAACTCTCAAGGCTAGCGAGAACATTTATCTTGAATATGTAGATGGTTCTGCCAAATACACTAATGATAAAATGGGTACCGTGGCTTTGCCTAATGAAGTAGTAACTTCTGGTGCAACCTTGGGTTACGAAGCATTAGATGGTAAAATTCCTGGTTGTTATGGTTATGATGGTGTAGTGACTATTGATGTCAAAGTACACAAATCTGTAGCTTCTAAGTTATCTAAGACTGTACGTATCAAGGGTACTAAGACTTGGTCTGAATCTGTTGACGCTAAGGTTGGTGACGAAGTTGAATATCAGATTGAATATGTAAACTTGTTATCTGATACGGTAAACAACGTGATGATTAGGGATATTCTTCCTACTAACGTTGAATATGTAAACGATTCTACTTATCTTTATAACGCTAATTACCAAAGTGGTGTGCTTCTTAGTGATAACACAGTAACTACTTCTGGTATTAATATTGGTAGTTATTCTGCTAAGGGTAATGCTTATGTACGCTTTACTGGTAAGGTGGTAGACAAGACTTTGGCTTGTGGTTCTAACCAATTAGTAAACTGGGCAAGCTCTACTGTGAACGGTGCTGTTACTAAAGATGATGCATCTGTAATGGTAGACAAAAACGACGAAAGTTGTAAAGAAAAACCAGTGAATCCTACTCCAACGAAGGATACTCCGGTTCAACCTACTGAAACTCCTACAACTATTGTAGAAACTGGTCCTGGTACAATTGTAACTGGTGCTATTGGTGCTGGTTCAGTTGTGACTACACTCGGTTACTATATTGCTAGCCGCAAAAAATTAAGTAAATAAGTTGACCGCTTCTACTAGGGGGTAAGGGCGGGGCTTTTAAAAAACGACAGGGCTATAAAACTCTGTCGTTTTTTTGTGGTTTATATATATTTTTTATGTTTTTTTGAAAATGGTTATGTTATAATTAATTGTATGGATCCGTCATACAATGGTTTTGATACGCAGACTCAGCAGTCACCGATTATGTCTAGCGAGACAGGTGATATTGTTTTGGATACTAGTGGTGGTACTAAGAAGTCGAAAAAAGGCTGGATAATTGGTGGAATTTTGGGGGTTTTGGTGATTGCTGCAATTGTGGTAGCGATTTTGGTGGTAGGCAGAAGGAGTAGTGGAAGTGATGGGGATGAAACGAGTCTTATGCAACAATATATTAATTATATGATTAATTGTGACGTAAACGAAGAAGTGAGTGATGTGCATGATGAGGATAGTCTTAGTTATTTGGGAAATGAGGGATTGTATTGTTTATCCTATCAGGTGAATTATGCTACTGATGAAGAGTTTACTGAGTTTTATGATACGGCAAATGGGTTTTTGGATAAATTGTTTGATGAAATAAAAGATGAAGAATTGACGGATTTGATTCTGGAACAGCAGGAATTGTTGAAGATGTTTAAAACACACAAGGATGTCGGCGTTTATGGTAAAAACGGATTAAATTATTTATATTTCAATGGTTCTTTTAATGAAAAAAGACAGTTGGTTGCTACTAGCATTGCGGAATTGGGAACGACAGTATCGGATGAGGAAGGTATTGCGAGTCAATACTTGGAATTGATAAGGGATTACTATGGAAAAGCTGATATAGCTTTTGGAATTTTTAGCAAATATGGTTGTAAGGAATCATTGGATAACGGAAACGATGGCTGTGATTTGGCTGAGCAGGATTATAATACATGGATGGAGAATTATAATTCTCTTGACATAGTGTATGAAGATTTAACGGAACTAATTAATGGAGCGTTATCTCAATACCTGGTTTTATTGGGTGAAATGGAGGATTATTTGAATGAGTAAAAGAAGCTATGGGTTTATATGTTCTTTATTTGGTTTTTTTGTTTTACTACTGTCTGTTTTTAATTCGAGCGATACTTATGCTGGCTTCAAAAAAAGCAGTTCGGTTTATAGGAAGGCTGTTTATTCTGGTGTAAAGCCGTGTTATAACAAAGGATATGATAGCGGAGGATTGCAGAAAAAGGTCAGCCTTGAACAACCGACTGGAGATGCTAATTCTGGCTATTCCTATTTCAATGGCTCTTTATTCACTTTAACTAAACAAAGTGGTGGTTTAAAAATACCATTGATTGGTGATACTTCATCGTCAAATGCTACTACCAATTGTGCTGATTTATTGTCTGTTTTTATAGATAACAAGATTCCGACTAGTGATACTCAAATAACACAAGAAAAGGCAGACATCCTAAAAACGTTAGCCTATAATGAAAAGGGTGGTAATATAGAGTCCGCTAGCATCGATTTCCCAGTTGGAGTAGCGACTTTTACTCTTTACAGCGACGAAGACTGTAGAGTTAATTGCCAAACGCATTATAAAAGAACAAGAAATATAAACGCTACGTTTCAATTAAGTTTTAATAGAAATAGTGATAATGAGTTGATTTATTCTACTGGGAATACCAATGCCTCGTTGCCATTCAAGATAGAGGTTCAGAACGATGGTAATGCTGGTGGGAGCGTATGTGTCAGAAAAAATTTAATTAGTGAAATAACGGCGTTATTTACTGGGTCCGACAATAATTGCTCTGAGTTTAAGGCTGACACTGATTTAACGACGATTATAGCTAACACAGGTAATGATTTGGCAAATTTGATAGGGACAAAAGAAGTGACTGAGGAGGATAACAAGAATAATTATGGGACTATATATTGGGCGATATGCAGCAAATGGAACGCTAATATTAATTTGAAAAGAGTAGAATGTACTTCGGACTCTAGTTTTTCTCGAAACGTTGCATATGATGGTGCTTCAAATTTCGAAAAACCAAATTGGGATTCGGCTTCTGATACGATTTTGGGATCTTTGTCCAATAATGGTGATGGAGTTAATACGTATAAAAATTTGGAATTTAATCCTGATGAAAAGTATTTATTATATTATAACTACTTAACAAATGTTTATGGTGTAAGCTCTAAAAAAATTGAATGCTTTGATGGGGTGCAAAGTGGAAAAGGGACACAGGTTAGATTATGGTCAAAAGATAAGTATTCAGATTATTGTTATGTAAATCCGGAAAACACAAAGAAAAAGGTATATGGTGTTGCTAAAAAAAATACAGACGTAAAAGGGCTTGGGAGTATCAGCAAGGGTTATTTTGGTGTTCCTATTTCCTTTGATGAAATGATTAATCAAATGAATGCTCTGTCAAATACAGATAAACCTGATCTGAGTCAGATCACTAAGTCAGACGTTAACGATCCACGTGTGAATGAGGATGAGAATAAGACAACATGTGAAAGTGGTAGTGGTTTTTCATTAGCTTGGATGGTGTGTCCGATTATCAATGCGCTTGCGAGTACGGCTCAGGATGCGTATGAGGGTTTTATTGAACCAACTTTACAAGTCAGGCCTGAGTTGTTTATTCAAACAAATAGTCTTGGTGAAAGCACAACTGAAGCGGCTTGGGAAGTGTTTCGCAATTTTGCAAATATTGGGTTTTCGATAATGTTACTTGTGGTGATTTTGTCTCAAGTAACTGGATTTGGGATTGATAATTATGGGATAAAAAAGATTCTTCCTAAATTAATCGTAGCAGCAATTTTGATAAACCTCTCTTATCTTATTTGTATGATTTTCATAGATTTGTCTAATATTGTGGGGAGTGGTATTAAATCCTTGTTTGATGATTTGGCAAAGAATATCGCAAATACTGGTTTAAACATTGGGGGAGACTCAGATAGTTTGGCCGAAGTCAATACTATGGGATTCGCTGCCGTTGGTGCACTTTTGGGGATAATCGCTTTGGGGGTATTTAGTCCAATGACTATCATTTCAATACTAATATCAGCGATCGGTGTGGTGATTTCGATATTTTTCTTATTTATAATGTTAAGCATGAGGCAGGCTGGTATTTTGGTACTCGTGGTTATTTCGCCTTTGGCAGTAATATGTTACATTTTGCCTGGGCTAAAGAAATACTATAGCATGTGGTTTAAGTTCTTTACGAGTTTATTGATACTCTATCCAGTGATAGGACTTTTGGTAGGGGCAGGAAACTTTGTTTCGTCTCTGCTTATTAACAGCTCTTGGAGCGATGATAATGTTTTCAATTTATTAATGGCTATTGCGGTGGGAATATTGCCTGTATTCTTTATTCCTAAAGTAACTAAAGGTACAATTGCGGCGTTTGGTTCTGTTGGTGCTTCGATAGCTGGAATGGGCAATAGGCTTGGTGGTCGTGCGACTGGGGCGATAAGGGGATCAGAAGGATTTAAGAGAATGCAAAATGCAAATACTGCGCGACAAGATCGTATACGTGCTGGTGTAGATCGGGATGGAAATGTAAGAAAGGTAAGTCCATTGGGGAGAGTGCTACGTGGTGGTAATCGTGGAATGGCTGGAGCTAGAGCTCGCTATCTCAAGAATCGAGATTCAAAAATGAGAGAAGAAAACCTGATGAATGGTGGATTTGCTGCAGCAATCGCTGGCATGGAAAGTAAAGTCGATGAGCAGGAAGTGGCAAATTCTCAGGCGATGTTGGCTTATGGGGGAATGAAAAATAATGATGGCAAGGCAGTGAATGTTAATGATGCCAAATCACTTGGTACATTTCATAAAGAGGCGTTGGAAAGATATAGAAATGCTTCAAATAAAAAGGATAAAGACAAGGCTATGGCTGATGTTAGGGCGGCGCAGAACTTACTTTCTAAAACTGATGGTGGTCGTTCTCAGGTACAGAGAAATCTGGAATCGGCCGTTACGCTTGGAAATGTGGATGGATTGGATCTGGCTTCTTCACATTTAATGAGCAACTTTGGGGATTTATATAAATCAAAGAACCGTGGAGCCAATGAGTTGATAAAAGATTTAGCTACAGCAAAGAGAGATGCAAATGGAAAGATGGATCCTGGTGCTCTAGGAAATATGCAAGAAAAGATGTTACATGGGGGATACAGTACCGCTGGTGCGAGTAAGTATACTCAGGAGTCATTGGCCGGTGCCGATTCTCAAGCTTTGAGAAGAATGGCGGAGGGGGTTAAACACGGTTTTGTGGAAGGTGACGATTTGAAAAATATTCAAGCGACCGCAAGAAGTGCAGTTTCTATGTATGAATCTGGCAAACTAAATGCACAACCTGAGGCTATGGAATATATTCGACAGATTGCTGGAAATGACAGCGACGGAGGGGGTGCCTCGACTAATGGTGGTGTGACTGATGGTGGTGGTGTTTCAAGTGGCAGTGGTTCGGTTAGTAGTGGTTTGACGACGCCGCAAAGTCAGATATATGATGGAGATTTGGACGAAAACTATGATGTTTCGAGTAGGCCGGCACTAGTTCCTGGAGGAGTTCAAAACGGTTCTAAGGGTAGAAGTGATGTTTGGGACGGTGATTTAGATTGGGATGTGCCACGTGATAGTTCTTCAGCTCCTTCGGCTCCTTCGGCACCTTCAACTTCTTCGGCTCCTTCAGCTCCCCCAAGTGGACAGGTTAAGAATAACACTGTATCTAATAGTAGTGCTAGGAATGGTTCTTCCACGATATTAACTGGCTCTGCTGCTGAACAGGCATTTAGAGAGGGGCGTTCAAATGGAAGCATTCAGCTACCTCATGGGGGTCGGTGAGGCGATTATAAACTTCGATACGCTGAGTTAAAAAATGATGCTTATGTTCCAGCGGTAGTTTGGTTTAAAGTTTGGTATTGGCTTGGATTACATGGTCAAATAGACACGTAATGGTGAGGGGGCCGACGCCGCCAGTGGTTGGAGTGATGGCGGTAAGGTCGGTGCGAGTGCGGACTTCATCTGCAAGGTCGCCTTTTAGGATACCCTTTTCGCTGGCAGTACCAGCGTCGACAAGAACGGCGCCAGGTTTAATCATGGAACTAGCAATTAACCCCGGTACGCCCGTGGCTGTAATTATTATATCATATTGGATAAGCTCTGTCAAGTCGGAACCGTGATGAAAAAGGGTGACATCGTAGCCGGACTCTGTAAACATTTTATATAAGGGTGCTCCGACGAGCTTACCGCGGCCAACGATAGCGATTTTTTGATTATCTAGTTTGATGTCGTAGCCGGCGAGAAGCCAGTTGATTGCTGTAGCGGTAGCAGAATCGTAGTTTGCGTTTTTTCCTAGGCCATCGACATCTTTGGATGAGTCGATAAGATTGCAGAGTTCGTCAGTTTTTGTTTTGTCGGTGAGGGGGAGTTGTAGGATAATGCCGGAGATAGTTTGGTCGTTGTTTGCCTGTAGGATTTTTTCTTGAAGCTGGCTACATAGATCGTTGTCTGATGTTTTGACGCAAGAGTCGATGACATCGACGCCGATATCTTGGCCATATTTGATTTTGAGGTTGACGTATTTTGTAATGACTGGATTGTCGGAATCACGAAGAATAAGAAGCTTTGGTTTAGTGTTTAAGCCCTTGACTTGATGAGCTTGACGCTCTTTGATAAACCCGGCTAGCTCGGAACCATTAAGAATTTTCATAAGGAATCTCCACGGGCTCTTGTTCGAGCCAGTAGCCGAAACGGTCGTAGACTTTGGCGATGATTTCATTTCTGGCGGCAGCTAGATCGTTGTAGCTCTTGGCTGATTCATTAATGAGGACTAGGGCGGATTTTTCGTTAATTCGAATGCCATGTAGTAGTTGGCCGGCGAGACCGACTTTTTCGATGAGCCAGCCGGAATTTATTTTGATGCCGTCTTTGCCACGATGGACTGGATAGCCTTTGTCTTCGGCGATTTCGGCTTCGGCTTCGGTGAGATAGATGTTTTTAAAGAAAGAGCCGGCGCTGGGTTTTTCTAGTGGATCTGGGAGTTTGTCAGCGCGAATAGCAGAAACGATTTTTCTGATACCGCGAGGGCTAAAATCGGTAAGATTATTAGCTTCGATGTAGCGTTCGATAGAATTGTAGAATGGTCGAGTCATTTGACCTTCGGTAAGAGACAGGGTGATAGAGATAACAAAGAAGCGATTTTTGTGGGTGGTATTTAGAATACTCTTGCGGTAAGAGAAGCTAAGATCGGCTTTGGAGAGAATTTTATAAGTGTCGGTGGCGATATCATAGACTTCGATGCTTTCTAGAGTGTCGGCGATTTCTTGGCCGTAGGCACCGATATTTTGGACTGGGGCGGCACCAGCGAGGCCTGGAATTTTGCTGAGAGCTTCGATGCCGGTGAGGTTTTTGTTGGTGGCGTATTCGACGACATTATCCCAGTATTCGCCACCCATGATTTTGAGTTTGGTAGTGCTACCGATGGTCTCTGCAGTGATGCCTTGCATACGGTTAATAATGATGGCACCTTTGAAGCCTTCGTCGTGACCAATGGTGTTGGCACCATAGCCCAACACGAAAGTAGGAAGATGGTATTGTTTGGCAAAGCCAAAAGCGTCGGAGACTTCGCTTGGGTGTTCAACTTCGAGGACATAACGGGTGGGACCACCGAGACGCATAGTGGTAAGACTTGAAATTAAAATGTTTTCATTTACTCTCATGGGTTAATTATATCATAGATAAAAGTATAAGTGATATGATGAGGTTGAATTGTTTGAAACACTGTGTTAACTTACTTTCTATTATAAAATGTATTATAATTATTAAAAGAAAGGTAATATTATGACAAAAAAGGATGCGGTGGATAAGAAAAATACTAAAGCAGAATCTGCTAAAGGTGCTTCTGACGGAAAAAGTGAGGCGTTGAAGCTTGCAATTGCACAAATTACGAAACAATTTGGTGATGGTTCAATTATGAAGCTAGGTGAGACTCCCAAGATGGATGTGGAACTTTTGCCTTCTGGATCTTTGTCTTTGGATTTGGCACTAGGTGGTGGTTGGCCAAAGGGAAGAATCATTGAGATATACGGACCTGAATCTTCTGGTAAAACAACTTTGGCGCTTCACGCAATAGCAGAGATGCAAAAAATGGGTGGTCAAGCAGCGTTTATTGATGCAGAGCATGCTTTGGATCCGGCTTATGCGAAAAAAATTGGTGTGGACACGGCAAATCTGTTGATTAGCCAACCTGATAATGGTGAACAGGCACTCGAAATATGTGAAACCTTGGTGCGTTCAAATGCGGTGGATTTAATTGTGGTGGATTCGGTAGCGGCGTTGGTTCCTCAGGCAGAAATTGATGGTGAGATGGGCGATGCGCAAATGGGGCTTCAGGCTAGATTAATGTCACAAGCAATGCGAAAACTTACGGGGATTATTTCGAAATCACGCGCTACGGTGATATTTATTAATCAGATTCGTATGAAAATTGGAGTGATGTTTGGTAATCCTGAGACTACGACTGGTGGTAACGCTTTGAAGTTTTATGCATCAGTGCGAGTAGATATTAGAAGAATTGGACAGATTAAGGATGGAGATAATATTTCTGGTAATCGCACGAAGATAAAAGTTGTAAAAAATAAAATTGCGGCACCGTTTAGGACGGCGGAATTTGATATTATGTATAATGAAGGAATTTCGAAATCTGGTGATGTATTGGATCTTGGAGTTTCGTATGGAGTACTAGAAAAGGCGGGCGCGTTTATTAAATATAATGGTGAAACTTTGGGGCAAGGACGTGAAGCGGTGAAGAAATTGTTCCGTGAAAAACCAGAGTTAATGGCAGAAATTGAAGCCAAAGTACGCGAAAAAGCAAAGAATGATTAAGGGGAAATTTTACAAAAAATTCCTTAGGTTGACTTTATGTTCTCAAAATTGTTATTTACTTAAAACTTGGAGTAATAATTATGCATCATGATGAAATGTGGCAAGTATATGCACCGAATGGTGAAGCTATTTCTGGGGAAGGGTGGAATTCGGCGCTAGATAATCCTGAAGTGAATGGATCAGATAAAATTGTAGGAGTGGCGATAGTTTTTTTGTATCGTATGAATACAAAAGGAGAATTGGAATTTTTGTGGCAGAAACGGTCAGAAAAAGTGGATAGGTATCCGGGATACTATGACATTTCGGCAGGTGGACATGTAAACCTAGGTGAAACTTTGGTGGAAGCGGCGATACGAGAAGCATATGAGGAAATTGGGGTAGAAATTACGGCGGAGGATTTACAATTTATGATTGAAGCACCGTTTAACAAAAATCGATTTGCTTGGGTGTATGCAGTGGATTGGACAGGTAGAGAAGAGAATTTTCGGTTTAATGACGAGGAAGTGTCGGAAGTAAAATGGGTGCTGTATAAGGAGATGGAGGAGTTTCGAAGTAAATACGCTAAAAAACCATTACGTGAGGATAACTTTACTTTTCTTACAATGAATAATTGGCTCAAGATGCATGGATTGATAGATGGAAATCTATAAACTAAAAGACAATGTGCCAGATGGACGAAAGTTAAAGAAAAATGTGACTGACGGTGATGTGTTGGATGAGCGAAAGTTAAAGAAAAAGGTGGGTGATGGTAGAAGCAATGACGGGTTGAATGATAGTTCTTTGGATGGAAAGAAGCTGATTATTACGAATCTAAAAACTGGTGTAAAAAATCCGAATCGAGTTAATGTGTATGTGAATGATGAGTATGTGTTTTCTTTGGATGTGACACAAGTGGTAGATTTGAAGGTAAAAGTAGGGAAAGAGATTTCGGAAGAGGATTTACAGAATTATAAAAATGAGTCGGAATATGGAAAGTTATATCAAAGGGCGTTAGAGTGGGTGCTAATACGACCAAGAAGTAAAAAGGAGCTGTATGATTATTTGTATAGAAAAAGGGTTCAAGGTAACCATGTGGCTAATGATTCTGGGTTGTTTGAACGTATTGTTGAACGACTCGTTTTAAAGGGGTATGTTGATGATGAAAGATTCGCAGAATGGTATGTCGAAAACCGATTCGTGAAAAAGGGGGTTTCACAAAAACGGTTGAGGATGGAGTTGATAAAAAAAGGCATAACTTCGGAAGTAATTGATGAAGTGTTAGCTAATCGAAATGACGAAGATGAGATAAAGAAAATTATTTCGAGAAAGCGTGCAAAGTATGATGACCAGAAATTGATGGCATATCTTTGTAGTCAAGGATTTAAGTATGATACAGTACGAAAACTGGTAGAAGGTAATGGGATGGAGTGGTAGTATAGGATGATGAGGTGACATAGAGAAACATAGGGTGATGAGTCGGCATGAAAAACATAAGGTGATGAGGTGGCATGAAAAACATAAGGTGATGAGGTGGCATAGAAAGAATAGTTATTCTTTGTCGGTGTCGGTAGGGGCGTAATCTGGTTGCTTTTTGCGGAAGGGGTTGACGAAATTAGGAATAAAATCTTCTTTTTCGGCACGTGCCTTGATGACTTTCTCTTCGTCTCTGACGATGATTTTATCATCGGTAATTTTGACGATTTCGGTGCGAGGAATAGTGAGTTCTGGATCGATTAAGGCTTTGAGTGCTGGACGTTTGACAATGAGTTGCTGGACTATGAAATCTTCTGGAGCAACGGTGTATTCTTCAACATGGCCAAGCTTGGAACCTTTTTTGGTTTCGACTTTAAGGCCGATGGGTTCAAAATGGAGACTGAGAACGTCTTGAATCTTGATAATTTCATCGTCTGCGACGATTTCGTCATTGTTGTCTATAATGATACCGTAATCTGGATTGTATTCACGAATAGATTTGACGTCTAGAATGCTGGCGTTATCTGGAAAGGAACGATTTAATCTAAAAGCAATGATTTTGAGAGAGTCTGGATCTATGATTACTTTGGAAACACTGGCGATTTGGCCACTGGCTTGCACGCTGAAAACTGGACAGCCGATGAGGCGATTAGATGATACTAACATAAGTTTATTATAACATAATATGCAATATAGTATTCAACAAAACTAGAACTTATCGAGGGTTGTGGCATCTAATACATTGTAGTTACCAATAGTAGTACGACGGAGAGCAGTGAGATAAGCACCAGTGCCAAGGGCTTTGCCGATGTCTTCGGCAAGGGTACGTATGTAAGTGCCACTTGAAACATGGCAACGAATGGTGAGGTCTGGATAATCGTAATGAAGAATCTCGATGCTATAGATAGTGATTTCTCGCGACGGGATTTCAAAGTTTTGGTTTTGTCGGGCGAGTTTGTAAGCGCGTTGGCCATTTATCTTGATAGCGCTGAAGCGAGGTGGAGTTTGAGTGATAGTGCCGACGAAAGATTTTATAATAGAGGATATTTTGTCTAGATTGGGATGACATTCTTGTGGTGACATTCTAGAAGGATTAACTTCTGTTATTTCTCCTTCTGGATCACCAGTGGTGGAAGTGTAGCCGAGTTTTAGAGTAGCTTCGTAGGTCTTGTCGAGCTTTAGAAATTCTGCAGATTTTTTGGTCATTTTGCCAGAAAGAAGGATGAGTAAGCCTGTAGCGAAAGGATCTAGGGTGCCGGTATGACCAACTTTGATTTTGTGGCCGTACGTTTCTTTTAGACGAGCACGAACTTTGGCGACAACGCCAAAACTAGAAATACCAGAAGGCTTGTCGATTAAAATGATTTGATCTTCCATATAGATATTTTAACATTGACGACTAGAAATTGTATAGTTCGCTTGGTGGGTTGATAACTATTGGATAGAGAGGTTTTTTGAAACTTTTTATAATAAGTTTAGAGGTGTTTGAATTGTGTGAGTGAAGGTTGGGTAAAACTGGTTGATTTTGTGTGGGATATGTTATAATAAACATAAGTTAATTAGAATTCATAC
>CAMOIR010000016.1 GCA_946616455.1 uncultured Candidatus Saccharibacteria bacterium | reverse complement strand
AGTGGGACTTGAACCCACGCTCCCATGATTAAAAGTCATGTGCTTTACCAACTAAGCTATAAGGTCATTTCTCTTTCTCAATTTTTCTATATATATTATAACAAAAATTTTTGAAATTTTCAAATAACATATATAAATGGGCCAGGCTGGTGTCGAGCCAGCTATTCCCAAAGGAGCCAGATTTACAGTCTGGTGGAGTTGCCGATTTCCTACTGACCCATAAGTATCCCTAGTCGGATTCGAACCGACGACACGCGGCTTAGAAGGCCGCTGCTCTGTCCAACTGAGCTACAGGGACAGTACTCCCAATAGGATTCGAACCTACACCCTCTCGGTTCGTAGCCGAGAGCTCTATCCAATTAAGCTACAGGAGCATATGGTTCCGAAGGGACTTGAACCCTTAAGCCTTGCGGCACAGCGTCCTTAACGCTGCGTGTTTGCTAGTTTCACCACAGAACCGCAGAGAAGTTTCCCTCTCTCAACTTTTCTATAAATATTATAGCAAAAATTTTTTAAATTTTCAAAAAAAGATAAATACGGCGTGACCGGCGCTTGGCTGCAGCCGCGCCGTTGTTATGTAAAGCACTCTTTAAATGCTTTTGCCCGTGCGGGAGTCCGCATTTTCATTAGTGCTTTATTTTCAATCTGTCTGATGCGTTCTTTTGTTAAGCCAATAATTTCTCCTGTTTCAGAAAGCGTTTTAGGTTTATCATCTTCTAGTCCAAATCGCAACGTAATAATACGAGCTTCTCGCTCGTCCAAAGAAGATAGGACCTCTCTAACCAACTCTTTTTGATTATGCTCTAAATAAAGAGTTTCGGGATTTTTAAACTTAGTATCTTCAATCAATGAACCAACAGTATCATCATTATCATCATTGATACAAATATCTGTGCTTGTCGGCTCATTATAATTATGCCGATAATCTATAATAGTTTCGAGAGGAATTTCAAGCTTGGCCGCAAGTTCTTCATCTGTTGGCTCTCGTCCTAATTCAACCGTCATTTTCTTAGCGGTCATTTCTACCCTATTCATTACTTCAAGAACACCAGATGGAATTTTAATCATTCTGCCCTTATTTTCAATGGCTCTACCAATATATTGTTTAATCCACCAACTCGCATAGGTTGAAAATTTATATCCAAGAGAAGTATCAAATTTATTAACGGCATTAATCAAACCCAAATTACCTTCTTGAATTAAGTCCTGAAAGCCCAATCCATGACCTTTATATTTTTTTGCGATTGAAACCACAAGGCGAAGATTAGATTCTATTAGTAGTTTACGTGCGGCCAGGTCTCCATTATGAAATTTTTCAAATAACTCTTGTTCCTGCTCTGATGTTAGAAGAGGATATTCTCCAATCTCATGAATGTACAAAGCAAGAGAATTTTCATAAATTGACATATTTACTATCCTTTTATAGATTTTATAAATATATTATAAAATATTTTTTTATAAAAATCAAGGATGAAGAACTCATCCTTGGTTTTAATTTTCAGTTGTAGTTTATAGACCTAATCTGGCCATTAAAGTTGCAATATTTTCTTTTTCTTCTTTTGTAATTTCGGTTGCGGCCGGCGGTGTAGATACTACATTCGACTGGCTTGGCGCGGAGAAATCCCAGCCCGTGCCGGAAGTATCTTCTTCCCACGGAGGCGCATCACCGGCAATCTTGGGTGTCGCAACAGCAGGCTTGGCCGCACTACTCTCCTCTATCCATACTTTTGGAGCTGTCATACTAATAGCAATCTGAATACGTTCGCCACCAGCATCAGCCCAAACATAAATCTTTTTATCTTGTACTCCAATAAAATCATCGCCAAAGGCCAACGCAATTTTACGTTCAACTTCACTTTTGGCAATATCACTCTTCGTCGCCATAATCTTCTCCTTCGCTTCCGTATTCTTCAAAACAATCAGGACAAATTAAACTATCTACACGATAATTATATTCGCCTTCTTCTTCAACAAAGCGTCTATCGCAAATAGGACAATATGCCATTATATCGTTGCAAGAATTACCATAATCAATTTCACACTGCTTACACAAAAAAGTAGCAGAGTCAAAAATCGGCTTTTTATTGCAATGCAAACAATTACAATCATGCCCAATATAAAATTTTGTTTGTTTATTAACAGTATTGGAGAATATTCCCTGGACCCATTGTTTCTTTAATACTGAAAATTTTGGTTTATAACAAGACGAATACAATAAATCATCATAATGTAAAGCAGATTTACTATCAACAATTAAATCTTTAGCTGCGCGCAGGTATCCGCCAACGTCAAAATAATTTTCTGCCAGCATAATTTTGTTACCAGCATTATTTGTATAAGAATCAATCTGTTCATCAGACCATTCTGACCACATTGGTTTATTACTATCTGTATAATAATAATAGTCTGGTCTAAACATCTTATTAAAAATATTCTCTTTTACAAAATCCAATAAACTATCACAATCAAATGGATAAGACCGGCCCGCAAACATCATATTCTTATCGTTCGACAAGAAGAATAGTCTTCTTAATTTCTTAGAGTTCCACAGAATATCATCGGGGAAATCCGGCAGATTATATTCTCCATCCGCTTTAATATAACAAATAAATGTAGATTCATCAAGCATATAACTAACATTTCCTGCCCTATAGTCTCCATCCAGAGCATGGCAAGAACGCCAATTATGCGCATTTTCACTCAACGACAAAAAGTCAAGCGGATGCACCGATAAACACAATGTTCCAGTAATCATATGTGTAGCCTGAATTTCTTTGCTGCATAAATCCTGTATGATTCTCAGAACCTTTTTATCGGTAATAAAATATTTTAAGCTCTTTAAAAGTTTAGTATTTTCTGGAATTGAAGCACATTTATTCTGCCAAATCTGATAGGCCAAATTACGCTTTTCTTCGTCAACATTTAAGCTATTGAGGAACTGCTGTACAATGGTAGTATCAATAGATTTAACCATTTTATTTGACAGAAATCCATCTTTGTTGACACACAACCACAATTCAGCTAAACAAACTTCAATATTGGTATATGGCTCTAATCCTGCATTCTGTAAATAATCATCAATATCAGTCGATAAACGATCCATTACAAAGACAGGATTCTCTTGTTCATGAATAGGTAAAGAAACTTTTTCAGGATACTCGTAAATTAATCCACCAAACTTATTAATAAAGTATTTTTTAGCTTTAATAAACTGGTCAAATAAGTCATCTGCATGAATAGTAATATCTAGTTTTTGAGAATACTCAATAATTTCTTCAAACTGCTCGCTGATCGAATTTAAATCCATTTACGTCATCCTCCTCTTCATCATCTTCCATTGGATATGCCCAAAATTTATCGATAAAATCTTTATCTAAAAGAGTAGAAGAGACTAGTGGAATGTACTCAAATGGTTTATCGAGAGATTCAGCAGCCTCTAGTATCTTGCCGGTCAAAAAAATCGTTCTATTTAAAATTACTTCAAAGAGAAATTCAGCTTCCGAGTGTTCATTATAATAGCCAACTGACAGATTCACTCCGGCAATCCCCCAGGTTGGACAAATGAAACTAATGTCGGTAAATGTACCAAAGTCAGTTGTATAACCAAATCTCTCAATGAACTCCAAAAATTCAGGATTGTCGCACTGATAAAAAACGCAATCATTATATCCCTGGCGGTCTAGTTCCACAAGAAAATACAAATTACTTTCTGCTACTGGATGATTTTCAATCAAATGACGTGCGCCAATACCACCCTTTTCTTCACCAAGAGTGAGAATAACTGATGGGCGATATCCTTCGTGCAATAGTTTGATAATTGCAAATACACCAGCTCTATCATCGGCACCCAATCCATAAGGACTCCAATAGACACCATTCACCGCATCGTGAAAAATACTCCAGTCGGCAGGAGGACTTGAGAAGACTGTATCCATGTGAGCCACTACAGCTACCGGTATAGTACCAACAGCATATAGATAATCATCTTCTACAAAGACGTTATCATAATGTCGTTTCAGCATCATCTCCATGGTAATATAGAGTTGTTCTGGAGTCATCTGAACGATTTCTCGAAAATCTAAATCATCTTGTGAACTAAAACAATTCAATGCCATCTTAACTTAATTCCTTACTTTATTTTATACTTTATTATATAATATTTTTTCTAAAAAATCAATCAAGTGGTTCTTTTTTGTGAGTGGCATAATCAGTAATTACATCGGGATCGGCAAGCTGAGATAAACGTTTACAGATGCGGCAAGTGCGGCCAGGTGTTTGACAGATTTGACCGCAGTTCAAACGGGCGGCAGTGAAATTTGGATTAAACATACGTCCTTCGCCGGGGTAGTCATAGTTCGTAATGAGCTGCTCCATTGGGCCTTTCCAGCCATTACCCTTGATATAAATGCGGTACATAGCCTGCTCCCGTTTATAATTTGCACAATCTTCAAATTCAATTACTTGCACATATGGCTCATACATATGCAAATCTTCCGGACGAATCCAACAACCATATAATCCATTGTCATGTGGCAAGCCGTCGGCGTATGCTACATTGGGGATAGCTCGAATAGGTACACCAACCTGGGCCGCACGTTCCATATCAAAAAACAATGGGGCGCCAAGGTGCACATATTCTACACCCAATTTTTTCAAAGCCCACAGCTCCCAATAAGAAGATACTGGAAGATTAAGATAAAATCTAAAACCTCTTGCCTTAGCTTCTTCACACTCTTGGAGCGAATATAAAGCAAGAATTAATTTATTATCATAAGCTGTTTTAATATTCTCTAAATAATCCCACTCAATTTCAGGGTCAGTCCGCAGATGATGTAAAATAATAGTGGCTTCTGGATGAAAGTCATCTTTTCGCCGGATAATCTATCCTCTATCTCGATAAGCATATTTTACCTCATCTGCCTATTTTAAATATGAGATATCACATCTGCTGGATAAGCAACATTTCATAGACTATACCTCCTTTTACTATTATTATATCAAAAAAATCTAATAAAATCAAAAAAAAGACCCCATAGGGGGTCTTCTTAGGCCTTCTTGTAGCCCATCAGGCGGATGGTCTTACCATCACGCTGAACCGCAACCTGTGCGCGTTCTGCTTCGCCGGCCGCAATTAGCTTCTTAAGGCGGGCCGCAAGCTTACCGGCGGTAACCTCTTCGCCCTCAATCTGAGCCGCGATATCAGCAATGGTCTGATAATCCTCGGTCAGAACTTCAGCCACAGCAGTCGTCAGCTCATCAACCTCGGCACGCTTCTCTGCAGCACGCTCACGAGCCTTCTCGTTACGCTTCTCAAGCAGGCCAATTTCCTTCTCAGCGAAAGCAACCACATCATTGGTATCCACATCGAACACACCAGTCTGGGCCGCACGGATAATTGCTTCAAAATACATTCTCTTCGTCATCTTAGTCATAGCTTTTTACCTCTTCTTTTTTTTGTTTTGTTTGTTTGTTTTGTAATTATATTATATGAAATTTTTTAGGTTTTTTCAACCTACGGACCCTTTTGGCTTTCGCCATTTCTTTCGTTCCTTAACTCTTACAAGTATATATTAACAAAATTTTTTATTTTTTTCAACTGCGGGGAGTTTTAAATAGGTCTTCTTCATCTTTTGGAGTGACCTTAGTAGCTCCCCAGCGCCAGTTAGAAATAATTGATTTCTGTGTTGATTGAATAATACCAATTAGTTCTTGTTTAGTTTCTTCAATCGTATTTTCCAGGTCAATGCGCTGCTCTTCAGTAAGATACGAACCACCTGTTTTTAATTTCCACAAAAAATCTTCATAGACACGAGTTTTACGCCAATCATGTCGCCTTGCATAAATTTTGAAAATTGCCTGAGACATATCGCAAAGACGCATGTTCAAGTCTCCGTCCTCACTTTCCCATACATTACAATCGCGCAAATTATACTCATCAGTCGTATAAGTATCTACGATTTCAAAATCATCCGTAACCACGTTGAAAGTTACAGAGGTTTCAATATTAGTATAGCAATCATACAAATCATCATAGGCAAAATTACGATTAAAGCAATCCTCACAATAAGGATTACCATCATTATCATAATATGCATTATCTTCGTTTAAATATGTGCCACAACAAGAACAACTAATTCCGTAGCGGCAGCAAGGTCCAAACAATGACCCGTCGTTAAACTCTTCTACCTCCTGGCCGCATCCAATACAAAACAGTCTTCCTCCATAGTTAAAATAAAAACTATTATTGTTAGCCTGCGGTCTAAAGTATGCCTTATGAGACATACGCTCAAAGTCATTGTACATGTACGTAGTAGAGCCGGTTACTCGAATCGTAGAAGTAATGTCATCACCATACTTATTATAGAAATCTTTATTATCAGCAACTTCAATTCTACCACTACGAGTAATATTAACAGCATCGCCATTAAAATTAGACAGCTCTTTCAGCCAATCTCGTACTACTTTATCAACTTTTTCATCCTGGTAGGGATATCCCATAATTCCAGTGATAAGATTATCATCAACAAAATAAAGCTCACGCCATCTCTTACTCGGCCATGTATCGTCTGAATAAGGAATGTCAATTGTTTTTTCATCTTTAATATATGCTACCAAAGTATGCGGCGCATTCATCATTTCCATTGTACCGGCACGATAGCTTCCTCTATCAAACCAAGACATACAAGAGCTCCAATTATGATTATTGTCGCTCATGGTCATAAAGTCAAGAGGATGAATAGAAAGACACAAAGTACCTTTAGTACAAGCACTCTGCTGGGTTACACGAGAACAAAAGATACGGAATTCTTCAAATTCAGCATCAGACAAATCCAAAAATTTAGTCAATTTGCGCAAAGCCCGCATAACTTTTTCGCCGCGTTTCAGTGTCAGCTTTTCGCCATTAACCTCAATATCAAGGTCTTGGTCAAGAACATTAGAAAACAGCAAAGAGGTGGCGGTTAACATAATCAAATTATGACCCAATTCAGTTAATCCCCAGCCATCCGGAACATGAAACAACTTATCAACTTTATCTCGATAATGGTTAACGAAAGGCGGAAAACGGCCATCATACTTTTCCATCGTTAATTCATCAAAGACATCTGTAAACAGTTTCAGGTTGGGCTCAATCAAAATCGGCTTTTCCAAAATAAACTGATTGCCGAACATATGAAAGAGTTGTTCTTTCTGAGTAGACCATTCTTTAAGGAATGTTTTAGTGCTAACAATGTCTAACCCATCTTCATATCCATCATCGGTGGGTCCATAATAAGATAAATAGTTCCCAATTTTCTCAATATCAGAATAAGACAACTCTTCATACAAGCTCATAAAAATCACCTCTTCAATTATTTTCTATATATATTATATAAAAAAATTAAAAAAAAATCAAAATATCTACATCATTCGATGTAGATATTAAAAAACTTTAAGCCGTCTTCTAGTTCTTCTCTTGTAAAATCCTGATAGTCTGGAACAAATTCATCAACCTCATCCTGAGTCATTGAGACTCCAAGAGAACGGTCAAATCCTTCTGAGTCGATATACTCAACAATATTGGAAACTACCGATGAAAGAATTGAATCATGTACTACGTAAGCAGAAAATGCTAAATCTTCAATCGAGCGGTCATTCTCATCAAGGAAGCCCGCATACGGGCTATCAAATCCCCATTTAGACATAATTAATCCTCCTTCTCAATTACTCGGCAACGAGTCAAAATAGTCTGTCGAGTTGCGTGATAGACTTTATGGTCCTTTACAGTGCCGCGAAGAGTGTAAGTACGGCCCTCGGTTAACTGACGGGCGGCAGTAGTCCACACATAAACGTTCTTATCGGCGTCGCGCATAATGTGCATCATCGACGGTCCATAGTATCCCTGCAGCGGAACCGCACGTTCAATAGTAACAGTGACATTGAGTTTGTCACCGATTTCTCCTACAAACTGAGAAGGGTCAGGCTCAAACAGAACAAAATCGACTGCCGCTTTTACAACATCATCATTGTAAAGCTTACCATTTTCATCACCAACCACTTCCCAAGGAAGCCGTACAGCTTTGATACCTTCTGGAATATCTTCCGGCATATCCATGGTAGAAATGAAATACCAACCATAGACCTTATGATAACGAGCACCATGCTCTTTCATCCATTCTTTGTGTGGGAAAGTGTCTCCCTGAAAAATAGTGATATATCCCTTTTCAAAGCCCAAAACTTCTTTCTGAGATTTCTTGTTCTCGGTTTCGGGAGCGGGTTCATTATAAAGTTTCTCATACTCTGCTGGAGAATACCAACGTACGGTTTTCACTAAACCATCAGGCTTTTCAACCGTAACGTATTCTTTACCATTCTTGCCAACAACAGGGCCATCAATGATTTTATAGGACTGGAATGATTTAGCAACCGCCATGTCTTTTATCTCCTTCATTCATTTTCTATATATATTATATAAAAATTTTTAGAAAAAATCAATAAAAAAAAGGCTTTAACAGCCTTTTATTTCTTTGTTTAAGTCTTTACAAACGGGAATTATAATACATCCACCGAAGTTGCCTATAATGGCGGGCAAAATAGGCCAAATATCAATAAATTTAAGTTTTGACGCCTCTACTGACGCCGCCATACCAAAATACGCCATATCGGCAATTGAATGAATAAAACCACCTAGAATAAATGCGGCAACTGGTATAATGACAAAACCGATTTTCTTTTCGGTGTTATAAGCAGTTACTGCGAAATACATAAGCATACCACATACGGCAGCTCGAATAAAAATTGAAATTGGGTCAATCAGCAGACGCTCTCCCCAGAGTCGATAAGCAGCTCCTGCGGCCTGGGTGTTGAGTATCCCAAGAGCAGTCCCGGCCGCAAGTGCTCCAATGAAATTACCCAAGAGAATCATTCCAAGAGGACCAAGTGTTAGTTTGCCTTCTCCAACCAGACCGGCCTTCCCGGTATATAGGTCCAACTTAAAATAAAGAATTGCCAATAGGCCAACAGCAAAGAAAATTGCTCCGAAAATTCCTCCGATGGATAGATTGACTGAGGCCGCAATGGCGATAAAAACTCCGGCCAATATGCCGGAATAAAAATGTTTACTCACGAATGAATCCCCCCTGTTCCAAGAAAGTTTTCAATCTCATTAATAATAATATCATGTCCATTTATCATATCATCATAGGTTTGATAACGTCTAACAAGCACTTCATTCCAAGAGAGGACATGATTGGTCTTATCGCAGAGAAAAGCCATGGTCTCATAACCGCAATCAAAAGTCCAACAGGAACTAACATAAAAACGCTGTCCGTACTCACTTTCAACAATTGCAGTCCAATGTCCAGGGTCATTATCGAGGGTAAAACGTTTAATTACTTTACTCATTCTCTTGGAGCCTCCTAATATACAGAATCAAACTATCAAGTGTGTTTTCGATTTGAGTAACAAAAGCGCCGATACTGCCAGAATCATTGGGGAATTCAACGAATTCAATTACATCATTGCGTTCGTCTTTAGCCCAACAAGCCATGCCGTGAGCTTCCCCGTCCCAGTCGGCGCCATATCGAATATTGCCGTCAATGCCTTCAATCCTTTGAATAATCATTTAAAACTCCTTTATTTGGTACTGGCCGCACGCAGTAAAATCCCTGAAACATTGGTTATTTTGCGAATCATAACACTTACATTTTTTACACGTTTTTTCGACAATTGCGGGATTTCGGACGGTCTGTGATAAGATAGTATTTCCTTGTCGGATTTGCTGCTGAATAAGTTTTTGCGGCCCTGGTGTCGGGTCTTCATTAAACAGGCAATGGTTTCTGTATGTACAAGTCGCGCAATGCCCAATATTTTCATTACAGTTGTCGCAAATAAGATGCGGGCCTTCGATGATAACCCCTTGCCGCACAAGCATCTTGCCGCATATTTCGCATCTCTCAACCGAAGATTGGTGCTTTGAGCAATATTCTGTGTGCGGGTCTATTCGGAAGCCTGTTAAGAGACATTTGCTTTTGGAGTGTGGGTCTAAAAATGAACATGGACCTGAATTACAAGATTGTGCAATAATTGCCATTAGAAATCCTCAATATCAGAAAGATATTCAGCTACTTCTGGGTCATTGATTTCAAGACAATGCATGTCAGTAATAGCTTTAAGAGATGTGATATCTATAATATCATTCTCTCCATATGTGGCGACGATGTTTTGCATAGCGTCCGTAAGGCACTGGCCGCACGTTATTCCCATTGCATGTTCTTCAGTTTTATCAAGGTCATTGTAATAAGTTAGTGCATAAAAGTAATAAGCCATGGGGATATCCTTCCTTTCTTATTTTTCTATATATATTGTATCAAAATTTTTTAAAAAATTCAACTTGATTTTAGATTTTTTTTCTGATATAATATATTTAGAATTAAAATTATGGAGGTCGATTTAGAAATGGCAAAGGATGAATTTACAAGTGTTGGTTTTAAATTAACCTTGGAAGAAAAAAAGAAATTGGAAGAATATGCGAAAGCAAACGATTTAAATATAAGTTAGGTTATGCGAAGAGCTTTGAAGGAGTTTTTGCAGAAAGACGAGGGATAATAAATGGCTGATACCTTTGTTATGAGAAAAGAATGGCTTGATGCGATTGCGGGTCAGTCTGTGGAAAAGCAGGATTAGATTCTTGCTGATATGTTTAGGTATGCGGCCGGTGTTGAAATGGTTCATGAAAATGATCCGATTGTAAAAATGGCGGTTGATTTTGTCAAGGGCCGCATAGATAATAGTATTGAAAAATATGAAGAGAGTGTGGAAAGAGGGAAACGTGGTGGAAGACCCAAGATTGATGATAATGAGATTTTTGAGCTGGCGGCGCAAGGTATGAGCGCGGCGCAGATTGGAGAAGCTATTGGAAGGTCTAAAGAAACCATTCGAAAAAAGGATGCGTTTAAAGAAGGACAGAAAAGCTATATGATGGCTAAGGCGCAAGAGCTTGAGAAATTGGGATTCTAAGAGTGGTCAAAACATGGTAAAAACTGGGCGGTAATTGGTCAAAAGTTTCTACCAGTTTTTGACCATTTTTTACCAGGTTTTTACCTATGGTAGATTATGCGGAGCGCGTGAGTGGTCAAAACCTGGTTAAAATTGGTTGGTAACTGGTCATGGTGGCAAAAACCTGGTAATTACCATGACCAGGTCATTGGTCAAAACTGGTCATTTGGTTTTTACCAGTTACCAACCACCGTATGTATGTGGGCAAAAACATGGTTAAAACTGGTCAAAAGTTTCTACCAGGTTTTTGCCAATGACCGGGATTTGGTCAAAACTTGGTGAAAACCTAGTGAAAATGCCTCGGTGAAGGGGTAAATGTGGTTGGAAACCTGGTCAAAACTGGGTGGTTACTGGGGTGGTTGGTCAAAACCTATCTTAATCTTAGAAAATGACCACCCTGCGGGTGACATTTTCCTTCTGCGTTACCACAGTTCGCTTCATGGGACTTCGTCCCATTCGCAAATGTGGTAACGAGAGCGGCCCGGCTCGGATAGGGGAGTCACTGGGGGAAGGTTTGGGAATCTCATTTGAAAATCTCCTATCTTTCGGGGCGGGGGGGTATAGAGGGTCCGGATAGATTCCCATTTGAAAAATTCGTTTGAAAATTCTGCGAGGAACATTTTGAAATTTCATTTGAAAATCCAAGTGAAATTGCCACGAAAATTTTAAGTATTTTAATTATTTGTGGAAGGATTATCGTTTTTTAAGATTTTTTAGAGATAGAGCTAATAAAATGGAGGCTAACGAGTTTGGAAATCGTAGAGGCAGTAATAGTAATGAATATTATTTTTATGGTTTGTATTTGTGTTATTAATATTTTTAATATGATGGAGTAAGAATAGGTAGAGGAATATATTATATTATTATATATATAATATATTATATTATTATAATAGATATTATAAATAGTATAAGTGTAATATATTAAAATAAATAAGATAATAAAAGATGAGAAAATGGAGGAAAATGGGGGTATGGGGTTGCGCCCGTTTCCACTTGACAAGCCTCCTTCAAAACCCACGATATGGCGGCCCTTTCGGCAACGCAAATAAGGCCTCGTTGCCGAAGCCTTAAATTAATATATTAATATTATATATATTTTAATTATTATATATAATATATATAATAATTAAATATTATGGTCCTGCAGCCACTTAAAGAGAATATCGATATCATCCATTGCGGAAGGTTCAATCTTGCACGTCTCAGAGCGCCCGGCCGCATTTTTCTTCTTCTCTTCTGGATTGGTTTTAGTAGGATATTCCAGTTCTTTCAGGTGTTTTTCCATTTCGCGTAAAATGGTTTCGGTTTCTGTGGCTGAGTCTTCCAAGGCCTTAATAAACTTATCTGGCGCAAGTTCATTAAGTGTTGCGATGTCTGCCTTCAGCATTTCATAAGTCTTGGGCGCGTATGTTACCAGCCAACCATTAATCGCATTCAGTAGATTATTCCAGTCTTCTCTCTTCTGGACTTCAAATTTATCAGATTTCTGCTTTTCGGCTACGGCCTCGTTCAGCACGTCCGCGAATTTCTGCGCCAGCTCTGTTGGATCAGCGCCTTCGCGCAGTAGAGTAAGAATATCATCTTTACTAAACATATTATTACCTTCTTTCATTTTGTTAATTATATTATATCATAAATTTTTTTTAAAATCAAATGCGGCCAGTGGTTCACTTTGTTTTATAAGTGAATTTGCCGCGTTATTTTTTGCGTGTAAAAGTGTGAGGAAAATCAGATTTTTGTTCCATATAGCTAGCTAGAACGTAGCATTGCTAAGCTATTTTTGAAAGGCGAGAAGAAATTTAAAGAGACTTGCGGCCGTGCGGCCCGCCCGTAACCAGTTTGCATAAATAGTTTTTTTTAATTTAGAAGGAAATCGCGAATAGTTTTTCAAAAAATGTCCAAATTTTTTGAAATTTTTTCTCAAAACGGGCGGAAAGTAGTTTGCGCGCAAACTGAGACCCGATCGGCGCCAGAACGCTGCGCACGGGCGCATATAGGAACTGAAAACGGGCGCCGAGAAAATTAAATACGGGCGCGCATATGCGATGGGGGTGGGGTGTTTACGGGAACAATCAGCGCGCGCGCATATGTCGCTAGATCGAACGAAAAATTTGCATATGTCAAATACGGGCGGAAATTCGGGCCGCTTCGCCCAAGGGCGGCCCGGCAAGTTAGTCTAGGCTAACTGCATCCTTGGCCCGGGCCGGTTAGGCACCACTAACCGAGGCTCGCATAATTATACAAAAAAACTGGAAGATTATTCATCTTCCAGTTCCTTGCGTCTCTTCTGAGGAATTCTCCAACAGGCGGTGTTGATGTTATCCTCATACTTCATTCTTGAGTGAAGTACCTTAAAGAAAATAGCCGTTTCAATTGCTACATCTTCCAAGCCCGTGTGGTCTTCCTGAAAATCAATGTTCTTGGTAATGTACTTGTAACAGGCTTCAGCGCTTGTCATCAAGTTGCCTGCTTCCGTCACTAAACCATTTTCTTCAGCGAATTTAATGTAGTACTTAGAGCGGAGAATTGAAGTGCAAGCCATTGTCCAAATGCACTTAAATTCAGTACCAAAGGGGAAAAACCAACGAATTGAAGAACCAGTAATGTACCGCATACCGTTGTTAGTAGAACGCTTGTCAAAACCCATGTTGTAGGCATAGACAGTATTGACTTGAAAATCGTGCATGTCTTTGAAGACTTGACGGCGGATGTTTTCAGCGCGCTTCATGATACGCTTACCGCTCTTAATGTCCTTCCAGTACTTAGGGCATTTTTCAGCGTAATACGCAGAACTCATCAGCTCGGTATCAAGGAAGATTTCAGCAACAACAAAAGAACGTGCGGTCAGGACTTCTTCAGTCTCAACATTTACAATAGCGTAGCCAATGTCATAGGGAATCGGCTGTTCTACCATGTTTGCGGTCTCAGTGTCAATAATCATAATGTTCATTGGGATTTACCTCTCTTTTCTTAACTTGATAATATGATTATACACTATAAAACACGTTTTGTCTATTGTACAAGATGCACAAAAATAGGACGTGCGGGCCAGGTGTTATTGTGCATTTCGACGAGGGGCCCGGGCCGCAAGTTAGTCTCAACTAACTCTTTCTGTTGGAATAAAAAAAGGACTCACTTGGAGTCCTTGGGTGCACGATGCTTAATCAGCTTCAGCGTGTAGCTTTCGTCTTCGTAAGTAAAGTGCATTTCAGCCTCGGTCTTGGGGGTCTCAACAGCACAGCCCGCACCTTCCAGCAGTACTTTGATAGCGGTCAGAAAACGCTTTTTCGTTTCGTCAACCTTGCGTTCCTTCGGCTTATCAAATTTGTAAACCGTAGGCTTTTTCTTCTCGCCTGCTTTGGTCATCTGCTTCTTAACCTTTTTCTGTTCAGCGGTCAAGTCGTTATCAACCTGACTCATCTCCATGCGGTCAATTTCTTCATCCTCTTTCAGGATACCGATTGCTTCAGCTCGACTCACATCAAGAGCTTTCATAGTCTTAAGAATTTCCTGTTCAGTCATGTTCATCAACTCCTTTCTTGACTCTGTAGTAATTATATCAAAAGTCAAACAGAATGTCAATAGGGTTGGTAAAAAATTTTTGTTAGTTATAGCTAACTGCCCGGGCGGTTAGTCTCAACTAACAGGTCCACAAAAATACAGGGGGAGATCCCCTCTCCCCCTGTCGGGTCGGCTCTTAGCCGAGGTAGTAGTAGCTGAGACGCTTAATCTCGGTACGCTTTACACGTTCATCGGTACGGAGAAAAGCGGCGATTGACGCACGGCTCATCTCTGCAAGGGTATCACCGCCTTTTTCCTGAATGTCGCTCAGGGTCATGGGGTCAGTGGTCAGAAGAGAGACAATAAACTCACGCTTGTTTGCGTTCTCGATGCTTGCCTTTGACGGCTTGCGCTGAGTGTTCTTCTTGTCAAGAAGCTCAAGCTCATGGTTGATGAATTCAACGAGGGTGGGGTCGGAAGCGACTTCGTTGATGGACAGGAGTTTGGTGAAATGTTCACGCTTGGTCATAGTAGACACCTCTTTCTTTTGTTTGATTTTGTAAGTTGATTATAACACATCGTTTGCAACTTGTCAAGTACTTTTTTCAGAAGTTTTGCTTCTTACTTTTCCATCGGCAAGTCTTTCTGTTCTTCCTTGCTCTCTCAACCTTACGATGTAATTATACTGCTAAGTGCGGGCGAGTTCAATAGACACTTTGCACAAAATTTGCGGTCCAGGGTGGTGGTTTTTTGGGCAATTTGACGAAGGGCCCGGGCCACCGCATTTTTGCATAAAAATTCGTAAACATGTATTTTTTCTCGAATACTGCGCGCCAGGGCCGATGGCGCGCAGGCAAAAAGAGAGGCGCTCCGCAGATGGAGCGCCCAAAGAAAGGAGGAAAACACAATGAATCAATAAATTGAGATTGAAAACCAGTCGGGGAGTTGAACCCCGATGGGGCGGAGCCTGTTCTCCGCCCCAGTGACCGCCTACTGATTACCGAGCGATGGAGAAGAAAGCCTTCCCCTTCTCTTCGGTACGGACGACCTCGTCAATCTGACGAAGCAGGGCAGAAGCCTTCTGAGAAGTGATACCCAGTGCCTCACCGACAGCGGTTGCGCTCATCGGCTCTTCAGCGTTGGTAAGCAGGGTGACGATGGCTTCCTTCACACCCTCATTCTCGACCTGTTTCTTGGTCGGTTTCTTGGGAGCAGAAGCACGCTTCTCGAGCTGAGCAATCATGTTCTGAAGAACTTCAACTGCTTCCGCATTGGACTCGCCGATAGCATCGATAGCAATGGTCAGGGCAACTTTCTTGGTCATCTTGGTCATAATAACACCTCTTTCTCGCTGTTTTTGGGAGCGACCCTTCATTTG
>CAMOIR010000015.1 GCA_946616455.1 uncultured Candidatus Saccharibacteria bacterium | reverse complement strand
TGGACCGAGATTTAGAAATGAAGGCGTAGACGACGAGCATTTACCAGAACATATTGCGTTTGAAGCTTATGCAGCTTACGAAGATTATGAAGACGGAATGAACTTCTACGAAGAAATGATGAAATATGTTTGCATGGAGACTTGGGGCACATTGAGGTTTAAAGTGGGTGGATTCGAAATTGATCTGGACTGCAAATGGCCTAGATACAAATATGCGGACCTACTACATGAAAAGTATAATGTGGATGTATTTAATCCAGACAGGGAGCAATTGATAAAAATTCTGAAGGATGCCGGCGTAGAATCGGATTTTGATATGACAACACCGCATCTTATTGACCATGTTTGGAAACTGATTCGCAAAACATCAGCTGGGCCGTATTGGGTAATAGAAGAGCCATTGTCATTATCGCCACTGGCTAAAAAATCGGTCGAGAACCCTTTGGTAACTGAGAGATTCCATCCAGTAATAGCTGGGACCGAAATGGGGAATGGGTTTTCAGAGCTAAATGACCCACTCGATCAGCTGGCAAGATTCAAAGAACAGCAGGCAGCGCGCGATGCTGGCGACAATGAAGCACAAATGCTCGATATGGACTTCGTGGAGATGCTTGAGTATGGAATGCCACCCGCCTGCGGATGGGGAAATTCGGAAAGGAATTTTTGGCTGCTCGAGGGCGTATCTGGGCGCGAAGCAGTTCCGTTTCCAACCTTGAAAAGTAAGGAAGATTAAAAATCAATAATCTTGACGTGGGATTTGTGACCACGAACAATTTTGATAGAAGTTTTTGAGACGTTAAAATGCTTCGCTAAGAGTTTTATTAGTGCAGTGTTAGCCTCTCCGTCGTGAGGTTTGGCACGAAGATAAACAGTGAGTTCACTTGGTGATACTTTGACGATTTTTTCCTGAGACGAGTTGGTTTTAACTGTTATGGTGTATTTCATAACTATATTATATAATAATAGATATGGCAAAATTCAAATTAGTTTCAAAATACCAACCGACCGGTGACCAACCATCTGCGATTAAACAGCTCGTGGACGGAATTAACGCTGGTATACATGAACAGACGTTGCTTGGCGTAACTGGTTCCGGTAAAACTTTTACGATGGCGAATATTATTGAAAAAACCCAGAAACCAACTTTGATTTTGGCCCATAACAAAACTCTAGCGGCGCAATTATATTCAGAATTTCGTGATTTTTTTCCAGAAAATGAAGTGCATTATTTTGTGTCGTATTTTGATTATTATCAACCAGAGGCTTATATTGCCTCGACTGATACCTATATCGAAAAGGATTCGGCCATAAACGATGAAATCGATCGACTGCGTCATGGCGCAACCGAGGCTTTGTTAACGAGACGAGATTGTATTGTAGTAGCATCGGTGTCTTGTATCTATGGTATTGGCTCACCAGCGCATTATACCGAGATGTCGCTACCAATATGGCAAGTCGATGGCGAATGGATTTGTGATAGTACTCTATCGGACACGAATCCTTCATCGTTAAATGATCGCGTGAGCGGCTTTGTTCAGAAAAACGCTATTACTAATCGCCTATCGCAGCTCGACTTCATTCGCCGGCTCGTTGGGATGCAATATCATCGAAACGACTTGGCATTTGAAAGGGGAAACTTTCGTGTAATGGGTGACACGATTGATTTATATCCTGCGAATGGCGAATTTGCTTATCGGTTTGAGTTTGGATTTGATTCTTTAGAAGATGTCAAAATCGTAGATCCTTTAACTTTCGAAGTACGAGAAAAGCCCGATCATGTGCATATTTTTCCAAATACACATTACGCAACGCCAATGGATCAATTAGAGAAAGCCTTAACAACGATTCGTGCAGAGTATGAAGAAAGGCTAAAATACTTTGAAAAACACCAAAAATATCTCGAGGCACAGCGATTGTCTCAAAGGGTTAAATATGATTTAGAAATGTTAAAGGAAACTGGTTTCGTGAAGGGAATCGAGAACTATTCTAGACATCTAGATGGACGTCGAGCTGGAGAACCACCTTCTACATTGTTAGACTTTTTCCCAAAAGATTTTTTGTTAATTGTAGACGAATCACATATGACGTTGCCACAGGTAAGAGGCATGTATAATGGTGACCATGCGAGAAAGACTACTTTGGTAGAATACGGATTCCGTTTGCCGTCTGCCTTGGATAACCGACCACTTACATACGGAGAATTCCAAAAACACATTAATCAAGCAATTTACGTATCAGCTACTCCAGGTGAATATGAGCTCGAGGTTTCACCAGAGCCAGCCGAACAGGTAATTCGTCCAACTGGTTTGCTTGATCCAGAAATAGAAGTACGTGGTTCAGAAGGACAGATTGACGACTTGATGGAAGAAATCGATCGTCGTATCGCCAAAGGACAAAGGACTTTAATTACAACATTAACCAAGCGAATGGCGGAAGATTTAACCGATCATCTAAAGGAGCGTGGCGTAAAAACCGCTTACATCCATTCGGATATCGATACCCTGGAGCGCGGTGACATTTTGAGAGATTTACGAGAGGGAGTGTACGATGTGCTGGTAGGAATCAATCTGCTACGTGAGGGATTGGATTTGCCAGAAGTATCACTAGTAGTAATACTAGATGCGGATAAGGAGGGTTTTCTGCGTTCCGAATCGGCACTCATTCAGACAATTGGTCGTGCAGCTAGACATGAAGAGGGTAAAGTCATTATGTATGCAGATTATATTACTGAAAGTATGGAGAAAGCGATTTCGGAGACAAACCGACGACGTGAAATACAAAAAGAGTACAACGCCAAGCATGGTATTACACCACATTCAGTAAAAAAAGAGATATCCTTGGGACTTCGCGCAATTATTCCAGAGAAAGAAAAGGAAAACAAATTTGATGTACGTCGCATTCCAAAAGATGAGTTACCTGGGCTCATAAAACAATTATCGTCTGAGATGCAGCTCGCAGCAGCGAATTTGGAATTCGAGCGAGCGGCTGCTTTGCGAGACGAGGTTGCTAGAATAAAAGAGTTTATAGAGGGGAAGAAAATCTAGATAGCGAGCCAGTAAAAACCTTGGTTGATACTCGGCATTAGTTTGATAATATGTTTATTGTTATGTCTTGCCTAAAGTAATCAAGGAAGATTTGAGACTAGATATTTTCATTATTCTTATGTTATAATAAACATATGAGTGCGGTGGGAATTGCTAGAATCGAAGACATAAAGCATCGAATTAGATTATGTGATTATTTAACTGTGGCACAGCTTTTTTTGCAGGATAATTATTTACTCGAGAGGGAACTCTCTTTCAACGATATCAAACCGAGATTACTTGGCCACTGGGGAACGTGCCACGGCATCAATGTAGCATATGCAAATTTAAAAGTTTTCTACGGTGATGATCCAAACTATTCTTTCATTTTGGGTCCTGGGCATGGATTTCCTGCCCTACAAGCAAATCTTTGGCTTGACGGAGAACTTGCAAAAGTTGACAAAAAGGCCAACCTGACACGTGATGGTTTAGAATATATTTGCCATGAGTTTTCGTGGCCGGATGGATTTCCAAGCCACGCCAGCCCACTGACACCTAATGTAATTACGGAAGGTGGAGAATTGGGTTATGCGCTAGCCAACGCGTATGGGTATTGCCTTGGCCACGCTGAAAAAACCGTAGCCGTCCTGATTGGCGATGGTGAACTCGAAACGGCAACTGCGATAGATTCTTTAAATCTGCGGAGCCTACTAGCTGGATCCAATAATGGCAAAGTGATACCAATTTTACATCTAAACGGTTACAAGATTTCTGCGCCATCAATTTATGCGAGAAGGTCAGAAAGAGAAATAAATGAAATGCTACGCGGATTTGGTTTTACGCCACGATGGATTGGGGAAGATATTGAGGATTTTCAGCTAGCACTTAATGAGAACCTACCGACACCATTTTATATTATGAAAACTGAAAAAGGGGAGGGTGGCCCAAATCGCTACCATACTGCACATCAAATTCCATTAAAGAATCCTAAGACAGACAAGGAAGAATTAAAACAGCTAGAAGAGTGGCTAAAAAGTTACAGAATCGAAGAGCTACTTGATGACTTGTTTGACGGCGCAAAAAAGAACAAACCTATTATGGTTGACGATAATAGTACTTCGAATCAAGAAGAAAAGGAGACCGAACAGGATAAAGGAGGCAAAAATGATAGATAGGGTTGAGGATCCAGGAGCTGAAAAGTTTTCACCTGCAAAAAGAATTGGAGAATTACTTACCGCTGAGTTTGAAAAAGATCCACATTTTTACTTCTTTTCACCAGATGAAACCACCTCAAACAAATTTGACCAAATCTTTCAAGTAGAGAAGCGTGCATGGGGAGATCTGCTAAGGGAAAACTGGGATTTGCCAGAATCATCAAACGGTAGGATTATTGAAATGCTTTCTGAGAACGTGCTTTTTTCAGTCATGACTGGACATCTAGCGAATGGAGAAAAAGCAGTGATGGGAAGTTATGAGGCTTTTTTCCCAATTATCACAGCGCAGATTTTACAACAAATAAAGTTTATCGAGCAAAGCAAGAATGTACGCTGGCGAAATCCGATGCCGGCGGTAAATCTATTGTCTACTTCCACATGCTGGCGACAAGACCACAATGGATTTACGCACCAATCTCCAGCACTAATCTCAATGTTACTTTCAGTGCCATCCAATTTGGCTAACTGTATTTTTCCGATTGATGATGTGGCGGCTGAGGAAGCATATAAATTTATGATTGATTCAACTAATGTTGTAAATCTTACAACATTTGACAAAAACGAAAGACCACGATATATCGACTCGCACCACGCAAAGTTCCAGTTTGAAAATGGTGGAGCATCCGTTTTTGAATTTGCTTCTGATGATGAGCCAGATTTTATATTTACGGCCTGCGGCGACATCGTATCACATGAGTCACTTGAGGCTATTAAGATACTAAAATACGATCTGCCAGAAGTAAAAATTCGCTTTGTGGGTATTAATGCTTTGTCTTATCGAGGGATAGGAACCACAAATAACAAACTATCTCAATCTAAGTTTGACCAGCTATTTACTAGAAATAAACCGATTCTAGCCAATTTCCACGGGTATCCTGAAACACTTGAAAATATCTTAGAAAACTATACCGTAAGAAAAAGACTAAGAGTGCATGGGTTTTATGAGGAAGGATCGACTACGACGCCGTTTGAAATGCTTCGTAAAAATGCTGCAACCAGGTATGATTTGGCGATTGACATCGCAAAAGTAAAAGGGCGAGATGATTTAGTGAAGAAGTACCAAACCATTTTGACAGAAAACCACATACATGCTACCGATTTTGGTACAGATATTATCTCCTAGAATATGATATAATTCGTTGTATGGAATTATTCATTTTAATTGTTGTGTTACTTATTTTGACGGAAACCACTTTTTTGGTTGCAAAAAAATATAAACCAACCAGGAATGGCACCAGAAAGATCTACGTAGATACTTCGGCCCTAATTGATGGACGCATACTAAACGTTGCAAGGACTGGCTTTATCGACGGAGATTTAATTATTTTGAAAAGCGTATTAAGAGAACTGCAGCTACTTGCCGATGGCAAGGATAGCGAAAAGAGAACCAGAGCGCGCAATGGGCTTAGTAATGTATCTGAGCTTGAAAGAATAGTAGAGGTCAATACTGAAATTGTTGATGACGGTGAGGGAAACAAAAAAGTCGATGATGAGTTGCTTAAGCTGGCAAAAGCAAATCATGGCGCAATCCTTACGATTGACTACAATCTCATAAAAGTTGCTGAAGCAGAAAGAATCAGTGCTCTTAATATTAACGATCTTGCACTAGCAGTAAGAACTGAGTTTTTGCCAGGTGAAAAAATGAAAATAAAAATACTAGAAAAAGGCTCTAACCGCGGTCAAGGTGTAGGACACCTGGCGGATGGTACCATGGTGGTAGTAGAAAACGCTACTCGCAAAATCGGCCAAGAAGTAACCGTGGAATTTGTCAGATTCCACGAAACTTCTGCCGGTAGAATTATTTTTGCTAAAAGAGTTAGATAGAGTCCATCGCTAGAATGATTATTTAGTGCTTGATGCCAAAAGAGAGTATTTCTTAAGGATTTAATTCGATTTTTTGTTGTTAGAATCTTTACTATCGTTTGAATCTATTTTTGGTGCCGGCGTAAGAGTAATCTCGCTCGAGGTGGTATATCCAGAAGTGTCTGAAATTGTAAGCTTAACTGAGGATTCTGTGCCGTCTAGAGTATAGCCTCTTACAACACCATCAGAGCCGACCGAAATACCACCTTTTTCTACTCCATTTACGTACAAGGTATAACCGTTTATGTCGTATGAGCCCTTGCGTATGGTAGCAATGATATTCTTACCACTGACAGAAACAGATAACCGAGGTGGTTCATAATTACAGGTATCGGTAGCATCTTTATCGTATGGCTCTGGTACACTATAAGAATCATTACCGGTCATTGGATCTGTAAACTTAGTGACTTCGACTTGTATTTTGTATTCTTCTGGCGTACAGTTTGCTGCCAATAAATGATTGTAACGATTGAACGTCAGTGTCTCTCTTGCCACACCGGAGTTTTTAGCAACGTTAAACCAGCTTGGCCAAATGTCAGTCTTGCCATTCACGGTAAGCGTCTGGATACCCGCAGGTCGGGCTGGCTGATCGCCATAGTGCCATTTGCCATCTGGTTCGTAGACTTCTTTATGAACTCGTTCCATAAAAGTACCAACAGTAAATCTTACGACGTCGTTGGTGTTCGATGTAAGACCAGCTCCATCATGATTGCCATTCCAGACAAAGGTGGACAGAGCTGTAGAATAGCTTTCAATCAAGGAATCCTTGGTGACAGCAGAGTTAGTTGTGGTGGTGGTACCAGTTTTGGTGGCGGTCCACACATCTGGAACTACAAAGCCTTCGTTATTGAACCAGCGTGCCGAACGATCGCTTAAAATGTCGGAAATCATAAAGGCGACCTGATCATCAACTACACGCTTAGCCTCAGAATCAGTCCAACTATCAATTACTTCACCAGAAGAGTTTTTGACCTCCAGGACATAGGCTAAGTCCTTGTAGGCGCCACCACGAGCAAGTGAAGCATATGCATTGGCATGCTCCACCATCTTAACACCACAACCAGAACCAATTGCAATGGAAAGACCGTAGCCTTCGCGCCCCTCGCAATAAGAAACATCACCGAGTGCATGTGCTACCTCTAGAGAATTGTCTATACCATTAATATATAATGCTTTAACTGCTGCAATATTGAGTGAGTGTCCAAGTGAAAAACGAATTGTGACATTTCCGTAGAATGTACCGGTCGCATTGGAAAGGGAACAACTACCAGAGTAACCAGAACAATATAATCTATTGATGTTTTCATCTTTCAAAATTGAACCTGGACCATAATTAATGCCCTCGCGTTCTACAAAGAGTGGTGAATAATCTAGGATAGGCTTGATGGAAGAACCTGGCTCAATTAGTGAATCAGTAGTAACATTTAGCTCACCATAAGAGTTGTTAAAGAAATCTACAGAGCCAACCATGGCAATGACCTGAGAGGTTTCAACATCTACTGAGACCATAGCGATATTGTCACTGTTGTTTTTATAGGTATGTCCTGCACCAACCGCTACGGCTTCTTCGGCAATTTTTTGGGCGCGGTAATCAAGTGTAGTCTTAATAGTCCAGCCACCGGCACGCATTGTTTGAATGCCATATTTTTCTTCAAGTTGTGATTTCACCTCTAAGACAAAGTGTGGAGCCAACATATCGGCATACTGACTCGACTCTGGCTTAATAGTGTCTAATATAGCGATTTCTTTAGCTTCTTTTGCTTGGTCCTCGGTGATATAGCCCATCTCAGCCATCACATCAAGGGTATAGTGTTGGCGCCAGAGAAGCTGCTCGTGACCATATTCATTGTAAGGATTAAAAACGCCTGGATTATTAGGGATAGATGCGAGAAGCGCACATTCAGCCAGATTGAGATCCTTAGCGTGTTTACCAAAATATGTCTGTGCAGCGGACTCAACACCGTTACGACGACCACCGTAAGGTGATTGATTTAGGTACATGGTAAGAATCTGATCCTTAGAATACATGCGCTCTAGCTCAATTGCCAGAATAAGCTCCTTAATCTTACGATTCAAGCCACCGCGGTCAGCACTGGCAGCTTCGTCGGAGAAATAGACCTGTTTAATGAGTTGCTGTGTTAAGGTTGAACCACCCTGAACACCGTGTCCACTGAGGGTTGAAAAGGTTGCACGTATGAGAGCGCCAAAATCTACGCCTTTATGGTTATAGAAGTTACGGTCTTCGATTGCAATGGTGGCTTGATACATGTATTCCGGAATATCTTCTTGTTCGACGACTAAACGATAGTTTTCGTTACCAGTATCCTTCCATAAGACAACTCCATTTCGGTCTAGATAGGTATTAACTGTTTCCGAAATCGACATCTCGTCTAGGCGAATTTCGTCAAGATCTTTTTTGTAATAGAGGAATAATCCACCTATAAATATAATGAATAGCAAAATACATGCTGCAAAAAACTTCAGGATAGCTTTTTGACCACGCCATGAGAACCACCATTTAAAAACACGCTTGGGATGAAGCCTAGCAAAGAATCTTTTAACTGGTTCTTTTGGCAATTTAGCGAGCTCTTCCGCCCTTCTTCTGGAGTTTGCCTCCTTTCGAACCTTATGCCTGTAGCTTAGGCTAGAGTATAGGTTCATATTATTCGCAGTTTTCCGCAATGAGCGTTTTTTCATACCATTGGATTTTTTCGTCTTTTTGGCTTTTTTGCGTTCAGACGGCAAAATCACTTCGGATCTTTTTTTCATCATACAAGTATTATAGCATTAAAAGTTTTAATTTGAAAATCTTTTTGAATGATAAGTTCAACGCGTTTTTTTATGCTAAAATGATTTCATGAGACGATTCAAATTTAAATCCGTGGTGCAACTCGCTAATATTAAATTGTCCGTAAAATCAGCTGCTATCGTGTTAGCGAGTTCCACCCTTGTGTCAGCATTACTAGGATTGTTTCGTGACCGTTTATTAAACTCTTACTATCTCGGGACCTATCCAACCGGCATTGATGCATATACGGCGGCTTTTACAATACCAGATTTTATGTTTTTCATTCTGACATCTGGTGCACTTGCAGTGTCTTTTATTCCAGTTTTTAACCAGCGCCTTATCACTGGTAATAAAAAATCCGCCTGGGAATTATCTTCTAGCTTATTAAATCTACTTGCAATCTTAACACTGATAGCTAGTATCCTAATTATGATTTTTGCAGATCCCCTGATTAGATATGTCGTAAGTCCTGGCCTAGATGAATCTGGTATGATTCTTGCCATAAACATGACCAGAGTCATTGCAATTAATCCATTTCTGTTTTCGATTGCAACCGTGCTTACATCTATTCAGCAGGCAGTAGGACGCTTCATTTTTTATTCATTTGCGCCTGCTATATATAATATAGGTATTATTATTGGCATCACTTGGTTTACAGGTGGTATCAATCTATTTGGAGTGCAATTATTCGCTGGTGGAATCATGGGCGTAGCACTTGGAGTAATACTAGGAGCGATAATGCAGTTAATAGTTGCTTTAATTGGCTTATTTGGTCTTGGGATGGATTATGAATTTAGAATCAACTGGAAAAACCAAGGTTTCCGGTCAATTCTACGTTTATTACCAGCTCGCTCCATGGACCAGGGAATTGATTACATTAATGGTATAGTAAATACCAATCTTTCTTCTAGAATGGGGGCAGGAGCGGTAAGATCTTTTAACCAGGCGTCTGCCCTACATCAAATGCCAGTGAATTTGATTGGGGTAGCGATCTCGACTGCTTTTTTCCCAAAATTAACCGAAGAGCTTGGGAATGGTGATAAGAAAGAATTTGATAACACTTTCAGGACAGCGCTTAGGATGATTATCTGGATTTCTTTGCCGGTATCGATTATTGCTTTTTTTGGCAGGGGTTACGTGACGAGTTTTATCTCTAATATTGGTAATAATGATAGCAATGGAACGATTGCATCAATCCTTGGAACACTATGCCTTGCAATTTTTGCGAGATCGGTTTTCCATATCGCATCTAGAGGATTCTATGCCTACCAAGATACTAAAACACCATTTGTGGTTTCGATCTTCGCAATTGGCCTCACTATTATACTCTCTATATGGTTTTATATGGCCGGTTGGGGAGTAGATGGGCTTGGCATGGCACAGTCGATTGGTGCTATCGTAGAAATAATAATACTTCTTGGTATTCTCCACAAAAAGACAGACAAAGAGCTACTTAATAAGGCTTTTTGGCGCGCAATATATCGAATGCTTATTGCAACTTTCGTGACTGGTTGTATTGCCTTCTCGATGACCAAGTTTATTCCGTTGATGGCTACCGATAGTTCACTTGTAATTACAATCCCAAAGTTTTTGGTAATTTCTGTTATCTCAATGATTGGATATCTAGTAGCAAGTTATTTCCTTGAATTAAAAGAAGCTAAACCTATCGTAGGTTATATAAAAAAGAAATTATTCAAGAATGTAAAATAGATGGTATAATCATTCTATGGATATAAAACGCGAGGATATTTTGCATTTAGCTGAACTGTCTGAGTTTACGTTAGATGAATCAGAAGTGGATTCTCTGGGCAGGGATTTGAAAGATATTATTAAATATATTTCCCAACTAGACGAATTAGACACCTCGAAAATAGAACCAACCTATCAAGTTTTTGAAATGGAAAACGTATGGCGAGAGGATAAAATATTAGAACAAGATGCTACGCGCGAGGAGCTACTAGCTCTCACCAAACATGAAAAAGATAATCAAATAAAGGTGCCAAAAGTATTATGAAAACTGCGAACAAAAAAGTAACTGCTGAAAGATTAGTAAGAGACGCCTTAGAGAAGGCTAAACATTTTGCAGATTATAATATTTTTACATTTTTAAACGAGGATGGCGCAATTAGGCGTGCTAGGGAAATCGATAAAAGAATTGCTCGTGGCGAAAAGATAGGTAGATTGGCTGGTGTTCCTTATGCTCTGAAGGATAATTTCCTAAGTCCAGATGGGGAGACGACAGCTTCTGCGCATATTCTTGAAGGATTCAAGTCTCCAATCACAGCAACTGCTGTAGCTAAACTGGAAGCAGAGGGTGCGATTATGATTGGACGAACCAATCTAGATGCCTTTGCTCATGGTTCCTCTACAGAAAATTCTTATTTTGGTCCAACCCTCAACTCAGTAGATAAGACGAGGGTGGCAGGTGGTTCATCTGGTGGTTCTGCAGTGGCAGTAGCATTAGATATAGTAGAATTCGCTACCGGTACTGATACAGGCGGTTCGATTAGGCAACCCGCATCTTTTAATGGTGTTTATGGTTTGAAGCCAACTTATGGTTGCATTTCACGATATGGCGTGGTCGCTATGGCTTCCTCTACGGATTGTATTGGATTTTTCACCAAAACTCCCGACGATATGGATTTATTGATGTCAATTGCTTCTGGACAGGATGCAAAAGATATGACAACTCTGCCCGACTACTACAATGACAACACAGAGTTTGCCCATAAGAAGGTTCGGATTGGTATTATTAAAGATTTTGACAATGATTCCGTAGACAAAGAGATACGCGCAGCACTAAAAACTAAATGCGAATTGTTAAAATCAAAAGGTCACGAAATCGTTGAACTTGAAATGCCAGCACTAAAATACGCACTTGCTGCCTATTATATTATAGTGCCAGCGGAAGTGGCTAGTAATTTGTCACGTTATGACGGAATAAGATACGGTTTTAGATCAGATGAGTCAGATGTGCTGGATGATTTATACTTCAACACGAGAAGTGAAGGCTTTATGCCAGAAAATAAACGCAGGATTATGATTGGTAATTTTGTGTTATCAAGTGGATTCTATGACGCATATTTCCTAAAGGCCGCTAAAGCAAGAACACTAATTATCAAGGAATACGAAAAAGCTTTCAAAAAGTGTGATTTTATCTTGACTCCGGTTTCACCAAATCTAGCCTTTAGGTTGGGTGAAAAGGTAAACGATCCGGTTTCAATGTACCTCGAAGACGTAATGTCGGTTCCGTTAAACCTAGCTGGGGTACCAGGACTTACTATTCCTGCTGGCAAGGCTAAATCCGGATTAACGGTTGGCATACAGATGATTGGCCCACGAAGAAGCGACAAGGCATTAATTGAGTTCTCTAAGGAGTTATCCGAAGATGATTAATTATAATTATAATAAAGGGGAGGCTTTTTAATGGATGGTGGCGTAGTGACATTTATTATAGCTGTTTTAATAGTAGCCGTTTTGGTATTTGTGGCAATTCTCTTAACTGGCAAAAGAGGATATCGTTTTAATGTTGAGGCTTATCAATCGAAGGTGCTAGAAATAGAAAACAAATTAAGCCCCACTAACCCATCGAGCTTTGCCATGACGATTATTAATGGTGATAAACTACTCGACAAAGCCATGATCGAAATGGGTATTTCAGGAAAAACCATGGGTGACAGATTAAAACGTGCAGGGAGCAGATTCAGTAACCTCAATGCCGTTTGGCGAGCACATAAGCTACGTAATGCAATCGCCCATGAATCAGATATTGAAATTAGCTATAAGCAGGCGTCAAACGCTATGACAATTTATAAGCAAGCATTAAAAGACTTAGGAGCAATATGAAATATTTACCAACTATAGGAATTGAATGCCATGTGCAACTTCGTACCAAGACAAAATTATTCTCCGAGGTTGACAATGACGCGAGAGGCAAGGAGCCTAATTCCTGCGTTTCGCCAGTAGATTACGCTTTACCTGGAATGCTCCCTAGATTAAACGGTGAAGCTGTGAGGCTAGCGATTTTAGCAGGCAAAGCGATGAATTGCGGAATAAACGCTTCCTCACGATTTGACCGAAAACATTATTTTTATCCGGATTCGCCTAAAGGATATCAAATTACGCAGTTTTATGAGCCGATTATTGGTGAGGGATACGTAGAATTACCATCTGGCACCAAAGTTCGTATCGAACATGCTCATCTAGAAGGCGACGCGGGCAAGCTTACGCATTTTGACAGTTATTCTTTGGTAGACTTAAACCGTGTAGATACTCCACTGATTGAAATTGTTTCAATGCCAGATATCCATTCGGCAAAAGATGCTCACGATTATTGCAAGGAGCTTTGGCGCTTGATGTGTTTTGCTGGTGTGACATATGGTGATTTATATAACGGAAATATGCGATTTGATGTTAATATTTCTTTGGCGCCAGAAGATTCAAAGAAGCTTGGTACAAGAGCTGAAGTTAAAAACTTGAACTCGTTTAGAAGCGTAGAGAGGGCAGTTGAGTATGAAATATCCCGACAGACCAAGCTGCTTAATGCGGGCGAGAAAATTATACAGGAAACCAGAGGATGGAATGATGCCACTGGCAAAACTACTGGGCAACGCTCCAAAGAAGAGGCAAAAGACTATCGCTACATGCCGGAACCAGATTTGCCGCCAATTCGCCTTTCATCCGAGTTTATCGAGAATGAAGCAAAAAAACTACCATTGATGCCATCAGACTATCGCAAGCTATTTAAAGGGTTAGTTTCAGATGATATTTTAGAAATACTCTTAGATTATCCTACCCTAATGATGAGATTAAACGAAATAGACAAGAAATACTTAAAGAGTATTTCTAACCTTTTTGCGTCAGTATTACTTGCCGAAGAAAAAACTGCGGAATATTTGAACGACTTACCCACTGCGGAGGAGCTAAACGATTTAGCATCCATGAATGAGAAAAAAGAATTATCCTCCACCGCTACTAAGGAAGTATTTTTGAAATTATTCGATCCACAAATGAAAAACCGCGGTACAAAAAATATCGCTAAAGAATTGGGGCTTATCCAAGAAAATGATTTGGATGCCCTTAGGAAGATTGTCGACATCGTACTAGAAAAGCCGGAAACCAAAAAGGCCCAAGAGGACTATAGGGCTGGCTCAGAGAAAGTTCTTGGCTTCTTGGTAGGTCAAGTAATGAAAGAGTCTCATGGCAAGGCCAACCCAAGTGCTGTACAAGAGATCCTAAAGAAGAAACTTTCGTAGAGATTGTAGATGTTTCAATATCCATTTAGCTATTGACTTTTTTTAAGAAAAGTCATATCATATTAAGCATAAAGGTTATACACAAAACAATAAACAAGGATAAACATATGAAAAAAATAATACAAAAAGCATTAGCCTCGCTTCTCGTGGTGGCTATTGTAATAACATATGCTTGCAATTCATTTGCGGCTAACGATTATGGAATAAATTACTCTGGTGGTACACCACTGGGTGCCTCTAATGTAATAATAGATCCAACGCTAACTGATGATCTCAAGCCATTAATGGCATCAGCAACTCAAACCCCAAACTCTGCACCTGGATGGAGAAGTGGTTATATGGACGATACGTCAGGATGTAAACCAATTAATTATTTCACCGTTTCATACAATGATCCTGTTGACACTAGTGATAATATTGGTTTTACGATCTCAAATGCACAATACAGAACCGATGTAAAAGTAAAAAAGGCAACCCTAGAAGGGGCCACTGCAGAAACTGGGTCCATTCCGGTCGGTATTATGCCTAATGGATCATATATCTATGGTGGATGGCAGCCATACATTGATAGTAGTTGTACAGAAAAACCAGAAGGTGTAGCCTTATTACGTGTAAAGGATAACGTAAGATTATTTGTTGAGCTAAACCTAAAGCTACACAAAAAGAGTGAAACAGATGTTTTTGTCTCCAGAGGACTTTACTTTGGTATCACCGATATAGATGCTGCTCAGTCATATAAAATATTGAACGAAGGTAACCAATTAGAAACAAACAATATGTTCGCCAGAAGCGCAGAAAGTTTGCAGCCTACCGACACTTCGGCTACCCTAAAAAACATGTTCAACCAAGACCAGCACTATGTTTATTCGGAATACGATGCAGAAGAGGGTACGGTATTAGCTATAGATGGTTATTCAAATCTCTTTACTCAGCTTCATGAAGACACTCAGGAAGATGGATTAGACATCGTCTTTGGTTTTATGAGCCCTGCTGGAAGTGGCGTACAATACTATGCAAAACAATATACGGTCACTTATACTTCTGAAGAACAGGGTAGAATTACTGGCATCACAAGTGAAAAAATTATTGGTGGCGAAAACCCATCTGGTTCAGAAGCGACACCTGATGGCTATTGGGAATTTCGTGGTTGGACAGCCGATAAGAACGTTAAGTTAAGAAATGGTGACGAAATTCCAGAGGGTGTTCTTATTACAGATGAAGAAATTAAGGACGTTATTGTCAATGATGATATAGAATTTACTGCGCATTATGAAAGTGAAGAATTTGAAATAGTATATACTACCGATGGACATGGTACTATTACTGGCATTGAGGATGAAGTCGTTTATACTCATGGAAACCCAAGTGGTAGTGAACAAGAACCAAACACTGGGTACACATTCATTCACTGGATATCGGATGAAAGTGTGACCCTTACAGATGGCACCGTCATACCTGCTGGCACTCCAATTACTGATGATCAAATCCAAAAAGTCGTAGTTATAGAAAATCTCGTATTTACTGCTATATACGAAACTAATGGCTACACAGTAACCTATACTAGCGATGAAAATGGTGCCATTACCGGTAAGACTGAAGAAGGCGTTGAATATGGCAAGAACCCAACTGGTACTATGGAGACACCAAATGAAGGTTATGAATTTAAAGAATGGATTGCCGATGTAGATGTTACCTTGACAGATGGTACGACCATTAAAGCTGGTGATCCTATTACTCCAAGCCAAATACCATTAATTGTTGTAGATAAGGATATTAAATTAACGGCCATTAACCAAGCTAAGGAAGAGTTAGTTGTTCCAGACACTGGTTCTATCACTAAAGAAGGAAATAATGCGGAGTTTACTATTATCTCAATTTCTACAGTTGTAGCTCTTGCT
>CAMOIR010000014.1 GCA_946616455.1 uncultured Candidatus Saccharibacteria bacterium | reverse complement strand
CCCGGGAGCCAATTATTCAAGTTGAAAGGCGCCATCTCGGCGTTTTTTCGTGCTCGCTCACCCATAAGATGCACTTCGCACGAATAAAACGCCAATCTGACGCCTTTCAATCTTGAATAATTCCGCTGTTCCAGAGAACTGGGGATGCTCCTTATGGTTTGATTGTAGCATAGCCCTACCTAAAGTCAAGAAGCATCCATCTGTAAAAATGCTTATCAAAGCCGACCTTACTCTATCTAATACGAGATTCTATCTCCGATTGTTCGTCTGCTATAGGTAATCCCGGAAGTTCCTCTTCTGATTGGTTTTCCTCTTTTTCGACGGATAGTTCCGGTTCTTTTTGCGTTTTCTGCTCGTTTAATGTGGCGAATAATTCCGTGAGACCTCTCTTATCGTAGTCCTTGACAGCGTATTCAAAGTACCCTTTCCCAGCCGACGATGCCGCACTCCTCAGCTCTGCATATCTAGGATCCGCTCCTTCTACTTCGGCAATTAATTCCTTCATATCTGCAATGGCTTTCAAGGCACCCTGTTTGGAGCGATTCTCGGTCTTAGGCATATCGTATTCGTCGCGAAATGCGTCTCTTGTCTGTTTAGTAGCTGCCGATTCCTCACGAGTATCCTCGAGGTCGCTTGTGTTTTCTAGGTCCAAGTGTATAAACAAATCTCTCACTGGATTATCCGAGCCACTGGGGTCAAAAGATTTAATACCTTGCACGACGTATTCTACGCCTTTTTCTCTTGCGATAGCATCCAACCCGTAGTTAATGATTGAGGCTGCATCGGCAATTCCCTCGTTGTCGTTAGATTCGGCTTCCACTTCTTGCTCGTCAACAGACTCTCCATAAAACTGGTTTTTCTCATTTGCTATCCCGAACTGTTCGCCCGCAAATTCAGGGACATCTCCTGCAGTGAAACTCTTCGCGAAATCTTGTTCTGGCGAAACCGTACGCTCACCTTGGTTCTCTATACTTCCGGGTGTTTTTTCGAAGCTATTGTCGTACATTTTCCTCCTTTATTTAGTCCATTGTACCACAATACTGTGGCATACTTAAATCTTGTAGTCGAAAAATTTGTGTTCTTTTTTCTGCTTGCTATAATCCATAACCATATCCTTTCTGTTATGAATTCATGATAAAAAATAAAGCTTAAATGAGATTAAAATTATCATTTTATGTGCCAAACAAAACCTTGAAAAACCCAAGTGAAACAGCAAGCATGATTAGTCCGGCGGTGAGAACACCGGCGGTAATAGCAATCATGGTTTTCTTGAAATCGAGATTCAAAATACTGGCAGCGAGGGTGCCAGTCCAAGCACCTGTGCCAGGGAGAGGGACGGCGACAAAAAGAAACAGTGCAAAATAAGTACCGTAATTCCCTGCTTTTTTGAGAAGTTTCTCGCCACCTTTCTCGCCTTTTTTGAGGCAAAAGTTACAGAATTGCTTAAGAGGCTTCCACTTGCGCTTGGCGCCCCAATCTAGAACTTTACGAGCGAAGAAATAAATGATTGGTACCGGGATAATGTTACCGATAATAGCAACGATAAGGACGAGCCATTCAGGAAGGCCAAGATCCATGCCAACAGCAACTGGGATGGCACCGCGAAGCTCAATTAATGGCACCATAGAGATTAGTAAAACGATGAGAATTTTCCAAAGCATGATTACATTGTAGCATTGACGCCGGTTTGGTACAACTTATTTCGTGTTTTGGCGTGGTTATTGTATAATAGAGAAAAGGAGTTTTTTTATGCTGGCAAACGGAAAGCTATTAATTGGGAAAACAGAAAAAGGTGGCGAGCTTGCGATATTGCCACAGATGGCGAATCGCCATGGAATCATAACGGGAGCATCTGGTTCTGGTAAAACTATTACTCTTAAGGTAATGGCAGAGAGTTTTTCGGATGCAGGAATACCGGTATTTCTAGCCGATGTGAAAGGAGACCTCGCCGGGACAGTGGCGAAAGGCGAAGTGAATGAAGCTATCCAAAAGAGGTTAGACAAATTGGCAATTAAGGATTTCGAGGTAAAATCGTTTCCTGTTAGATTCTGGGATTTGTTTGGGACTGAGGGACATCCGTTACGTGCCACAGTAGAATCGGTGGGGCCAGAAGTGTTATCAATTATGCTTGGCCTCTCTGAGGCACAGGAGGGTAACTTAGCCATTGCTTTTGCAATTGCGAAAGATGAAAACTTAGCCTTAATCGATTTAAAAGATTTACGAGCGGTCCTACAATACGTGAGTGAGAATAAGGATAAATATTCTACTCGCTATGGTAGCATTACTACACAGAGTATAGGTGTAATACAGCGATCGCTTTTAACTCTCGAAAACCAAGGGGCGGACCATTTCTTTGGACAGCCAGCCCTGGACATACGTGACTTCTTTACTACAGAGGATGGGCGAGGGGTTATTAATATTTTACATGCAGTGACACTTTTCGAAAGTCCAGATATGTATGCGGCATTTTTGCTTTGGCTTCTTACTACTTTGTTTTCTACTTCACCAGAGGTGGGCGACCTCGACAAACCAAAATTAGTGTTCTTTTTCGATGAGGCACATTTATTGTTTAACGGAATGCCAGCATACAGACTTAAAAGAATTGTTCAAGTCGTAAAACTAATTCGTTCACGCGGAATTGGACTATATTTTGTTTCACAAAGCCCAATGGACATACCAGATGAAATTTTAGCTCAGCTCGGGAATCGTGTTCAGCATAGTCTTCGTGCTTACACCCCATCTGAGCAAAAAGCCGTAAAAGCAGCAGCACAGGCTTTCCGAGTAAATCCAGATTTTGATACAGAGAAGGCGATTCTTGAGCTTGGCACTGGTGAGGCTTTGATTTCCTTCCAAAACGAAAAGGGTGCACCAGAGATTGTAGAGCGAGCTATTATCCTACCTCCTCAAAGCATGATGGGTGCAATAGACGCAATAACACGAAATAAAGTAATAAACACTAGTCCACTTTGTGGTAAATATGATGAAGAATTAAATCCAGAGTCAGCAGCTGAAATCATACAACAGAAAGCTGATACAGAGGCTGCAGAAGCGGCAGCCCGTGAGGAAGCCGAAGCAGCACGCAAACAGCAAGAAATGGCAGACAAAGCCGCAGAAAAGGCTGCTAGTGAGCAGGCAAAATTGGCCGAGAAGGAGCGTATTGCCGCCCAGAAGGCCGCTGAAAAAGCAGAAGCGGATCGTATCAAGGCTGAAGAAAAAAGGCGCCAAGAAGCCGAAAGAGAGGCCAATAAGGCCAAAGAAAAGACTCAGAAGGCTAAGGATAAACTACTCGGTAATATTCTTGGCTCGGCCGGAAGTGCAATAGGACGCAAGATTACAGATAAGATTTTTAAGGATATTTTAAAATAATGATCAAACTATCGATTATTATTCCTGTTTTTAATGCTGAAAAATATTTGGGGCGATGCTTAAACTCAGTCTTGGAATCTTTGGAAAACGCGACAAGGAGCCTTTTTGATAACATTAACACTGTTCGAAATAATTTTGAAATCTTACTCATAGACAATGACTCTTCTGATAATTCCCTTCAACTTTGCAAAAAATATGCTGCAGAGTATCCCGACCTTATTTCTGTTTTGCGATGTCATACGCCAGGTGCCGCAGCTGTAAGAAACTTTGGAGCATCAAAAGCAAAAGGTGAGTTAATTTGGTTTATTGATGCAGATGATTGGATATCTAAAGACGCAGTGACGAAACTGATTACAAAAGCGGATGATTCAAATGCGGATTTGGTAATGATGGGGGCAAAGAGGCTTTATTCAGATGGTCATTTTGATTATCTATCTTCCGTTCTAGAAGATGACTCAAATTATAAAAGTCGTTTCATAAGATATGGGATGGGGCCATGGCAAGTATTGATTCGTCGAAAATGGTGGACCGAACACAAGTTCCGTTTTATGGAGGGATTCATCCACGAAGATATGGAACTAATGTCTGCCCTTATCCTCTATACGGATAGATTCGCCTCTATAGATAAACCTCTTTATTTCTACACACAGAATGACGAATCGGTACTACATAACACTAAGTTTAATCCACATATTTTTGACATTTTTCCAGCGCTCGAAGGGCTTTATCGAAGATTTGTTAAGGCAGGTGCCATTAAAAAGTATCACGATGAACTAGAATGGTTTTTTATCTGGAATCTACTAATTGACTCTGCTAAAGATTTTGCTCAATTCCCTGAAGGACGACCCGGATTTCAGCAATCACGTGACATGCTCAGCAAATACTTCCCAGAATGGTGCAAAAACCGTTTCCTAAAACAAAAACCTCTGAAACTTAAGATCAGAGTGAGACTAAATTATAAGAAATAGAATTAGGTAATTTGAGAGCTAGGACTTCTAAATTGTAAAGCTTGCAACATAGGTCAAGAAAAAATGTCCTTATTCGCCCTATGGGCTTGGGGACATTTTTTCATTGCTAAATTGCAAGGCTTACAATTTAGAAATCTGGTCTAAATCTCATTATGCTCTCAAGTTACCTAATTCTATTTCTTCTTTTTTTGACTACTTCTTAGATTTTTCTTCTTTTTCGAGCTCACGGAAGGCGACTTTACCGATTTTGGTGGTAGGAAGCTTGTCGCGGAATTCATAAGCAACTGGGAGAGCATAGATTGGCACATTGCGTTCTAAGAGTTCCCTGATTTCGCGTTCCAAGCGTTTGCCTGGCTTATAGCCTGGTTTTAACACCACAAAAGCCTTTGGTACTTGGCCTTTATAGTGATGGTCAATGCCAATAACGGTAGAAGTGAGAACTGCCTCATGAGAATTAATGACAGATTCGAGATGTGTTGGATAGATATTGTAACCAGAGGAAATGATAATACGTTTTAGACGTTGGGCGAAGTAAATTAAGCCGTCTTCGCCAAGATAGCCGATATCTCCGGTATGAAGCCAGAGCTTGCCGTCATCATGTAAGCGAATGGTTTGAGCGGTTTCAGCATCATCTCCAAGATACCCCATCATCATTAGAGGACCAGAAATGCAAATTTCGCCCTCTTCACCAGCAGGTAATTCTTTGAAGGTATCATTTTTGACAATTTTGAAGTCCATATCTGGGAAAGGTACACCAATAATACCATCCGCAAAGGTGTTTTCTGGAGACAAACACACAGCACCAGAACCTTCAGTAAGACCATAGCCGACACGGATTTTAGCAGAAGAACCGTGACTTTTTAAGAATTCGTTGACTTTATCACGCAAGGTCTGATTTAAGGCATCTCCGCCGCAGATTACAGCCGTAACAGATTTTAGGTCGTCATTTTTAAGTTTGGTGTTGATAAGAGCTTCAAAGAGAGTCGGTACGCCCACGATAAAACTAGGCTCGTTTTTTCTAATAATCTCAGCAAACTGTTTATGAGAGAAAGCTGGAATAAGAATACAACCCATACCACGACATAGAGGAGTATGAATACAGACACCTAAACCAAAACAATGAAAGAGTGGCAAAATAGAAAGCACTGTAGCCCCTGGTACGACTTGTCGTATCATGGCACCATCACAGATAGATTCGGCATTAATATTAAGGTTTGACAACATTACTGCTTTTGGGGCACCAGTGGTGCCACCAGAGTACATAATAACGGCAAGATCATTGCCACTACGTTCTTCATGATAGTTTCCCTGATAAAAATAAGAATTAGCAATAAAATCCTCCCAGAGTACGACACGGCTATCATTGATAGGAAGACGCACTTTCTTGACATGAAGCGTATTATAAAGCTTTTTCTTTAGGAAACCTAAGCCATCAGATGGACGCACAACGATGATTCGCTCTAGACCGGCAGTGTCTCGTAATTTGTAAATTTTATCAAAAACCGCGTCAATTACCAAAACATATTTTGATTCTGCAACCTTGATGTAGTATTCTAGTTCTTTTTCGGAAGAGAGAGGGTGTACCATATTACAGATGGCGCCTACCATATTGACGGCGTAAACCATCGTGATTCCCTCTGGTGTATTAGGCATACAGATAGTAACACGGTCACCTTCTTTAACGCCGTAGTTTTTGAGGGCACGAGCAGTCTTCTCAATTTTACGAACGAAGTTCTTATAGGTTACCTTATGGCCATAATAGATATAGGCAGTATTATCTGGCCATTTTTCAGCAGACTGCATAATCATGTCCACCATTGAACAATCTGGATAATCAATATGACTAGGGATGTTATCCTCTTCATAATATTTTATCCAAGGTGTTTTATCGATTTTTTTGCTCACAAATAACTCCTTCAGATTTATACTCTGATTATACCATAAGCACAGCAATAATTAAATAGCTTATTTCTTTGATTATCGATAAATTACGCACTACAGACAAGACACCAATAACGCCTTAAGCGTATGGGGTAAAAAAGTAGAAAAACTATCTAGGGTAAGCTATTAGGATATCGCTTCGTTAACTGGAGTAATTCTATCTGTTGACTGAGCCCCTGGTCGTGGTATGGCATTTTGCTGCTCAGCCTCACGCGATCTTGCCTCACCTAAACCATTATGTGCTGTGGGAATTGGCGCAACAATTCCCTCCATGGTAGTGACAACTGGAATTTCCTCCGTAACAGTTTTCGTGAATAGATATGTCGCTGGTTGTTCAACGACTGTCTCAGTAATTTGAGTGATTTTATCATTGAAAGTGTTTGAGCCAACCTCAGTAGCAAGCGAGACTATATTAGACGAACCATCGTTATTTACGCCTTCATCTACAGCAATTCTGAAGAATCTAAATAGGTTCTTGCCATCTGGACTGATAGCCCTGAGATTTTCACCGGTCGTGGTAGTAAATACGCCATTTTCGCCCCATGTTAACTGGCCAGCCGAATTAAGTTTTGGTGCAATTTCAAAGGTTGTATCACCAACCGTGAGATAGCCTTTAATTTTGCCATCAGCAGCCAAATCTTCATAGTTGAATACTCTGTTACCCATAGTGGAATTGCCGCGAAGCCTAGAAATTACCTTACCATCTTCAACATGAAGGCGAAGCTCGTTTCCGTCGACACGAGTGGTGCCATTGTCAGCAAATTCTATGTTGAGTTTCTTAGCATTTGCTGCTTTAGAGACATCAACCTCTACAGCAGTTCTTTCTATCTTAGAAGATCCAGCTTGTACTTCTGTTCTCTTCCAGCCGTTTTTCTCTAGTTGTTCAATTTGGTTAGTTTGATTCGACTTTAGCGAAATTGGGTTTAATTCACGACTGATTTCACGAGTATTAGGCCCAGTGATGCGAGCGAGGATAGTCTCCGAAGCATCTTGGTTATTGTTATTTTTAATGAGGCCAAATTTTTCAAATATACCAATTTTGCTTGGATCTAATGCCGCCATGATTTCTTGGCTTGCAAAGAATAAGGCAGTTCCTATAAATGCAGTCTTACCGGCAGCCATAATGGCTCTTCTGGCACGAAACCTTTGAAATTCCTCATCTCTTCCGTCGGCCATCTCATAGGTTTTATCCATAATCTTTTCTTCGAGATTACCCAATCTAGCCTTATACTCCGGTGGCAAGCTTTTCTTAGCTTTTATCATTGCAATATCTAAGGCCATGCGTTCATCGCCGATGCTTCTTTGCGATGAATATGCCAACAAATCTTTTCTCTCAGCATCTGAGAATTTAGTTCTGACCTCTGCCTCAATCAAGCTACGGAACGCTTCCTTTTTGTCACCGCTCGCTATAGCATTTTCGATTGCTTCGGTAAGCTCTCTTGCTGGCCTAATATCATAGAGAGTACCACCGATCCGAGCTTCGTATTTTGCAGTTTTACCTTTGGCGTTTGGATCGTCGCCGCCGTACTCTAGGCCAGATGCTATGTCTCGCATCATTCTAGCACGATCTTCGGTTACTCTATTGCGTTCTCTTAGACCTGATGCGGCTGCACCCACGCCTATTCCTACACCTATGCCAGCCAATGCTCTAGCGCCGGTCTGGGTAAGAGCAGTTGCCGTACCTAGGGCCCCAGCGATTATTTCTGCCGGAATAAACTGAGTGATTCTTCCGCTTTCTAGACGATTAACGATTTTATCAATATTGTCTCTATGAATATCACCACGAACACCATTGCGCACTTCTGCGTTGTATACCTTAAAGCCATCCATGACTCTATCCATGGCAATACCGTGAGATATGCGTTCCCTAGCCTTTACGGCAACTTCGTAATAGTTGTTTAATAGTGTAGAATTTACCGAGAATCCATTGTCTCTACCTTCGGCTTCAAGTTGCCTGATTTTGTTCATAAATTCACGTTTCAAGTCTTCTACGTTAGCTTCTTCTGGTGCTTTAGCGAACTCTTCGATAGCCGATTTAATACTTTCGGTTGAGCGAGCATCAGCTTCTGTTAGATCTTCGCCGGCATTTCTATGAACAAGATCTGCATATTCTGCCGTTGCACCTTTGGTAAATCGTTCGATTGTAGCATTGTTGTTTTCGCGTATTAGAGTCTCGATATCGACTTGTCTACCGTCGGCAGTTTCCAATGTACGCTCACCAGATAGTATTTCTCGCTCATATTTTTTCTGATAATACTTTTTGAAAAGCGTGCCCTTCCAAAGACTGGCAAGAATTGACTTCTTAGCGTCTTTGTTAATAGCTCTTTCGGCGTAATCACGAGCAAGTTCTGTTTTGTCATGGGTGAGATCCGCATTGATTGCCACTAGTGGTCCTTCGGCCTCTAGTTCTAGGCGTTTCAATTCGGCTTTGTTTTTCTCGATAGAATCTTGTTTTAATCTTAATTCTTCCTCAGCCGCTTTGATTTCTGCATCTTTTCTCTCGAGCTCTAATTGCTCACGCGCTTCAGCTTCTAGCCTAGCTCGTTCTTCGTCGGATATTTTTTCCCTGGCTTCGGCTTCAAGTCGTTCTAATTCTTCATTATCTCTTGTGATTTCTGCATTCTTTTCTTTTAGCTTTCTCTCATTTGCTGCGATTTCTTCATCAATTCGATTAAGTTCTTCATCCTTAGATGAGTCAGCTTCTGCTTTTCTGGCTGCTAGCCTCTCTCTTAACTCTGCTCTTTTCTTTTCTTTTTGTTCTGCTCTTTCTTGCTCTCTTTGTCTTGTGATAGCCTTCATCATAACCTCTCGGCGTAAGACCTTAGCGCGTTCTTCATCAAAACGACCGCCATCACGCATATCATCGATATTAAGAAGGTCATTTTGTAAATCTTGATCAATCTTTGAGCCTTTTTCGATCATTTCTCTCGCTACTACTGCAAGCATATCATTATTATCATGAGCCTCTTTTAACCTTTCTTTATAGTGAGCCGGTTCTTCATTGGCTTCTCTTGGAAAATTTGCATAGACCAGTTTTATACGGCTGTTGTATTCTTCCGCAGTTTCGTCCTGTTCTTTTGGCAAAAGCTCTGTGAGAGTCGTCAAATCGTGATTTTTGATGAGACGATCGCCAAACTCACGCATATTCTTGTCTTGGGAGGTTGGTTGATATAGATCCCATTCTTTAAAGGTTCGTTCTTTGCCGGTTTTATCATTAATGTTTCTTTCACCAGAAAAATCTTCGCTTAAATCTTTTTCAGTCCTACCTTGGATTTGTTGTAACTTGTCCATGTACTCCGCTCGAGTCTCAATAGCCTCGTTTTTAGCTTTTTCTGCTTCGGCTATTTTTGCAGCACGGTCTTCTTCAGTAAATTGTTTTGCTCCAAAAACATCGCCGCGTACAATTGGCTTGTTTTCATAAAAATCTTTATTGTCTTTAAACTCATCTTCGTATTGTTTAACCGAGCCGAGCAAGCTTTCCCAGCCATTGTCTGCCGGTTCACCTGTTTCACTTCGGTTTCTTGGTTCTAATTCGCTCATTTTATTCCTCCGTATTGCCTAGGTAAAATGAACGGAACTGCAACATGGTCTCTAGGGCAACGTCTCCTAGGTTAACCCCTGAGTTTTGCATAAATTCGGCCATTTTTTCATCGGTAAAATCTGGTGAATCTACAAGATCCGCTAGTTCAGCGGCTTTTTCTTCGCTTAATTGCATTACGGCGGCTTTATTGATTTGATCTAAGAGTCGCTTTTTCATGTCTTCTTTCAATTCTGCTCTCACGTCTGGTTCTACTTCTGTAATGCCTTTGTCTTTTAGAATTGATTCGATAAAATCATCGATGTTTTGTATTTCCATTTGGTATGACCTTTCTTTTAAGTTTAAGCGCTTTCTTAGTATTAATACTATTATATGTTCTTAAAAAAGTCAATAAAAAAATAGCCCCTTACTGGGGCTATTTTTACTTTTTGGCGATAGAAAGTGAAATCTTACGACCTTCTTTATCTATATCAAGAACACTGAAGCTCTTACGCTCATTTAGCGTGAAGATTTTTTCTGGGTCCACATCAGAGCCTTCGCCTAGTTCAGATACATGAACCAAAGCCTCAACCGCTGGTGAGATTTGTACAAAGGCGCCAAACGGAGTGATCCTTGTAACTGTACCCTCCACTTTGGAGCCTTTTTTGAGTCCCTCCACTTCGGAAATCCATGGATCTTCGACTAACTGTTTCATAGAGAGAGATAAGCGTTCTTTGTCTATGGCAATTATCTTTGCTTCAATAGTATCTCCGACCTTTACGTAGTCTGAAGGATTATTGACTCTTTCCCAAGAAATTTCTGAGATGTGAATAAGGCCTTCGATACCATCAACATTGACAAATACGCCAAAATCCACCACGCCAGTCACGACGCCTTTTACGATATCACCGATTTTGAGTTCAGCGAATCGCTCAGCAAGGCCATCTTTGATAGCTTCTTTTTCTGAGAAGATTAGCTTGTTATCCTTTTTACTAGCATCTAAAATACGAACCTGAACGGGCTTACCGACCAGCGAATTGAGACGTTGCAGAATTTCTTCTTTATCGGCTGAACCTACCCTTGGATAATGTTCGGCTGACAACTGTGATACTGGTAAGAACCCTCTGATGCCTTCGTATTCTACTAACAATCCACCTCTATTGGCATCAAATGGAATAACCTCTACGGTTTCACCAAGTTCAAGCTTGGATTGAATCTCATCCCAACCTTTGTCTTTGGCGGCTTTTCTAAGAGAAAGGAGAACTTTGCCGTCATCCATTTCTGGTTCTATAACTGAAGCAGTCACCGCATCACCAACCTTAAGATTGTGAGAGAATGATACTTCTTTACGAGGCACTAAGCCAACTCCCTGAGAGCCCAAATCTATTAGTATCTCGTGTTTTTTAACAGATAAAACAGTACCCTCAACGGTATCACCCGTGATGGCTTTTTTGAATGAACTTTCGCTCTCTGCTAGAAGCTCGTCCATTGTAATTTTTTTGGCTTTTGCCATGATTAATATTATTCCTTCCTTAGGCCCATTCATTAGATTACCGCATGCATTTAGTTGATCATATTTTCAGCGGGTTCCGCCGGCACTTTTCCTAAAAATAACACACGTATTTTTAGGTCTTCATGAAATGCCGTCACCCACTGGGCGTGAAAAGCATAATCTAATGAATGAGCCTAATCTTGTTTAATTATAGCAAAAAACTGTGCTATAATCAAGTCATGTATCTTGCGGTTGATATTGGAGGAACAAAGACTTTAGTTGCACTTTTTTCAAAGCGCGGACGAGTGCTAAGGCGCATTAAATTCAAAACTTCACGCAGTGAAAGGCTTTTTCTAGATGAGTTACATAGCACAGTAAGGCGCTTTGCTCGCTTCAAAATTAACGTTATAGTTGTGGCTATACCTGGAATTGTACAAAAAAATTATACAGTCAAATTTGGGAATCGAAATTGGGACAATATCGATATCATAAATCCATTAAAAAGCTTGTTCAGCTGCCCTATACTCTTTGAAAATGATGCTAATTTAGCCTCACTTTATGAGGGGTATCGTTTGCCTGGTCGTACGGTTTTTTTGACCTTTTCAACTGGGATTGGCGGTGGCTTAACCGAAAAGAATCAGATATTACCAGAATCAAACAGTTTTGAGCCAGGGCATAAAATGTATTGGTACGATGATAAAATTAAAGAATGGGAAGATATCGCTGCGGCCTCAGCGATTGAAAAGCATTATCACGTAGATTATGCAACGAATTTACGTAAAAAACCAATTATGGAAGATATTGCAAGACGCATATATTTAGGTCTTCCTGATATTGTTGGGAAATACCATCCGGATACAATTGTGTTAGGCGGCCCACTTGGCAAAATCTTCAAATTGTATTCAAAATACTTGCCTAGTATTCCAAATGTCAAATATCGTCGCCCTAAAAGACCGACCGAATCGGTAATTTATGGATGCTATCTGTTTGCTAAACAGTATTCATCTAGTAAGCCCGTGTCTAGTGGTAAATAGTTATGCAGAACGATAAAAAAGATGATCTTGGTAACATAAAAAAATTGATCAAAAAGATCCAACACGATTATCCTCAGTTTAGAGTGATTGAGGGAAAAAAATTTGCTTTTAGGCCACCCAAAACTATTATTGTGGGCCCGTTTGCTCCTTTTTGTGAACTGACATTATTACACGAACTGGGGCATGCACTGTGTGGCCATAAGAGTTTTAAACTTGATTTGGAACGAGTTAAAATCGAGAATGAAGCATGGGATAAGGCCAAGGCCCTAGCAGTAATTTACAAAGTGCCAATTGACGAGGACTATATACAGGATGAGCTAGATTCATATAGAGAGTGGCTGCATAAAAAATCGCGCTGCCCAAAGTGTGGACTAACGCGATACCAAACGATAGACGGCTTATATCACTGTCCCAGATGCGAGAACTTCACGTAGACTGACATAAAAAAACAAAATAACACCCCTCGATTCGCTTAGGCTAACCCATGTTGCGGGTGGCTTTTATCTATTCCGTTCCCTGTGGGTAGCGTAAGGTCTCGAAAGGTGTTATTTGCGCTTTTCGTTGGCCAATTAAGCAGCTTTTTTTGCTGGGCCACGACGGGAAATACGACCGCCCTTAGCACCAGCGACGCGTGCTAATGCAGGATTAGCGGCGAAGCCACCGGTATGACCATTTTGACCACCTTTTTTACCAATACGAGCATAGAATTCCTTGCCGTATTTAGCTTTGTTGGTTGCAGCAGCTTTCATGCCGCCAGCTTTAGTTCCAGCCATTCTAGAACTCCTATTCTGCCCACCAAATTCTTATATTAATACCACACCTCTGCTAGCTTTATTCTCGGCAATCAGATAAATATATATCTTATCTAAAGAATAGTCAATCTTTAGAAATCTCAATTCACCGCCTACCAATACTAGGTCTATCAGAGTGATTGTTATAATTATAGCATAGCGCTTAGGGTTTGTCAATATGCTAATTCTAAAAAAGATGTTTTAATATTTTTTAGAAATCCGAACATTATTTTTATGATTTTTGCACAATTTGTGGAAAAAAGGTATTGACATTATGCATTTTGTGAGATAAAATAGGGGTAGTTTTAAGTAGATCAAAACTGCGAGGCTACTTAAAATCCATGTATGACCTTGGAATCGCTCTAATTGGAGCGATTCCCCTTTTTTTAGCCCTGTATGATATAATGTAGCTATGATTCAAATAAAAGGTGTGTCAAAGCTATATGGCAACAAAAAAGCACTTGATAACGTTTCTTTTGAGGTGAAGAAAGGTGAAATATTTGCATTTATTGGACATAATGGAGCCGGTAAAACCACTCTGATTAAATCCATCTGTGGAATCTTGGATTTTGATGAAGGAGAAATACTAATTAACGGTAAATCTATAAAGAGTGATCCGATTGCTTGCAAGAAAGAAATGGCTTATATCCCTGATGATCCGGGGCTATATGAAGACATGAAAGCAATTTCGTTTATAAACTTTGTTTGCGATATGTACGATACACCAACAGAGATACGCGAAAAAAACATAATGCGTTATTCTGAGATGTTCGAAATGGAACATGAACTTAGTAATACGATTAAATCATTTTCACATGGGATGAAACAAAAAATTGCTCTTATTGCGGCGCTCTCACACGAACCAAAAATACTAATTATGGATGAACCATTCGTAGGGTTAGATCCGAAAGCGATTTTTGATATGAAAGAGATAATGCGTGAACTAGTTAAGAATGGTGGAACAATCTTTTTCTCTACTCATATCCTAGATATGGCAGAAAAACTTTGCGACAGGGTGGCGATTGTTAAGAAAGGTCAGATTGTGAAAGTTGGTGATATGAAAAAAATCCGTGGTGATAAATCACTCGAAAAAGTATTCTTGGAACTCGAGGCATAATAATGAGCAAGTTTACTTCCCTACTTAAAGCCATGTTATCTGGGGGGCTACAACTTTTTAAATATCAAGGCAAAACTGAACGCTCTAGACGCATAATGCCACTTTTTCTTGGTGTACTAGTTGGATTAATGATGTTTCTTAGTGCTAACACAATGACCACAGAATTGGCCACTGAAGACAAGCAGTATGTAATATTGTCAATCTATACACTAGTGACTACCGTTATAATACTAATGGAAGGTAGCTATAAGTCTACCGATTTACTATTTAAACCACGCGATAATGATGCGCTTCTTGCGATGCCAATTAAGAGATCCACAATCATATTTGCAAGAATAGCAAAGTTTTATATTTTTGAGATGGTTTATTGCTTGATATTCCTTTTACCAGCAATTGTTGCGTACGCAATAAATACAGAGGTAGGAGTTTTGTTTTGGTTGGTAGCAATTACGATGTTATTTCTGATACCAATAATACCAATAGCAATTTCTTGCGTTATAGGATTAATAATCTCAGCAGTATCAGGAAGATTTAAGTATAAAACTTTTTTACAAATAGTGTTGTCATTCGTAGCAATGTTTGCAACAGTAGGGTTAGTTTTCGCATTAAATACAACACCTGAATATGATGGACAAGGCATCGCTATGCTAGGTGATAAAATCACCGAGTTTTATTATCCAGCATCGGCGTTCGTAAACCTAGCTACAAACTTTGATATCCTGGGATATTTAATATTCGTAGCAATTAATGTGGGGGTAATGGGAGTTACGGTGTTTCTAATTAGCAAATTCTGTTTCCAAATAATTACAAAACTAAGTACAATTAACTGGTCAGATAATATAGGAAGCGTAAAGTATCATTTTAAGAAACATGGCCAAACCTATGCTATGGTCAAAAAAGAGATAACAAAATACTTCAATACGCCAGTCCTTTTAATGAATACGGCGATAGGGCTGGTTATGTTTGTTGTAGCAATAGGAATACTCTGTTTTAAATTTGAGGATCTTGCTAATTCACTAGTGTCTTCTGGTGAAGATTTTCCCCTTACCATAGATGAAATATACTCATTCATTCCTGGCGTGACTTTTGCAATGGTAGCGTTTGCGAGCCTACTTACTTGTATTACGGCAACGATGATTTCACTCGAAGGCAAGGCATTCAATATCTTAAAAACACTACCAATAAGTGGCAGAAAAGTACTGACAACCAAGGTACTTGCAGCGATGCTCTTGATTGTGCCAGTAACTCTGCTAGGCTGTCTTGTAATGATGATACGGTTTCAATTCGGTATTTTAGATGCGATCCTGGTTCTAATTGGAGTAATCGTGATGCCTTTAGTAACCGAATTAATTGGGATACTTATTAACCTTAAATATCCACGTTTTGATGCCGATAATGATACGGTAGTAGTAAAACAGAGTGCCAGTGTGATGATGGCAACATTTCTAGGATTAGGGATGGTACTGCTCACATCTTCCCTGATTTTTACGACGATATTCCTAACTGGTCAAACTTCTGGTCTTGCGATAATTGATGCCACATATATAGCTGTGGCACTACTCTTATATTTTGTACTTGCAACAAAGGGTAATAAAAAATATACAAAGCTAACAGCATAAAAAAATCGCATCCAGTGCGATTTAGCATGGTGGGGATATGTGGACTTGAACCACAGACCTCGTCATTATCAGTGACGCGCTCTAACCAGCTGAGCTATATCCCCTGCTAGGATAATTATACACCATTCCCCTAAAATGAGCAAGCTCATTTTAGTGCAAAACTATACGACCGTGGTCGACCATTTGCCAAAGGCAAAGGTCGTCCACAACTCAGGCGTTTTGAAATAATAATGTAGGAAATGACTTCATCATTTTATTTTAGGGGCAGTTTTTTCTAAAATGAGCAAGCTCATTTTAGTTCAAAACTACTCCTAAAATAAAATAAGGCTACGCCTTATTTCCTACATTATTATTTCCCCTAAATCTTCCTCTGTGGTGGAGTAACAGGGACTCAAACCCTGGACCTCTGCCTTGCAAAGGCAGCGCT
>CAMOIR010000013.1 GCA_946616455.1 uncultured Candidatus Saccharibacteria bacterium | reverse complement strand
CATCTGCTGATACATAAATAGAAGATAATATAGTAGCTGTTAATATAGTAGTTATAAGCAAAGAAAAAGTTGATACAAAAAGAAAGGTATGAGTCTTATGGACTATTTGATTAGTATGAGTTTTATTTGATGACATGAATGACCTCTCTTTTTTAAAGGCATGCTTGTATACAAAACACACCACTAATGTTAATTATATAATATGCTAGTACTAATAAAGTGTCAAGTAAAAATCATTGCATTATGAAACAATTACTACACCTTTCTTTTCTAACAAAAACTCAAATGACATAATTACATCATCATGACCTTATCGGCCATTCCCTTAGTCTCCGCTAGCTTCAAAAACTCATCCACCGTCTCAATTTCCGGATACCCAGACTTTTCCGTCCGATAATGCATTGGTATTATCTTTTTTGGTCTACAAGATTCGCAGATTTTCATCGCCATTTCTGCATCAATTGTATAGTATCCACCCACCGGAATTAGCAAATAGTCCGCATCCAAAATCGCTTCCAATTGCCCCTCATTTGGAAAATGTCCCAAGTCTCCCAAATGCACTAGTTTTTCTCCATCTTGAGAAGTAATAACAAATATCGTATTTGGTCCACGAAGCGCCCCATGAGCATCATCATGAAAACTTGCCACTTCACGAATGTTAAGTCCACATTCACCTGGAACAATTTCCACGCACTCACGCCCATTATGATCCAGATGCTCATGCGAACAAATGACCTTTACAGCCGAAGTTCTCAATGGCTGCAGTCCAGGCACCGAACCATCTTTATACGGATCAATCACAAGCTCATCATTAAGTTTAAAACAAGAATGGCCCAAATATTCAATCTTCATTTTAATACCCCACAATCTGTTTTCTTAATTATACAACAAATCATTTAGTCAAAGCCCCAACCCCAGTATTTGGGACTTTTGGTATTACCGGCCAATCTTCTTCTGTCAATCCCTCTAAGATCGGCATAATACTCTCCGGAATATGCCCATATACTAAAGCTGTCGCGTTTTTAATTAGTGTAGATAAATGGTAAAAAGCAAAATTATCACCATAAACTTCTCGCGTATATTTAGCATCCGCTACAATCACTGGCCCTAAAGCCTTCACCAATTCTGGCAAAGCAGTCCTTATTGTTTCAAATTCCGTTTCATCTACAGGCGGATCAGGATACATATTATATGTGCCCATCAACCTACCTAAGTTTCCTGCAAGATCTGCAATATCATCTTCCGTTGCTTCCCCCTCCACTGTCTTTACCAAATCCTGATAAAGTGGATAATACGGCAGTTTTTCTTCTAAAGAATCTCCAGGCAGTGTCGACAGATCCATCAAAAAATTCATCAGTACTACACCTAGCACCCCACCATCTTGGCTTGTTATAAAATCCGAGAATTTGCTCTGTTTATCTAGCTCTCTTGTTTGATATATTTTCATAATATCAGACAACGGTCCTTTTATCCTCTCATTGAAGTATTCACGCGTTATCCCAGATTCAACCAAAAAGTCAAGAAGTTCATCCATAAATACCTTGCCATTTATTTCACCCGTTTCCACTACCATACTACTACTATCAAATATCAAATTCATAATTTTAGAACTATCCGTCAAGTTTTCCACATTAATAATTGTTTCTGGAATCATAAGATCTGCTTCATGAATTTCTTCATACACACCAGTATTATAAAAACCCCATTTTTCTGGAAATACATATCCTAACAGCAAATCATTTCCATCTTTCACATCATGAATATTGCTATACTTCGTCTCAATAACACTTGCCCTCGGCGCCCCAAAAGTATAAGCATACAAGTCGTCTGCCGAAATACCAAAAGCGTCTAGGTTTTCATTGACTTTTTTTGCTACTAAATCAATAACTGCTCCACCACGCGAATACCCTACCATCCATATTTTACAATTCGATAATCCTCGTTCAGAAATATAACTCTTCAATCTTTCATAAACCAGCGATGCCGACTCACTAAACCCAGCATGATCGCCCACCTCCCCCACATTAAAATTCGATAGCCATTCTGTCATATAGTTATAATTTCGTGGCGCCAAAACTACCAATTCTTTACTTTCCATCCCATAAACCGTCTCATATGTAATATTCTTATGTGCAATCGAAGTCCCCATCGAATGTCCATCTTCCTGCGAACCTTCGTCCCAATATTGAAAATCCGTAAAACCTAACTCACCTAGCAATTTCCTCATCTTTGGGTTTACTATTCCAGTCTCATTTGGATAACCATCTTTTGTATTCTCAAATCCGGCTAGTGCCAAAGCGTAAGACATCGTCCTAAGCGCCGAATGTGTACCTGGAGATTTTATAGCAAAATAATCATCACTGTACTTGTATTCACCTGTCGCATCAAGAGGCTCCCACACCGATCCCCAAGGATTCTCTTCATCTTCAACAAAAGCATAAAACGGATATTCACCAGTAATAGTCTCATTCTTCATTAACGCCCAAGTTGGACTAGCTCCAACTGTCATGCTGAACGACAAAAAGATGCACAAAATTCTTGTTAATACCTTATTCATAAACCCTCCGTCATATTTACTTAATTATATCATTAGCTTAAATAAAAATGGTAAGGTTTATTTTTGTAAAAAATTCCTGCGAGGCAACTATGTCTAATTAGATTATTTACTTAGCGTATTCAACTGCACGAGTTTCTCGTATTACGTTCACCTTGATAATGCCAGGATATGACATTGTTGCTTCGATCTTATTCGCAATGTCTCGCGCTAATTTCAATGCCGACAAATCATCAATCTGCTTCGGCTCTACAATCACTCGAATCTCACGTCCAGCCGATATAGCATAAGCCTTGTCGATCCCCGGAAATGAAGTAGCGATGTTTTCTAAATCACGCATTCTCTCAGCAAAGTTTTCTGCCGAAATGTTTCTTGCCCCCGGTCTAGCGGCACTCATTGCATCGCAGATTTTGACAATGATAGCCTCTGGCGTTGTAGGTTCTATATCGTCATGATGCGCTGCGATTGCATGCACTACTGGCTCTGGCATACCATATTTCTTTGCGAGCTCCGCACCAATATCTGCATGCTTACCTTCTATCTTATGAGTTACTGCCTTGCCGATATCATGAAGAAGCGCAGCAGTCTTAGCAACTCGCTTGTCGGCACCAATTTCCTCCGCTATCATTCCAGCCACATGTGCCATTTCAATTGAATGAAGTAAAACATTTTGTCCATAAGATGTACGGAATTTCAACTCGCCCAGTAAATGTAGTATCTCTCTCGGTATCCCTACTACACCAACTTCACGCGCAGCATCCTCGCCCGCTCTAACTACTTCTTTTTCAATCTCCCTTTCCGCCTTTGCCACAGATTCTTCAATGGATGCAGGATTAATTCTACCATCCTTCATCAAACGCTCTAATGCATATCTTGCTACTTGTCTTCTAATTGGATCAAAAGAAGACAAAACCACCATCCCAGGCGTATCATCTACCATAATATCAACACCAGTAGCTCTTTGTAATGCTTGAATATTACGCCCTTCCTTACCGATAATACGTCCTTTCATATCATCATCAGGAAGCTTCAAAGCTGTAATTGTCCTATCTGCCGTTACCTCTGAAGACATTCTTTCCATCGCAGTAAGAAGCAAAGCCTGTGCCGTTTCGTCTATATCGTGCTTTATTTCTTTTTGCTCCTTTATTACTAACCCAGCCAAATCTTGCTTTATGTCGTTTTCAGTCATTTTCATCAATTTATCACGTGCATCTGCCTTTGACAAACCAGCAATCTTCTCTAGCTTCTCGTGTTGTTTGGCGCGAATGTCTCGTATTTCATTTTTTAAGTCATCGATTTCCTTTTCTTCTTTATTTAGTTTCTCTGACTTTTTCTCCAATTGGTCTAGTTTTTTATCTAAAGTCGTCTCACGTTCTGCCAAACGATTTTCTGTCCTTTTCCATTCTTTTCTTCGTTCGTTTTCCTCATTTTGATTCTTTTCTGTAATCGAAGCAGCCTCTTTTTTCGCATTCAAAACAATGTCAGAAGCTTCACGTTTTGCTTTACGCACCAAATCATCTGCACGGTCCTTCCCACCATTTTCATTCTTTTTATTATATGCAAAAACTCCGCCAGCCCCAGCAGCTAAACCTACCACGGCGGCAACAATTGGGATAACTATTTCCATATTGCCCTTTCTAATTGTCTTTTGCTGTTATTTTCCTTATAACAACGGTTTAACAAATTAACAAAATTTAAATTTATAGCTTTACATTTCTATTATAACACAAAAATCAATTTTCAAAAATCCTCAAGCTTGCAAAACACTTCTTTATAAGATAAACTAAAGTTTAGTTAAACGGAGAAAAAATGGGATACCTAGAAGAAATGCTAATTAGAAATGGCGTCATTTATCACGCACCAGACGGTAGTAGCTCCTATATTGAAGGCAGCCTTCTTTCTAATTCTCTTGTCGTCAGAAATTCATCTGGCTGGGTTACCCATCGTATCGAACGCGCCTCAAACGGCGTAGATCTTGTTGTTAGAAATGTCTCCACAGGCTTAGTGGAAACACGCGTACGAGTTTAATTTGGCACTCTTGCATTTCGAGTGCTAATACGTTATAATAGACATCATGACAAATCGTGATTATTATGAAGTTCTCGGTGTAAGCAAAAACGCCTCTGATGATGAAATCAAAAAAGCCTATCGTAAGCTCGCTGTCAAATATCATCCAGACAAAAATCCTGGTGACAAAGAAGCTGAAGCCAAATTTAAGGAAATCAACGAAGCTCATGACGTTTTAAGCGACAAACAAAAACGTGCTCGTTACGATCAATTCGGCCATGCCGGTGTCAATGGCCATGCTTCAGGTAATCCATTCGGAGGTGGTAATCCATTCGAAGGTGGTAACTTCAACTTCAATGGCCAATCATTTAATTTTGATTTTGGTGGTGGACTTGATGATATCCTCGGCAATATTTTCGGCTTTGGCGGAAATGCCTCCAGAAGGCCACGCCGTGGTGCAGACTATGAAACTTCTATCACAATCTCGTTTGAAGATGCAGTTTTTGGCACCACCAAGACCATCAATTACAATAACAATAGTATAAAGCTAAAAATCCCTGCTGGTATCGACGATGGCATGTCTATCCGACTAAGAGGCAAAGGTGGCGCCGCTCCAGAAGGTGGCGAAAAGGGCGACCTGTATGTTCGTATTCATGTCAAACCGCATAAAACTCTCACTCGCGAAGGCCGTATTATTCTTTCCGAAGAAAAAATCAGCATGGTTGACGCCGCTCTAGGTTGCGAAATCGAAGTCGAAACTGTCGATGGCAAAATCACCATGAAAATACCTGCCGGTACCCAATCTGGTACCCCATTCAAACTATCCGGTCACGGTGTTCCTTTCCGTGCCGATGGCGACCGTGGCCCTCACATCGTTACCATCATCGTCGAAACTCCCAAAAACCTCAGTCGCAAACAAAAAGAACTCCTAGAAGAATTCAAGAAAACCAAAAAACGTGGCTTCTGGGGTTAAACTCCAAATACAAACCATTAAGCATAATCTCCAATTAATATTCAAAACTCAAGCTTTCAAAGATTTTTTAAAGAACCTAGTTTTAAAATGCCTTCCCCTCTTCAGATTCCGACGTGACATCAACATATTTAATTGTATATTCATCTAAATCAAACCCTCTTGCTGCAAGCTTTTGTTTTGCATTCTCATAATTGCCACCAGTATAATCGGTAACCACAATCACAAATTCATTCGTATCTTCATCCAAACCATATGAAATACTATATTTTATATATTTCTCATAGTTTGCAGTATAATATTCTATCTCAATTGGTAATTCATTCAAAATAGGGTTTTTCGCAATTACATCTTGCAACTTTTCTTCTGTCTCTCTACTTCTTATTTCACCAAGTAGTAACCCATCCTCTGGATTATTTGCATAATATTCCGAATTCTCTTCAGTCGGCAAAAGATATAACCAAATATCTTTTACATCATTTTCATTAAGCGTCATCTCTCGCGTTTCTGTCACAAATCCTTCTCCACTCACCTCCAACCTATATTCACCCGGACGCACCCTATATTCACCGCTCGTTCCGAGCTCCTTATCCCCGAGCATTACTTTTGCTGACGACGGAGTAACCATTATATTTAATATAACCGAATTTAGATTGTTATTAATAATATTCCAGGCACTAATAACTAATACCAATATTAAAGTAACCAGGCCACCCCAGATAATCCACTTTTTCTTTACAATCCCTTCCTTCTGCATCAAAAGTTTATCCTCCTCCATACTTTATATTGTCTAGCTCCACCATGATCCGAAAAATACACACCCTGGAAATGCTCGCCAGTACGACCATTAAACGACGCTGATGCCTGCATTAATCCTTTTCCATCCTCAGTCTTCCCTACATATAAGTAAATATGATTTCCATTGGCACCATGTGTTACAAAAATATCACCTGGCTCCAAAACCGACAAATCATTATTATGTTGTATTTCTACGTACATATCTGGATGATCCTTCATATGCTGTTCTTGATTTGCTGGCCCAAACACCGGAAAATCAGGATCCGCCCCAGAATAACGCATTACTGTGCCTACAAACTGATCACAGCTAGCTCCAATTGGCGCACAAGTTCCATGTCCACAGCCTGTCATATACGAACCAACTTCTTTCATCGCTGCTACATATTCCGGCTTTGGATCATTCTTTGAATGACCGTGTCCATCCCAAGATAATTGGATTGCGGTTTCTGCAATCGTCCCGCCAGCCCCAGTCGAACATTGACCAGTACCTGCTATCACCTCGTACTGCACAAATGCGCCAAATCTAGTTGAAGTAGAATCACTGTCATATACACCATCTCCCACATATCTCCCTGGCCAATACTTGCTCATTCCACTACTAGTAGGATCCCGTTTAGCATCAGCACGATTCATCACATAGGGCGATCCTTCACCGTTATTTGCCTGTTCTACAGTAAAGCCCATATTCAAGGCTTTTTGCTTATATACAGAAGCCTGCCCATTATAGGCAAAAAACAGCCATTTTACATTATCTGGATCATTTAAATCCCTATCACCAGCATGTTCGCTTATTTCATCCGCTGCGAGATACGTCTGTCGTTTAAATTCCTCCTCAGAAATTGGCCCAGGCACAAATCGATTCGCATTATTTCCTCCCCCAGTATAACCATATAACTGATAGACTCCTTGTCCATTCGAAGGGTTACTCTTCGCAAAAGATGATTCATGATAATGTATTACTGCTAATATTTGCCAAGGAAAATGATATTTATTTGCCACTTCTTCATAAACTTTTCTATTAGCCTGAATTGCCTCCATTTCCGCATCGCTCCACACCTGTACTCCAGCATAATTCTTGTTGTTTCCCATCCCACCACTACTATCGGAATTACTAAAAGAATTGAGCGCTTTATCTATTACATCAACAAATACTTTACTTCCCTCAACATTAGGATGTACTCCACCCTGACTACTAAATAACTCCGCTCCCCTTTTTGACGCTTCAATAGCCCAATCCGCTACAGCGACTTTACCACTATATTTCTCAGCCGCATTTCGTATTGCCTCATTATTTTTATCGTAAGAAGAAGCATCTGGAAAAGCATAATTAGTCACTAATACAATCTTATGATTCGTACCTATTAGCTGAACCAATTCGTCAATTTTCGCTTCCGTCACCATATCCACGTCATTCGTTCCAAGTGCAAACACTACATACCTTCTAAGTGAACTCTGCTTGTCCATTTCCCTAACAATAGACATACCAGAATAGTTTCCATCAGCGTCCATCGCAAAATGCTTACTAATCTGCGTCAATTCGTAAGTTGTTCCATTATATGTTTTACTGGAATAATCTGCCCCAGGCAATTTCGCATCATATTCCGCCCTTGCCCCAACCGAAATCGAATCACCAATTACAGTTACCTTATCACCAGTAACTAGCTCGGTTTTACAGTTTTGATTGCTAGGATCATAATAGAGAATATTGTTCTGTGCAAAAAAATTCAAAGTTCCTGCATCGAGCTTTGCAAAAACACTATTTACTTGCAAGAATCCAAAGAAAACTGCAAAAAACACCGCCCAAAATCTCTGCATCATCCTTCGGCATTTCATAATAATATTATACCATAATTCACTGTTTTTTGCTAGGGTTAGTCGTAATCAGCCCCTCTTCGGTTTCCGAAGCAATAATCTGAATATGTACGTGATTTTGCCCAGCAAAGAATAGCCCCTGCCCCACTGGGAAGTTTGATAATCTTCTCTTTTCTTCCTCAGTTAGTTTAAACACATCTGATAATACATCTACCGCAGAAGAAGACTGTTTCAAAAGCAACTGCATCGAAGAGTTTGCCACAATCGCTCTTCCCATTTTAGTACTCATAAAGTCTTCTACATCCTGCGTGATTGTAGTAAGACCAAGGTAGTACTTTCTTGCCCTCTTAGCTAGCGAAAACAAGAAATTGGCCGAGTCTTCGTACTGCATCAACTGCCACGCCTCATCCACAATCAGCAACCTCTTTTTCTGCTCAGCCCTCACAATGTTCCAAATATGTGACAAAACAATATACATTGCCACCGGTCGCAATTCATCTTCTAGATCACGAATATTAAACACCACCATCTGATTATTGATATCAATGTTTGACTGTTGTGAGAATATGCCAGCAAAAGTACCGCTCGTATACTTCCTTAATCTTTGTGCTAACTGCGGACCAGATCCCTCCATATGAAGAAGCGTATCATACAAATTCAAAATCGTAGGAGGAGTTGACTGATGTGTGAGAGGATCAGAAGTAATACCTGCCCTAGCATACGTATCAATAAGTGCCTGATCAAGATCCGCCTCTTCATTTGCAGACAAAGCCGGCACCACTTGACCACCACCAGTCACTTGATTCCCACCAAGCATTAATCTAAATAAACCATGCAAAGTCACTAAGTTTGCTCTCAAGGCATCATTAGAATCTTCTGCGTCTACAACTTTTGGCAAATCAAATGGATTAATCCTTACATCAGAGTTCAAAGAAAGCCTTATATATGTTCCGCCCACTGCATCGCATAATTTCTGATACTCATTTTCTGGATCAATAATCAGTATTTCTGATCCAATCATCATCGAGCGAAGAGCCTCTAGCTTCACCGTAAACGATTTACCTGCACCAGATTTCGCAAATACCACCATGTTGGCATTTTCCAAACTAAATCTATCAAATATTACCAAACCGTTATTATGCATATTGATGCCATACAAAATCCCTTTATCTTGCGTCAAATCTGCTGAAGTAAATGGAAAAGAAGTAGATATCGCACCAGTATTCATGTTCCTTCGAATCTGTAATTGATCAGTGCATTGTGGCGTCACAGAATTAAGCCCTTGCTCTTGTTGCGAATTTGCTACCTTCGAAAACACCATTTGTTGCCCAAAAATCGTCTCTATCTTTTGTTGCACAAATTTCATCTCATCAAGCGAATCTGTCCAAATGGTCACATAAAGCCCAAAACGGAAAAACTTCTCTGCTCCCACCTGAAGTTGATCGCGAAGCTCCTCTGCATCATAAATCGCAGCCTCAAGTTCCGGATCACGCACCTTACCCTTCTCCATATTCAAATTCATTGATGCTTCAAGCTGAGTAACTTTTGTTCTAAGATTTTTCATCACTACCGCCGATTCAACTGGATAAATATACATCGACACATCAATCACTTCGTCGATATTAATAATCGGAGAAAGCCAACCAGTATAAAGCGACCTAGGATATCCATAAACATAAATCGTTCTTCCATATTTATTACCCAAACGAAAATAATCAGAATGTATCTCGATCGCAGAAGGCGAAATCAAATCTCGAAGTGTGTTAGTACCCTGTTCAAACGCACGCTGAATTTCTGCCGCTTCCATTGCCTCTGCCTGAGCAGCAATCTCGGCTGGTGTCAATTGTTTCTTTTTAGCCATTTGTCTCCTTTTCTCCCTTTCGTACATAAAGTGATGCAAGTTTAGAAAAATCCACCAAAGGTTCTCTTACTGCTGTATCCGGATTATTAAAGTTATAATATAATTCTGCCAATTCCTTGGTATTTAAACGCACTGAACGAATCCCCATCTGAAAAAGACCAGACATCACTGCATCAACGCGATTAGTTAACTCACCCAAAGCCTTGTCATAGGTTGCTCTGTCTATCTTTGTTACTGAAGGTCCTTTATTCTTTGAGAAAACTTTAAACAAGTTCTTCGTTTGTTCAACCATTTTTTCGGCATCAGCTGAAGTATAATACGGTATCACAATAAAGAATGACTTGTCCATAATATTTGCCTCTTGAGAAAGTATATCAATAAAGTTAATGTAGTCATCCATCAATACACCAAGCAGCATATTATCATTATTTCTACGGATATCAGACAGTCTTTCTAAATATGGAGCAATGTCTACCTTCTGTGAGCGCACCAATATCTGCACTGTAAACTTCAAAGAGTTTAAGAAATTTTGGTATGAATACTCAATCCCTTCCCTTTCCACATTAGACATAAGATCAAAGTTAATCGATTTACATGCTACAACCGCCCTAAATGAACCATCCTTCATAATTACTACATTATCCCTAAGCTCAGAAAATAACAACGTAGCTTGAGTTGAAGATGGGTTTTCCCTATTTGGTGAAACTGGTGCAGCACTCTGTGCACTCATTGCAACAGAACCAAGATTTTGCGCAATACTATTTTGTGTAGCCGATTGCATCGACTGACCTTGCATTCCACCTTGAGGCATACCAGGCTGCATTTGTTGATTTTGTGGCATACCAGGTTGAGCTTGTTGGTTCGGCATTATCATCTGTGGCATACCAGGTTGGGCTTGTTGATTCGGCATGATTACCTGTGGCATGCCAGGTTGAGCTTGTTGATTCGGCATCAAAATCTGCGGCCCGCCCATCGCTTGTCCATTATTGTTTTGACTCATTGTATTATCTTGTGGATTCATAATTTAATGCAAAGATACAAATACCTCTTCCTCATCTTTTTTATTAATACGTTCAGCCTCTTTTGCAATCGTTGCAACAGAATAATCAGAATTGTTAGCTAATTCCATTATACTAGGTTTTACCAAATTCTGCGAATCATTTTCGTTCTTATTTTCATTTTCCACATCATTATTGTCTTCAACAGATTTCTCATCAACTTTATCCTCTGCCCCATTAGAATCATTAACATTGGTATCTTTCTGAATTCCTTTTTCAAAGGACACTTCATCACTATTATCTATCGCTGCACGCATTTCCTTCACAACCTCTTCATGTCTAGCATTTTCGTCCTTTGCAATCGTATCACTTAAATTATCAAAATGTCCTGTTTCAAAAATATCTTCCGCCGTATTTGCCTCCGCCACCAAATCTTCTCGCATTGAACTTCCCGTCGTACCACCCTTAATCGCATACCCCTCAGTATCCACAATATCCGCCAAAAACGACAACCTGTGCGTTGCTTCTTCACCAGTAATATCTCTTGTACGTTTCTCCTCTACAACCTTCGGTGCAATCACTTGGATAGTGGACTCTCTTTGACCTGGTTCCCATGTTCTAGTACGCGGTTTTAGGTAATAAGAAACGAGAGCTGTCAAATATGTTTCCATTGGCTGATCTTTTCTTAAAGGCAAAGCCAAAGCAACAAACAACAACACTGGCGGTAAAGGAATAATCGCAAGCAGCGGAAAAAGCTGAAACAAACCGACTGCTAGGGCAATCAGCCCAGCAGCAATCATCAAATAAACAAACTGCCGAAAAGAAAACGGCCCCAACAACTTATCGTCCGCTTCGACATCCTGTGGTACTTTATACTGTGCCATGTCAATATTATATCATATAAGGACGTTTATGCATAATCGATTTATGGCTATTTTAAGCGTCTGGATAGTTATCCATATCCTCTAGCAGTTCGACTACATATTTATATAAATCAAGATTATCGGCGTGAGGATTATCTTCTTTATAATATTTTTCATATTTCTTTACAATGGTAGTATTTTCACCAAACCAATCTTCTAGCTGTCCCCTAGTCTCTTCGAAGAATACCATTTTTTCATCATCCATAGTTCTATCCTTCAAATTCTGCATTTCATTCAAGAACATCTCCCTATCTGAATCGCTATATATACCACCTTTAGCCTCCACAGAGTCTGACGAATCAACATCGCCATCGTGTTTCTTTTTCGATTTTAACAACTCATCATAATAATTTTTTTCTTTCAGTAAAGCATCCTCGTCATCCAGATTCACCCATCGCCTCAACCAGTCTTTTGCATTAATTGCCGTACCACTGGTTCTAGTACGATAGATTTGCTTCAACTTACCAGTTTCACCAAGTATCTTACGTAGCTGTCGTCCTGCTAGTTCCATCTTGAGAGCTTTCAAATCCGCCTTACGACGCTCCTCCGCTTCATCCTTATTCAAATCACCATATCTAGTTTGTATCTCAGCCTCAGCTTTCTTGTATTCCATATTCCTTTCATTAGCAAGCTCTTCATCCGAATCGGCACTTAGATATTGACTCAATAAATGTTCCATTGTCGAGTCTCTATAATCTGTTCTCATGCCCAATATCTGCCCCGTAGTTTGATCCTTAAAGAAGGCCATCGTTCTATCCTGGAAATAATCTTTCACCTTCTTTCTGTGACCAGCAAATTCTTCCCCTTCCCATACCGGAGTCATGGTATATTCCGGATCACCATACTTATCAACAATCACATTACCAGTACTATCCTTTTTCTGTTTCATTTCATATCCAGTCCAAAATTTCACACCACTATTAATCTGTTCGCTCCCCGATAGCCACTTCAAACTGGCCGACAAAAATGCTGGCTCAAATGCGGTTTGTATTTCTTTACGTTTCGTAAGCCAACCATCTATGTCCCAACTCTTAGTAGGTTGACTTTTATCATATCCGTATGCTTGTTTTAAGCTCTCATCCAAGTTCGACAATGCCGTCCTCTCAATATTATCAAGCGATGTACCCTCCACCAATTGTTTCATGCCCTTTTTTGCAAACATTCTTCCAGTTGGATTATCTTTCGTTACGACCTCACCATCATGATAACCCTTCACATATTCATCATAAGTTACATCTAAGACTTTTCTATCATTAGAATTATATGCACGTGCTGTTTCGAGATTAATATATTTTCCAAATCTCCTTAAGAATGGATCGTTGTCTTTCACTTCAAACATTAAGAAACTTGCCAACGCTTGCGAAGCATGAGTACCAAGCTCAATTCCACCACCAATTTTCTTACTCAAAATGTTATCAATTTGTTCCTTTACTAAATCAGTATCACCTCGTTGATTAAGCGTTCTGAGTCCTGGCAGTATCAAATCAATACTATCAGCAGCTTTTTTGCCGTTCTTCAACTCATCACCATTAAGTACAGTCAATTCTTTCAAACGATATTCCACATCCTTTGTCGGTGGAGTTAATTCAAAGTATTTACCCATCTTCGATTCGATAATTTTCTTTTGCGTATCATAAGATTGTGCCGCATTAGCCGCCACCATATGCACATCCTTTGTGTTTCCTTCCATTATTTCACTCATGCTCGTATATCTAGCACGTGCTGAAGCCCTATCATCAATCTCATGCATTTTATATTTACCATTAATCACTCTTTCACCCTTACTATTATATGTGTATTTATTCTTATCATCCATATGCGCATTTACCGCATCTTCCATCCTTCTATGGAAGCCCATTGCATTTTCATACGCAATTTTCTCACTACGAACCTGTTCTGCTTTCAATCTGTCAAATGCTACAACATTTTTAGCATCCAATTTGTCCAATCTTATTTTTTGAGCCGTCGAACTATGCTGTTTTACCGCTTCAAGCTGACCAAGACCTTTCTCCATATTGTCCTTATTCCTTAAGATAACCTCCTGGTATCTTCCATTTAGAGCCTGATTATTATAAGATCTTTCCCCTAATTTAGTTGGAGTACCATTACGTCTATAATTCCTTTGCGCCCTATAGGCTAAGCCACGATTCTTTGCAAGCTCCTCATTTTCGCTAAGCTCTGCCGCTCTCGCAACCCTTCTATTAGAAATAAACTGCATCAACCTAAGCGACGGTGTATATGGTCTAGTTGAAGCCAAACTCCTCTGTTTAGACAATGCTCGATGCGAATCCGCCCAGGCACGATTTGTCGCCAATGGTTTCGCTGCAAGACCTCTGAGTTTTGCATTGATATCTGACAAGAAAGTTCCGGACATTGTCATTAATTTCCAAGAGAAAAACAATGGGAATATCTGCACAGCCAACCCAAGCAAAAGTCCAAAACCATCTTTTGCACTTGCGATAATCGCAAATCCAGCTAGTTGTGAAGCACCAAATAGTAACGAAAACATCGGATAAAACACCAACATTTTCTTAAACAAATCTTTCCACTTCTTAAACCACGATTCGGTATTTGGCAAAATATACGACACAAAAGCAAGTGGCGAAATCATAATTAGAAGTGCCACCACAGCCTGCCTCAAAGCAATCGTAATAAGACCAGAAGCTACTGCTACAATTGCACCAAGAATCGTCGGTATCAACATCCAAATAGCTCCGGTCTCAAAAGCAATCACACCAGCACCAATTGCCAGCGCCGCCCCACCAGCCAACGAGCTATACAAACTAGCATAGGATATTTTCGAAGCAGCTGTTACGCCACTCGTACCACCTATCATTACAGATTCCTCTACCGATACAAATATTCCTCGTAGACTATTACCTATGATATTCGACAAATCCACCGCAATTGTACATATGAGAAAACTAAGGTTTACCAGCACCGCTCCCACAATCAACTTCGGCAAAGCTTTTTTAATACCGTAATTCGAAATACCATACCCAGTAATCTGCGAATAAATCACTACAAGTAGAAAAATACTGAATACGATATTTGTAACACCTCTACAATACTTCCAAATTTCATAAATCGGTGTACCATCCTCCCCCTCTACAGGGTTAATCACCAAAAATTCCTCAATCTTATCATAAAGCCAATCTACTGCCTCAGCGATTTTCCCTGTCGCAGGACACACCAACCACCCAAGTGGCCCCAAACTGTTTTTACATCCATCACTTCCTGAACTACCCGTAGTAGTTGAAGTAGTTATATCTTCATTTACATCAACATCCTGAGTCGTAGCATTATTTGGCTCAGCATAGACCGTCGTTTCATTAATCACCGGCACTACAAGACCAGAAAACAACGTCATAATCATCAAAAACAAACTAAAAAGAATTTTCTTTCTTTTCCAATCAATCTTTTTTGATCTGTTTTTGATTATCATAATAAAACTCGCCTCCCATTAGGCGTACAATAATTTTATCACACATAAGCGTTTTTGTCAAGAGTAAATATACCTATTTTTAGAATCGTCAAGAATATGCTTAAACTAATTTCAGAAATTGGACTTTTTTCTATATTAATGATATATTATAAGCATGAAAACAAGAATCGCCAAGCTTATTCTAGCATCAGTGATGACTATTATTTCGGCAACCGCACTTAATTCTGTTGCGCATGCATATACATTTCAAGGCAGATCCGGCACAGATTGTGGCGGATTCTTAGGCCTTACCTCATGGGATTGTGGAGTTACCATCTCAAACGACCAAGATCTAAAGACTGGTGCCGTACTCATAGCAGCCAACGTCCTCATAGATATTACAGTTATTGCTGCCTATCTAGTACTAGGCTACACTATTTATGGTGGTTATCTATATACTTTTTCAGCCGGCGACCCAGGCAAAGTCGCCACCGCCAAAAAAGCTCTTTATCATGCCTTTCTGGGTCTCGCCATCGTCATGTCTGCAAACGTCATCATGAATTCTATCCGTATTGCCATGCTAGGCGCTAACGGCTCTTTTGCCAAAAATTGCCTAAAAAGCAGTTGTGTCGGCGCTTCAAATTTAATCACCAATGCAGTCCAATGGGTAATCGGGATAGCAGGCGCCGTTTCTGCTATCTTTATAGTTTATGGTGGCATCACCTATATTACGTCTTCAGGAGACGCGGGTAAATTAGATAAAGGGAAAAAGATGATCACCTACGCCCTTATAGGTTTACTCATTGTTGCCTTAGCCGAGATCATCGTCGCTTTTGTTTCAAATACAATCACAGAAAGCACAACTGTATCAGAAGAAACATCGTTTATCATTAATTCAAAAATAAATAATAACATTGACAAAGGAGTTCTATGAAAAAGATAAAAAAACTTAAAACAATTGTTTTTATCGTTATTTCATTATTTTCTATTCTTACTCTAAGAAGCATTCCAGTATTTGCAGCACCACCATCTTGCGACGAAGAAATCAGCGAAGAAGTACGTGCTGCACTTGGCTGTAGTAATGCTGGTGGCAACGTAGCAACTCTTGACACTACCATCATTAATATTCTAAGTATAATTATTGGGGTTTTGGGCATAGTTGCAGTCATCTGGGTAATCATCGGTGGAGTCCAATACATTACATCCACAGGCGATGCTGCAAAAATCGAAAAAGCTAAAAAAACCATACTATACGCATTAATCGGATTAGTCATTTGTGC